>NZ_QSKJ01000001.1:0-236727 GCF_003469895.1 Collinsella sp. AM28-11LB
CGAACGAGGGTATGGGGACTCGTTCGGCCAGACGCGCCGTCGCTGATTGTGATCCCTTTTCCTCCGTCCCCTTCGGGTCACGTGATCTGTTGGGGACGGAGGAAAAGGGACCATTTCGTAGGCCCGTAGCCGCCTTGGAAAGCGAATGATGGTACGAGCTTCCATTCGGCTTCCAAGGCAGCCACGGGCAGAACGGGGCGAACAGAAAAGAACGACGGACGTCTACTCCCCCGCCACGCTTGCGCGCAGCTTGGCGGCGATAGGCTCCGAGGCCAGCAGGAATACGAGCATGACCACAGAACACACCAGGCACACGATCCAGGTGTTCGCAAAGGAGCCCGTGGCATCGAACAGCACGCCCGAGACGATAGCGCCTACGGTGCCGCCGACCATCTCGAGCGAGGTAATGGTGCCCGTGACCTTGCCGAGGTCGGCCATGCCAAACTGCTTGGACGCGGCGATGGTAGGCGTGATGGTGCCCATACACGTTCCGATACCAAAGCTCACCGCGGCGACAATAGGACCGAGGTCCGTCGTCGGGAAGCACAGCGCCACGCAGGCGATAATGCACGCAACGGAGCCAAGGATATTGCCGAAGCGCAGGCCAAAGCGGTCATAGATCGCGCCGAGCGAAATCTTGGCGATAACGACGGTAACCATATATGCCGAAAGCACAGTACCTGCCCACATGGGATCGTGGCCGCCCGTGACAATCTTGGCGCCGTTGACGGTAACGCTCGTCATGTTGGTGACCTGGTTGGGCAGGATGGCGCCGTTGACCAGGCCCATAAAGAGGAAGGCAACGACGAGCAGCCAAAATGCCGGGCTCTTCTTGATACGAGACCAGCCGACGCTAACCTCGGGGGCCGTGTGCTCGTCCTTGTCGCCAGCCGTCGAGACGGACGGATCGCCCGGGTTCTCGCCGAGCGGCTTAAGGCCGATCTCGGAAGGCTTGGTGCGGAAGGAATAGGCCGTGATGGGCAGCGCCGCCACCATGCAGACGGCAGCGAGCACCAGGAACGCAGAGCGCCAGCCAACGCTCACGATAAGCGAGCTCACGATGGGAGACAGAATGGCTCCGCCAAAGCCCGAACCCGAAAGTGCGATGGAAATGGCAAGGCCACGTTTGGCGGTAAACCAGTTGGCGGTCACTAGGCTGATGAGCAGACGGGTCGAGGCGACGGCAAAGCAGCCCGAGACGGCAAAGAGCACGTAGACCTGCCACAGCTCACCGACAAAGCTCATACCCGCGAGCACCGCCGAGGTAGCGATAACGGTGAGCGAGCCCAATACGCGGCCACTCACCTTATCGGCAACATGGCCGATAACGAGCGAACCCA
This sequence comes from Collinsella sp. AM28-11LB, assembly GCF_003469895.1. Classification (NCBI taxonomy): domain Bacteria; kingdom Bacillati; phylum Actinomycetota; class Coriobacteriia; order Coriobacteriales; family Coriobacteriaceae; genus Collinsella; species Collinsella sp. AM28-11LB. Next base: position 1,341 of record NZ_QSKJ01000001.1, read on the forward strand.
CGACGCTCACCACGGTGGAGATAGCGTTGGAGACGTTGTACTGGGCAAGCGTAATCCCGAGGTCGCTGACGATGAGCGGCTGGAACAGGCTCATGCAGTTGACGAAAATAGTGTAGCACGTGGCCATGATCACAAAGCCGGAGGCCACCACGAGCCAGCCGGGGAAGAATTTACGTTGCGGAGACATGGATTACTCCTTGTGGTCCGCAATGTATCCGAGAGCGACGGCGGCATAAGCCGCGGCGCCGAGGGGAAGCTCGGCATCGTTAAAGCGCGCCTTGGGATGATGCTGGGCAAAATGCTCGTCCGTGTCGGTTACGGCCGCGCCCACCGTAAAGTACGCACTTGGGATCTCGCTCGAGATAAGCGCGAAGTCCTCACTCGCCATGGCATGGAAAAGCGGCAAGAAAGCCGCCTTGGGCAGCACTGCGCCCACGTAACCAAGCGACGCCTGAGTCATATCGCTGTCGAGTACGAGCGGGGGAACATCCGAGAGTGTCTCGATAGTCGCCGGCGTACGATAGGTCGTAGCAACACCTTTGACGACCTCCGCGATGCGGGTCTTGAGGTGCTCCATGAGCTCAACGTCGAAGCCGCGCAGCGTGCCTTCCAGCACGCAGGTATCTGGGATGACGTTGGCAGCCTGACCGCCGGCGAACTTACCCACGGTAAGTGCGACCTCCTTGGCCGCCGGCACCTCGCGGGAGATAAGCTCCTGGAGCGCCAGGTGCACATGCACGCCCGCCGTGATGGGGTCGATGCAAATCTCGGGGCTCGAGCCGTGACCACCCTTGCCCTGGAGCGTGATGCGAAAACCGTATACACCCGAAAGTGCAGGGCTGCCATAGAGCACCAGGCCAAGCGGCGACTGGCTGTTAACGTGCATGGCAAAGGCGGCCTGGGGACGCGGGTTCTGCAGCAGGCCATCGGCGATGGCAGCGCGGGCGCCCTCAAAGGTCTCCTCGCCCGGCTGGAACAGCAACTTAACCGTGGCGTTGGCATCAACAAGCTCTGCCTCGCGGGCCTTGAGCAGGCGCGCCGCACCAAGCAGCGCCGTCGCGTGCATATCGTGGCCACAAGCGTGCATGCAGCCGTTGGTGGAAGCGAAAGGCTCGCCCGATTCCTCGGCAACGGGCAGGGCATCCATGTCGCCGCGAAGCATGATAACCGTACCGGACTGCTCATCCGTGCACGCACCATTGCCCTGAGCAGCCGCGGCCGCACCGGCACCGATCAGGCCAACAACACAGGAGCCGTCGACAAGCGTGGTATAGGGAATATCCATCTCGTCCAGACGTGCCTGGATATAGGCAGACGTCTGCGGAAGATTGTTACCGAGCTCGGGCATCTGATGGAGATCGTGGCGCCATGCGGCAAGCTCACCGGCAAATGCCTGGGCTTCTTTGACCAGGCCATCGTCGATAGCGGTCTGCGCCGCTGTGGTAGCCTGAGGAGCTGATTGCGGTTGAAGATCGGACAGAGCTGGTGCCATAGATGCCCTCCAGTAACGTTTTTGCAGCACGCACTTTGACAGCATAAAGTGCAAGGCACAACTGTAAGGGCATGACACAAAAAATGCCGCCCTGGAAGGGCGGCGCAACAAGTTGTTTACAATTGCGGGCGAGATTTTCGGCGCAAGAAATCGAAATGCGTCTCGCTCAAGATAATCGACAAAAAGATGAGCGCAAAGCCGGCAAGCAGGCGCGAGGTGAGCGCCTCCCCCATCAGCAGCACCGAGAACAGCACGCCCGAGGGGGACTCCATCGAAAGAAGCAGCGAGCCCGTCGAGGCGGGGACATGCGCCAGACCGACGTTTTGGACGAGCAGGGCCACGCACGTACAACCCACCGAGAGAAAGGCCACCACGCCGATAAAGCTCGGCGTCCACACGGACAGAGGCGCCTGAGTCTCGAATAGTAGCGACGTGATTAAGCTCAAAACGCCATTGCCCACAAACATCCAAAACGTGATGACGTTGATATCCATCTTGCGGCCATACTTGGCGGTCACCGCCATCTGGATAGCAAAGAAGACCGCGCCGCCCAACGTGATGACATCTCCGGCATTGAACTCGACGCTATCGAGTGCCACCAGGCCAATGCCCGCCAGGCACAGCAATGCGGCGCCCAAGTTGTAACGGGTAAGCTTTTCTCCGCCCAGGACATAGCTCGCAAACGGCACGAGGATGCAATAGGTACCCGTCAAAAATGCACTCTTGCCCGCCGTGGTCTGTGCCAGGCCAATCGTCTGCAAACCGTACGCGCCCCACATAAGTGCGCCCATACCAAGCCCGACGATAAGGTTGCGAGCATTAAAGTGCGCGATGATTCGTTTGTGGAAAATGGCAAACATAACCAGTGATGCCGGGAGAAAGCGAACGTAGACCAGCTCGAACACCGGAACGGTATCGAGCGCATCTTTCATGGTGGTAAAGGAATAGCCCCAGATGACCGCCACCGAAAACAGCAAGGCCTTCCAGAAGAACGGAGAACGCGCTCCGGCGCCACGGGAGGTGCCGCCGGCGCCCAGGTCCTCCCGTGCGACAGGGCTATCGGGCATGTTTTCGATTTCATCAACGGCATTCTGGGCCATAGGGCATCCTCGCGCTCAGTCTGGGCGTGGTGTCCGCACGCACATAGCCGCGTGCCGCCTCATGGTCAAATAAAAACAGGGCGCACCGGACCCCCGGTACGCCCCGCTACTGTAGCAACAACCAGTGCCGCATCGCAATCCAGCCCACTAAAGCGTTTTGTTCCGCCGTTCTACCGAACGGCGGACCGGCCGACGCTGCGCGAGCCGCATTCACGCCAATCTGACGTTCAATTTCAAGGGCGCGACCAGAAGGTCAGCGCCCTTTCATTTCACGTCACCTTGGCGTGAATGCGGCTCGCTCGCTGGCATTAGCGCTGCATCGGCGTTAACGTTGCTGTACTAGATAAGCTTTGTTGATTCCAGCTTTTCGATGATCCAGTCGTTGGCTTTGATGACCGGGCGGCGGAAGACGACGCCCAGTGCCAGCGACGGAATCAGATAGCTCGCCAGAATGCCTAGCTCAATCCAGTACTCCATATGGTAGGCACCGGCCATGGCGGCATGCATGGCGTTGATGCCGTGAGTAAACGGCAGGAACGGATAGATCGCCTGGAACACGGGACCGGTCATCTCGATGGGGAATGTGCCGCCCGAACCACCGACCTGCATGACCAACAGCACGACGGCGAGAGCCTTACCGATATCTCCAAACGAAACCGTAAGCGTGTAGACGATATTGGAGAACACGAGACTCGCGACCCAGCCCGCCAGCACAAACTGCAGTGGATTGTCGCACTGGATGCCAAAGAACAGAATGTCGCCCGCGCACACGAGCGTTGCCTGCAGCAGGGCCAGACCGCCAAAGAACAGGTAACGACCCAGGTAGATCTCGTGCAGGCGCACGGGGATCAGCTCGTTGATGAGTTCATCGTCAACCGACACCTTCATCATGGCTGCCAGCACGATCGAGCCCACCCACAGCGACAGGATCGTATAGAACGGCGCCATGGCCGAACCGTAATTTCGGATCGGATAGACCGGCTTGCGGTCGAGCGCGACGGGGCCTGAAAGCGACACAGCCAAACCCTCGGGATCGTTGCCAATCATCGTCTTGATCGTGGCAAGGTCGTCCGACATCAGGGCGCCATCGAGCTCGTCCTTAAAGGCGCTGATCTTATCGGACGCTTCACCTAGCTGATCGGAAGCTTTGTTGACCAGCTTGGCAGCCTTGGAGAGGCCCTGCGCCAACGAGCCGGATGCATCGGTGAGGCCGCTCACGGCACTATCCAGATTGCTCGAAATACCGTTCAGCGAATCCAAAACGCCCGAGATGGTCTTCTTGAGCTCCTTTGCCTTGACCGAGAATGTGGAGTCGTAATCGATCTTGGCACCCGAGACACCCGCCTTGGCGTCGGCGATCGCCTGGTCGGTTTCGGTGCGGACATCGTTAACCTTTGCCATGCTGTCCGAGAGAGACGTTGCGATGCCCGTCAGCTCCTTGGCGTTGTTGTCATACTCCGTCGCGATCCTGCCCAGCGATGTCGCCACAGACTTAAGACTGTCCTGGAGCTTTTCGTCACTCACCTGCTCGGCAAAACTGCGAAGCTGGTTAGCCACGTCATCGATATCGTTGGCACGCGATTCGAGTGCCGACGCGGCTTTGTTGAGCTGGGTCACCGTAACGTCGACATGCTGTTTCGCGGCGTCAAACGCCTTCGCAAGCTCGGTAGACACGTTGTCGAATGAGCCCGCGCTTCCGTCGATCGCGGTGTTGATGGCGTCGTTGGCTGCCTTGAGCGCTTCCTCGGAATCGCTCACACCGTTCTTTGCGTGCTCCATCAGCTGCTTCGTCGACTCATCAACAGTGCCCGTCTGCTTGAGCATGCCGCCCGCCGATGTCAGTGAATCGGACGTAGAGCTCAAAATGCCCGCGAGTGACGTCGCACTCGCCTGAACATCCTGCAGGTCCTCGACCGAATCGCCCAGCGTAGAGGAAAGATTGGCGATAAAGTTGCTGACCTGATCGGTGCTCATGTAATCGAGCAGGCTGGACACCGTCTTAAGGCCGATGGTCGTGATGGTCTTGGTAAAGGTCTCATTGACTTGGCTCTGGACGGCGCTCGAGCCCTTCTCGGTCACAATCTGGGCAATGGCGTTGGCCTTCTGGTTCTCGTAAAACTCGATATCGGCATGCTTCACCTCGGTCGAGAAAAGCGTCATCATGTCGGCGCTAAACGTTTTAGGGATAACGACGGCAGCGTAGTACGCGCCCGACTTAACGCCCTCGATCGCCTTATCGCGGTCGTTGAGGACAACCCAGTCGAAGTTCTCGTTGCCGCGCAGGGTGGCGGTTACGTTTTCGCCCACGTTGACCTCGACGGGGATCAGATCGCTCTCGTAGCCCTCATCGGTATTGACCACGGCAATCTTAAGGTTGCCGGTATTGCCGTAGGGATCCCAGCTGCCGGCGATGTTAAACCACGCGTACAGGCACGGCACGATAATGAGGCCCATCACGACGACCATGCCGATCACGGAGCGAGACACGTTTTGGACATCGCGCTTAAACAGGTGCAGGATGTTTTTCATTTATGCCTCACCTCCTTTAGAGTGCTTGCCAAGCGGGGTGGTGTCCCCGTCGTTTCCGTTTACGTTGTCAACGCCGTCGGCATCTTGAGCCTTACGATGCGCACCGATATGCGGCAGACGGCTCGTGGGCTGTTCGCTGTCCTTGGTGCCCCGCTCGCTGGCGTTGAGACCAAACATGCGACGGGCGGCGGGGATGGCAGCCGTGTGCTCGCGCATCTCGCGGCGCAGGTCCTCGTCCGAAAGCGCCGAGATACGCATCTGGGTATTGAGGCTCGCGCGGATGTACTCGATGTTGATGAGCCAGCCACAGATGGCGATAACCGAAATGATCCAGATAACGAGCAGGATGATCTTGCCGTTATTGTCGATATCGAGCACCGTCGAAAGCACAAAGAGCAGGACCTGCACGCCTACCACGGCGGCAAAACCGCCCTTGATGTAGTACGGGTAGCGATGCTCAAACGCCACGGCATGATCGAGCAGCTCGCGACGGTACGAATCCGAATCGAGCATGACGCGCATGGCCGTGCGCAGCGAATAGCGCTGGCGCGGCAGGTCGTTGGACTCGCAGATCATGAGGCCCGTCGTGGAAAGCTGCTTATCAAAGAGCAGATTGAGGTTGAGCAGCAACGGGCGCAGCTGCAGACCGATAAAGAGCGCCACGATCAAGAACACGCCCAGAATGCACAGGTTAAACAGGTAGTTGAACGAATACATGCCGCCGACGGTCTCGCGCAGCAGATTGATGCCGTAGGTAAAGGGCAGCAGCGGGTGCAGCCACTGGAAGAAGCCGGGCATCATCTCGATGGGATACATGCCCGACGAGCCGGGGATCTGCACAATGACGAGGATGACGCCAATGGCTTTGCCGATATGCTTAAAGGTAGTGGACAGCGCATAGATGATGTTGACGTAGGTGAACGAGATAGCGATGCCGCCCAGCACAAAGAGCAGCGGATTGACGCACTGAACGCCAATGACCAGATCGCCCACCGTAACGATGATGGCCTGGAACGCGCCCAGGATCACCAGGAGCAACCAGCGACCAAAGTAGCCCTGACGCGCGGTAAAGCTGCCGATGCCTTCGCGGTCGACCTCGAGCTTGTAGATGGCGATGAGCACATAGCCGCCCACCCACAGTGCCAGATTGGTGTAGAAAGGAGCAATGCCCGAGCCGAAGCTCTTGACCGGATAAATTGACTTTGAGGTCAGCTCGACCGGAGATGCCATAAAATCTGCGACGTCATTGACATCGACGCCCATCAGATCAGCCAGCTCGCCCATGGACTCGGAAGTCTGCAGGGCCGCGATGTCGTTGGCAGCGGTTGCGAGCCTGTCCTGGACCTTGGCAAGCGAGGCATCGGTCTGGGACAGCGTGGTCTTGGCCTGACCGAGCGTCGCATCGAGTTGGGCCAGCGTGCCACGCGCGCTCGCAATCGTGGGCGTAAGACCCGATACGATGCCGGTCAGGTCGCCCGAAACGGCGGCGAAGGAGTCCAGAGCGCTCGAAGCCTTCGGCAGCGCGTTCTGCCCCAGATCCGTCTGAGCCTGATTCATGTTGGTCGTACCGGTTTTGATCGCAATGTTGATAGCATCGCTGGCGACCGAAACAGCCGTAGCGTCATTCTCAATATCGTTTGACTGAGCGGAGAGATTTTTCTTGACGGCCTGAAGGCTCTCATTTTGCCCTCGAAGCATATCAATCGCAGACGCGATCAGCGCATTAACTTCTTCCGAGCCCGTCGGCGCGCTGTCGGCCAGCTTCTGCAGATGGTCGATAAGAATATTGTTATGGTCGATCGTCGCCTGAAGCGAATCGAGCGAGTTATTGATTCGAGTGGTTGTGGACTTCAAGGCACCCGTCATCTTTCCGACTGCGGTGTTCGCGGACGCCGACGTCTTGCTCAACGCGGCGCTGCCCTCCGAGAGCGCCTTGGAGAGCGAGGTGATGGAATTACCCGCCGTGGCGCGAGCCTCGCCCAGCAGGTCGTTGCCCTGAGCAATTGCCTGTGTTAGAGAGGGCACCTGACCCTGCAAGCCCGCCAACGCGGCATCGGCCGATGCGATCGAGCCGCTCGTCTTGTCGATGGCGGCGTTCATATCGATGATAGAGTCGCGCACCTCGCCCAAGGTATCGGATGCTTCGGACACCGAACTTGCCAGCGAATCCTGGGTCTGGGTTGCCTTGTCCTTTAAATCGACTCCGGCATCCTTGGCGATACCGGCAACGGTCTCGCCCGCCGTGGAGACAAATTCCGAGTTGATCTGCTCCTCGATGGTGCTTGCACCGGTGTCGGTAACCTTGGGCGCAATAGCGCTCTTCTTCTCATTGACGTAGTACGTAAGCTTGGGCTGATGGTAGTTGCCGTCGAGCATCGAAACCAGGTTATCCGAGAAGTTCTTGGGGATTACGATGGCCGCATAGTACTCACCGCTCTCGACGCCCTCTTTGGCATCGGCCGCCGAATCGACGAAGGTCCAGCCCAGCCGATCGTTCTCCTTGAGCTGATCGACGACCTTATCGCCCGCGTTAAGCTCGCCCACCAAGTCGTTTTGGGTGCCCTGATCGTTGTTGGCGATGGCAATCTTGATACCCTGGGTGTTTCCGTACGGATCCCAGTTGGCAACGATGTTGTACCAGGCATACAGCGAGGGAATAACGCACACGCCGAGGGTAACCACCAGGGCGACGGGGTTCACGATCAATCGCTTGATGTCGCGCTTAAATATCGCAAAGGAGACCTTTGCATCGGATAGTTTGCTGCCGAGACTCACGCTTGGACCATCCATCCTGTCGTTGAATCGAATCGTACTATCGATAACCATTGTACGAAGGCGCTTTAGCGTCTCAGGGCACAATGGTATCGAGTTTTGCGGGTAGCAATATACTACGAAGATGAGTTAACGTACAGTTGTACAGTATCTTAAATTTCAGCAGGTCACAAAACCACAACCCGCACAAATTAGCAATCCGATTAGTCGTTAGGAACGTTCTTAAACTAGTCATTGGGGACGTTCTTAAACGACCAGTCAAACAAGGACGTCCCCAATGACTAGTTTGGACCACGGTAACGTCGATGTTTTGGCAATGCCAGCGAGCGGGCACCAGAGCGAACAAATTGGCATGAAAAGAGGACGGCATAGACCTTCTGGTCATGCCGTCCTCTTTGAATGACAAGTTGTCGCTCTGGTGCCCGCGCAGCGTCGACCGGTCCGCCGTTCGTTAGAACGGCGGACCTGAGGGCAGCGTCGAGCCGTTACGCCGTTCGGTAGAACGGCGTAACTTAAGTTACATAAGCTCGCAGACAGCTGCGGCGAAGGCCACGGGGTCCTCGGGCAAAATACCCTCGACGAGCAGGGCCTGGTCATAGAGCAGGCCGGAGTACTGCTTGATCTTGTCGGCGTCGCCCGCCTTCTGAGCAGCGACGAGCTTGGCAAAGACCGGGTGCTTGGCGTTGAGCTCGAGCACACGCTGGCTCTTGGGCATACCGTCGGGCGCACCCTCGGGACCCTTCTGAAGCACCTTCTCCATCTCGAGCGAAAGCGGACCCTCGGTGGTGATGCACGCGGGAGCATCGGTCAGGCGCGCAGAGACGGCGACCTTCTCGACCTTGTCACCGAGTGCCTCCTTCATGGCGCTAAAGAGGTCCTCGTTCTCCTTAGTGGCGTCCTCGGCCTCCTTCTTCTCGTCCTCGGTCGCCAGGTCAAGATCGCCGGTAGCGACATTCTTGAGCTCCAGGTGACGATCTTCGACCTCGGGCTCGGCACCGTCGGCAACGGCCTTCTCGGCAGCCTCGCGGGCAGCGTCGTCCTCGTAGATCTTGGGCATATCGACGGCAACGTACTCACGCATAGCCTGGAACGTGAACTCATCTACGTCCTGCGTCAGCAGCAGCACGTCATAGCCGCGGTCGAGTACGCCCTTTACCACGGGCATCTTGGCCAAGCGCTCACGCGAGTCGCCGGCGGCGTAGTAGATGGCCTTCTGATCCTCGGGCATGCCCTTGGCATACTCGGCCAGGGTAATCATCTTCTGTTCCTTGGCAGACCAGAACAGCAACAGGTCGGCGAGCTCATCGGCCTTCATGCCATAGCTCGAGTAGATGCCGTACTTAAGACCGCGGCCAAAGTTTTCGAAGAACTTCTCGTAGGCCTCGCGGTCGTTGTCGCGCATATCCTCAAGGTCGGCGGTGATCTTCTTCTCGACACGCTTGGCGATGGCCTTGAGTTGACGGTTCTGCTGCAGTGTCTCACGCGAGATGTTGAGCGACACGTCGGCAGAATCCACAACGCCACGGACAAAGTTGTAGTAGTCGGGCAGCAGGTCGTCGCACTTCTCCATAATCAGCACGTTGGAGCTGTAGAGCGCCAGGCCCTTCTCGTAGTCCTTGCTGTACAGATCGAACGGGGCGCGGCCCGGCACAAACAGCAGGGCGTCGTACTCGAGCGTACCCTCGGCATGGAAGCTGATAGTGCGTGCCGGATCGTCAAAGTCGTGGAACGTGGACTTGTAGAACTCGTTGTAATCCTTCTGCTCAACGTCGGAGCTGCGCTTTTTCCAGATCGGCGTCATGGAGTTGACGGTCTCGAGCTCCTGGTAGTCCTCGTACTCGGGCTTATAATCGTCGCCAGCATCCTCGGGCTTGGGCTTCTGGCGGCTCTTGGACACCATCATCTGGATCGGGTAACGCACATAGTTGCTGTACTGCTGAATCAGGCTCTTGAGGCCCCACTCGGTCAGGAAGCGATCGTAGGTCTCGGCCTCGCCGTCGGCGTCGAGCTTCTCGTTCTCGCGCAGCGTCAGGACGACATCGGTACCGTGCTCGGCGCGCTCGCCGTCTTCGATGGTGTAACCCTCAAGACCATCAGACTCCCACACGTGAGCGGTGTCCTCGCCATAGGCGCGGCTGACCACCTTCACATGGCTGGCAACCATAAAGGCAGAGTAGAAGCCCACGCCAAACTGACCGATGATATCGACATCCGAACCCTGCTGCTCGGCGTTCTCGGTCTTAAACTCCTCGGAGCCGGAATGGGCGATGGTGCCCAGATTGCGCTCGAGCTCCTCGGCGGTCATGCCAATGCCGTTATCCGAGATGGTAATGGTGCGGGCATCTTTATCAAAGGAGACGCGAATGGCCAAGTCGCCCTGGTCGAGCTTGACGCTCGGATCCTGCAGGCTCTTAAAGTTGAGCTTGTCAACGGCGTCGCTCGCGTTAGAGATAAGCTCGCGCAGGAAGATTTCCTTATTGGTGTAGATGGAGTTGATCATGAGGTCGAGCAGTTTTTTGCTCTCGGTCTTAAATTGACGCATGTGCAGTCCTTTCGCGCTACCCCCGTCCGCAAAAACGGCCCGGTCGCCCGAGCCGCATCGCAGACCTGCTATGTTCAGACTTAGATTTTATAACCCATTAGCGCGCATATATACATACGGAATCGAAAAACTGTATGTCTAAGCGCTCCGATGCGCCAATTGCCAAGGAGCGTCCCCAACTGCCGGCAGAAAAGGAACGTCCCTATCTGCCATCTACGCGCTTGGCCATCCAGGCATGGGGCTGGCCCTCGTCTTCGTAGTCTACCGGGGCAATTTGCGTGTAGCCCGCCTTGGCATAGAGCGGCAGCACGTATTCCTGCGCATGCAGCTTAATAAGCTTAGCGCCGGCATCGCGTGCACACGCACCACTGGCCTCAACGATCGCACTCGCCAGTCCACGACGACGCATAGCCGGCAGCACGGCCACGCGCCCCATAATGTAGGTCTCCCCCGCCGCGGCGCCTTCGTCCAAGTCGCACGTCGGCGACACCGGAGCCTCTGCGTCAGTCGCGCGCTCAAGCTCTTCGGGAAACACGCGCGAGCAACCGGCAAGCTCGCCGTCTACATAGAGCGTCACATGAATGCAGTTCGGATCCTCGTCGATAGCGTCGAACTCATTCTCGTAGCCCTGCTCGTCCATAAAAACGACGCGGCGCACCAGCGCCGCGTCCTCAAAGCATCCCGTCTTAAGTTGGATATCCATGACAGCCCCCTTCATTCAGCACGAACGTTAGGGACAGATTTTAGCGAAAATGAGCTCCGCGCACGCTAAACTTCGCGCGAGCCTTCGCCAGGCAATCGTAATGACCCACGTTATGGGCATCGCTCGCGATGAAGCTGTACAGGTTCTGATCGAACAGGCGCTGTGCCGGCTTTTTCTCGCGACCAAAGCGACCGCCGGCAATAAAGTCCGCCGAAGCCTGCAGCTTGCAGCCCATATCGACCAGGCGCTCCGCCACGCTTACATCCTTTTGAACCGCACGATAGCGCTCAGGATGAGCGATGATCACCTGGTAGCCACGGCACTGCAAATCGTAAATCGTGTTCTCGTACTCTCTAAACGCATACGCATCGGCATGCGTCGAAAGCTCGAGCAGAAACTCGTTGGTTCCATCGAAATGCAAGTGCTCCGCGGCATCGATACCAAGCTCAACGAGCTTTCGATGGTTGACCTCGAAGCCCATCTGGAGCGGAAAACCGTCAGCGTTATCACGCAGCAGCTCAAAGGCATCCCACATCTTGTCGTAATCAAAATAGGGATCACGGCAGTGAGGAGTGCAAACGATTCTGGTTACACCGACCCGCTTGGCAGCCTCGAGCATCGCCAAGCTCTCATCGAGATCGGCGGCGCCGTCGTCTACACCCGGCAAGATATGGCAATGAATGTCACGCATAGGTCAGCCTTAATCAACTAAACGTTTGCTCGGTTGGTGAAGATGCCCTTTTTGGAAGTCCCCTGATCGTCGGAGCCCTTCTTCACCTTCTTACCGTCCTTGGTGTAGTAGGAGTAGTAGTACTCGCTGGTCTCGGTCTCGCAGTAGTTCATAACGGTACCGATGAGCTTGACCTTCTCGGACTTCTTAAGCTGACCGATGGCGTTGAGCGCCTCCTCGCGCTTGGTGAAATCCTCACGCACGACAAAAAGCGCACCGTCGGTCAGACTTGCGATCTCGGCAGCATCGATGAAGGTGCCGACCGGGGGAGCATCAAAGATGACGTACTGGAACTTGGAGGACAGTGCCTTTACCAGCTTGGCAAAGCGGTGAGAGACGATGATGTCGGCAGGATTGGGAATATGCGGCTCGGCATCGAGGAAGTAGAAGTTCTTCTGACCCGTCTCGACAATCGCCTGGTCAATAGAAACCTGCTCGGAAAGGACTGCATAGAGTCCGCCGCGGGAGCGGACGCCGAGCATATCGGCAAGGGACCTGCGGCGCATATCGGCCTCGACCAGCAGGACGCTCTTGCCGCTGGTGGCGATAGCCTGGGCAAGGTTGATGGAAACCGTAGACTTGCCCTCGTTGGGAATCGAGGAGGTAACGGTGATGGTGCGAATGGGGTCGTCCACGCTCGCAAAGCGGATGTTGGCCAGAAGGGTCTTGGCGGCATTCTGTACAACGAGCTTATCGGTGTTCTTTGCCTTAGCCATGCCTATTTACCACCTTTCATAGCCGGAATTCGGCCAACAACGGGAATGCCCAGGAGCTCTTCTGCCTCTTCGGCACCGCGGATGCGGGTGTTGAGCATGTCTGCCAAAACGACATAGGCAACTGCGATAAAGATACCGGCGAGGAACGCGACGGCAATATACAGCGCGCGCTTGGGGCCACTGGGGGCTTCGGGGGTCTTAGCCTCGTCGATAACGTTGATGCTCTGGGCAGCGCCGACGTTCTGAGCGACCGTACTCACCGAGCTGGCCATGGCCTTTGCGACCTTAGCCGTCTCCTTGGCATCGGTGCCGGTAACCGAAAGCGTAATGACACGCGTGGTGGTCTCGGAGGAAACAGACACCTTGTAGTCATCCAGATCGGTGAGGCCCAGTTCATTGGCTGCGCCGCTCTTAACGCTATCGCTATCCAGCAGCGTGGCGATATCGTTGGAAAGCATCTGGCTCGCCGAGAGATCGTTGTAGCTCATCTGACCGCTATCGTCGGTCTTGGCGAGAATGTACATGCTCGTCGTCGCGGTGTAGGTGTTGTCCATCGCGGCGAAGGACACGATGCCCATGGCGATCGCGCAGACCACCGGAAGGGCGATGACCAGCTGAAGGTGCTTTTTGAGCAGCTGGAACAGTTCGAGAAGGGTCATGCAGCTTGCCTTTCATTTCCCCAGTTCGGATTGACAAAACTGTCCGTATGTTATCGCATCTTTTTACCGAGACCAAACTCTATACATAAGAAACAGGCTCTCCTGTAAAAATGTCGGAAGCAATCGTAAAATTGCACAACAACGCCGCACCCGAAAGTCAAATGCGGCGTCTACATCAATATCTATGTTGTATCGCTATGCGAATGGCTCGTCCTGCTGTATGGGAAACGTCACCGTAATGGTGGTTCCCACGCCCAACGCGCTCGACAGATCGAGCGTGGCGTGATGATACAGGGCCGCATGCTTGACAATGGCAAGCCCCAGACCGGTTCCGCCGCGTGCCTTGGACCTACTCTTGTCCACGCGATAGAACCGCTCAAATACCTTGCCCTGTTCTTCAGGCGCGATACCGATTCCCGTGTCGACGACCGCGAGGAACGGATGGCCTTCGTCGTTGGTGCCGCACTGCAGCGTAACCGTACCGCCGGGTCGATTGTAGCGGATGGCGTTGCTTGCCAGATTATAGATGAGCTCGTCAATCAAGCGCGACACGCCTTCGACGACCACGGGCTTGGTCTCATGACTTATCGTCACATTCGCCTGACGGGCGACCTGTTCAAGACGCTGCTCAACCGCGTAGATGGCACGCGAGAGCTCAATAGGCTCCGTGGACCCAATGGGCACCGCCTCGCCCTCAGTTGCACGCTCGGCCTCGTCCAAGTTAGACAGCGTAAGGATGTCGTTGACAAGCGCTGCCAAGCGGCCCGCCTCACGATAGATGCGACCGCCAAAGTTGCGCAGGTCGTCCTCGCCCTCGACCATGCCGTTTGCGATGAGCTCGGCATAGCCCGAAATCGCCGTAAGCGGCGTCTTGAGCTCATGGGTGATATTCGCCGTGAATTCGCGGCGCATACGGTCGTTGTCCGCTAGCACCGCCATTTGGCGCTTGAGTTCCTGGCGCTGCGACTCGATACGCTCAAGCATGGGGACCATCTCGGCATAGGCGTGCTCATAGCTACGGCGCGGGTGGTCCAAATCCACCTCTTGCAACGGCGCGATGATGGCACGGGACTCGCGGCGCGCCATGAAAAACGAGAGTACCGCACCCGCTGCTGCGATAAGCAGCATCGGCGCCACCATCGACAGCAAAATCGCCGCAACGCCAGGCTGGGCCTGCGCCAAGCGGACAACCTGGCCGTTATCAAGGGCGACGGCGCGATACAGCATAATCTCGTCGAGCGTAGAGCTTGCGCGCTCCGCGGAACCCAAACCACTCTCAAAGGCCTCGATGACCTCGGGGCGATCGCCATGGTTGGGCAGTGTGGAAGGCGATGCCTCGTTGTCGTAGGCAACCGATCCATCCTTGTTAATCAGCGTGATGCGCAAGTCCTCGCGATCGAGGCTACGCAAGAACGGGATGGGCTCCTGCTGCTCGTCGAGGGCGGCAGCAATGAGCTCGGTTTCCTGCGCTAGATTGGCACTCGTGGCATCCGCCAAGGTGTTTTGCAAAAAAAACGCACCCAGCACCGTAAACGCCACGATAACCGCCATGGCGCAGACAAAGATCGTCACAAAAACGCGGTGCGACAGCGTTTGTTTTCCCTGGGGGGCGAAGACCACGGGTTACTCCTCCGATGCGGTGGCCGCGGTGTCGTCACCTTCGGCACCATCACCGGCAGAAGGCTCGGCCAAGCGGTAGCCCACGCCGCGCACGGTCTCGATGGCGCTGGCATGCTCGCCCAGTTTTTGGCGAAGCGTCTGCACGTGCACGTCAACGGTGCGCGAACCGCCGTCGAAGTCCCAGCCCCACACGCTCTGCAGCAACGACTCGCGGGTAAAGACCACGCCAGGCTTGCGCATGAGGTACTCGAGCAGGTCGAACTCGCGCAGGGTGAGCTTAAGCGGCTCGCCGGCAACGGTCACCTCGCGATGGCTGGGCGAGAGCACGATGTCGCCCACACTGAGCACATCGCTCGCCTGCTTGACCATGCCGCCGCGACGCAGCAGTGCGCGGCAACGGCTCGCAAGCTCCATGAGCGAAAACGGCTTAGTCAGGTAATCGTCGGCACCGCCATCGAGCGCCATCACCTTGTCGAGCTCGGTGTCCTTGGCGGTAAGCATCATGATGGGCACCGTCGCCGTCAGGCGGTCGGCACGCAGGCGACGCATAATTGCCAGGCCATCGGTATCGGGCAGCATGATGTCGAGCAGGACAGCATCGGGCACCCGTCGCGCCACGGCAGCTTTAAACTCGCCATCGCACGAAAAGCCCTCGGCCTCGATCCCCTGCTTGCGCAGCGCATAGACCGTCAAATCCCTGATGTTGTCATCGTCCTCGACGTAATAGATCATGTTGAACCCCTTTGCGGCCGGCATGACCGCATCTTAACCCTAAAGGTACCTTTACGAGATGGTATCAGCCAAAACGTCCCGTCAAATAATCCGCTGTGCGCGGATCGGTCGGATTTTTGAAGAGCTGAGCGGTGGGCGCGTGCTCCACCAGCTCGCCCAGCAAGAAAAACGCGACCGAGTCGGAGATGCGCGCCGCCTGCTGCATATTGTGCGTAACGACCACCAACGTGCAGGTCTCCTTGAGCTCGCAGGCAAGCTGCTCCACCACCAGCGTCGACACGGGATCGAGGGCGCTCGTGGGCTCGTCCATCAGCAAGATGTCGGGTTGCACGGCAAGCGCACGGGCGATGCACAGGCGCTGCTGCTGTCCGCCCGAAAGGCCCAGCCCCGACTCCTTGAGCTTGTCCTTGACCTCATCCCACAGAGCGGCTCGACGAAGAGAATCCTCGACCAGCTCATCCAGCACGGCGCGATCGCGCACGCCCATGCCACGGGGGCCGTACGCGACGTTGTCGTAAATACTCATGGGAAACGGGTTAGGGCGCTGGAACACCATGCCCACGCGCTGGCGCAGACGGCAGATGTCGTAGTCGCCCAGGATATCCTGGCCATCGAGCGCGATCTTGCCCTCGATGCGACAGTCCTTGATGCCGTCGTTCATGCGGTTAAAACAACGTAGCAGCGTCGACTTGCCGCAGCCCGAAGGACCGATAAACGAGGTGATCTGCTTGTCGCGGATCTTGATGGACACGTCCTTGAGTGCGCGGTGGTCGCCATAGAACAAATCGAGGCCCTCGACGTCGATGCGCGTCGGCGAGGCGGCAAGGTCCTGCGCCGTGGGGCGCGTCGCGTCTCCGACTTCGCGCTCGTGCGCAGCCTCGGCTCGCGCTTCCATGAGTTCTTCAAGCTCCGTGGGCTCCACAGCCGCAGCAGCCGTCATACCGCATACCTCCATATCGATATCAATCCAGCAGTATCGATAGTAGGAATCGCGGCTCATACGCACGTGATCGCATTGTCAAGTGTTTGTAAGGGCTCCTACGCTACGCGGCGGGCAGCTCGATGGTAAAAACGGTATGCTCGGGCGTCGATTCGCACGCGATGGTACCGCCATGCGCGCATACAATCTCCTTGGCGATGGCGAGACCCAGCCCAGCGCCGCCGCGATTGGTCGCACGCGCCGCATCCAGGCGATAGAACTTCTCAAAGATCACCTTGAGCTTTGGCTCAGGGATCGGATCGCCTTGGTTTATAAATCGTACGCGCACGCCGCCGTTACCCAAACGTCTGGCCTCAATCGTGATCATCGAGCCTTCATAGCTATAGGCAACAGCGTTTTTCATGATGTTGTTGAATACGCGAGCCATCTTGTCGCCGTCCACGAGCACCGTCAGATCCTCGCAGATATCAACCTGGGCTTCTTTATGCTGTTCGTTGAGAATGGGATAGAACTCGTCGGCCACCTGTGCCAGTAAGAGCCCCAAATCGACGTAGCTGCGGGTGAGCACGATATCGTGGAAATCAAAACGCGTGATGTCGAAGAACTCCTCGATGAGCGCATCGAGCCGGTGGGCCTTGTCGATTGCCACGCCCGTAAAACGCGCGCGCTGCTCAAGCGGCAAATCGGGGGCCTCCTGCAAGAGCGAAAGGTAGCCCACCACGCTGGCGAGCGGCGTGCGCAGGTCGTGCGCCAGGTACGTCACCAGGTCATCTTTGCGGTGGGATTCGTCACGCAGGGCTTGTTGAACCCTACGCTCGCAATCGCGCGCCCGGTTGAGCGCACCCTCGGCCTCGAGGAAGTCGCCGTCAATGTTGTCCCATGTGTCGGGGTTATCGATCAGACGGTCCTGAATGCGGGCGGCAATCACGCGGTCTGCGTGCAGCTCGCCCTGCTCGTAACCCTGGTAGTACAGGGCGCGTCCGCAGAAGAACAGGACGCACACGGCAAGCGCCAGCACAAATCCAAGCATGTTGAACACAAAGCCGGCGTCAAAGAATACGGGCTCGCCAATACCGCCAAGCGCCATGGACCCGATCGCCAACGTAATTGTCCACGCGGCGCCGCCGATCACCACACAGCGGCGAACGATTTCGAATCGATCAATCAGCAAAATGCCAATGAGTAGAACTGCCAGGATGCCAACGATATTGTCAATGCCGATGAGCAGCAGACTCAGCAAAAAGAGCAGCACCGTCGCTAACGCACGGTTGTCAACGACCGCCCTTACGTATTCAAAGAGTCGATCGGGCACCTCGAATGCCCGCCTATCGTCTTTTGTCATATCTACTCCCCCACCATCAAAGGCGTTATTCGATTATGTAGCCGACGCCCCAGACGTTTTTGATAAAGCGCGGCTTCTGGGCATCGTCGCCAATCTTTTCGCGCAGATGGCGAATGTGCACCATCACCGTATTGTTGGAGCCGGGCATAAAGTCCTCGTTCCACACCGCGCGGAACAGGTCCTCCACGGGCACTACGCTGCCGCGATGCTCGGCCAGATACAGCAAGATGGAATACTCGATGGGCGTGAGGCGCACCGGCGCACCGTCCACCGTCACGGAGCGAGCGTCACGGTTGATCTCGAGGCCGTCGAGCTGGAGGGTCGGCAACTCGGTCGCCTGCGCGCGGCTGCCGTAGCTGGTATAGCGACGCAACTGAGCATGAACGCGCGCGATGAGCTCCAGCGGGCGGAACGGCTTGACCACGTAATCGTCCGCGCCAAGCGAAAGGCCTTCGATCTTATCCTGCTGGGCATCGCGTGCCGTCAACATAATTACGGGATAGGTATGGCTGACACGGATGGTACGCAGCAGCTCAAAGCCATCGATGTCGGGCAGCATGACATCGAGCAGTGCCAGGTCAAACTTTTGTTCCAGAATTGCCTTGGCCGCATCGGCCCCGCTGTAGGCGATCTGGACGTCAAAGCCCTCTTTTGTAAGGTAGATACCAACCAGGTCGGCGATGGCCTTCTCGTCATCAACTACCAGTATGCGCTCGTTCATGCGTGCTCCTCTCGCGCTCCATTATGCCCGAGGCGGCGCCCGCCACACACAACAAGCGTGGGCGATTAAGTCGACCTTAAGCACCCTTGCGCCCATTCGAGCACGAATGCGGGCCATGCGCGCACGCAACGATCGTCGTCGCCGGCAAACGATATACTCTAGTGCCAGAAGAGACCATCCCGTCGAAAGCGAAATCTGTGAAGTCCCTCACCTCTTTTGCAAAACGCTCCGCCCAGCTTGCCGCCGGCTTTGCCTGCGCCATCGCCCTTACCGCTGGCGTGCCCACCGTCGCCGGCGCCCAAGTGCTCACGACCGACGACGTCTGCGGCAAGACCGCCGACGTCCGCGGCATCACGACAGAAAACCTGCCCGATATCGAGGCAACTAATGCCCTTGTTATGGGCAAGGACGGCACCGTCTACTATGGACGCGGCGCCGATGAGCAGGTCAAGATTGCCTCGATCACCAAGGTCATGACCGCAATCCTGACCGTCGAAAACTGCAAGATGGACGAGAAGGTCACGGTGAGCAACGCTGCCGCCACCGTAGGCAACTCGACTGCCGGCCTGCTCGAAGGCGACGAGCTTACCGTGGAGCAGGCGCTGCGCGGCCTGATGATTCCCTCGGGCAACGACGCCGCCATCGTGCTCGCCGAATATGTGGGCAAGAAGATCGACCCTAAGACCAAAGACGCCGAGGCCACATTTGTGAAGGCCATGAACGAGCGCGCTAAGAAGCTCGGCTGCACCGGTACGCTTTTTGAAAACCCGCATGGTCTGGACTTTGATGAGTGGGCTGGCGATATGCACTCAACCGCACACGACGTAGCGCTGATGATGCAGGAGGCCATGAAAAACGACACGATCCGCGAGGTCGTAGCGAGCGAGGATTCCTGGATCGAGGTCACGGGCGCCGACGGCACCGACCATTCGCATTCCATGGACACGCATAACTATTTGCTGGGCCAAGATGGCAACATCGGTGGCAAGACCGGCACTACCGACGATGCAGGCTATTGCTTTACGGGTGCCTACAACCGCGATGGCGACGAGATCTACACCGTCGTTTTGAACTCCACCACCACCGACCAGCGCTTTACCGATACCGCAACCCTTGCCAATTGGTACTACGGTCACAAGGTGACGGTCGCGATCGCCAACACGCAGGAAAAGACCGCCAACGGCAACCCGCTTATGGCGCGCATTGGTCAAACCGACTGGACTGATAAGACGATCGACGCCACACTCGCCGATCCTACGGCGCAAGCGACCGTGTTTTCCCTTGCCGGCGAGGTGACCGAAAAGGTTAGCTACGACGATCTTTCGGGCACGGTGCATGTGGGCGACAAGGTGGGCAGCATTACGCTCAAGCAGGACGGTACCAAGATCGCCGTCATGGATTTGGTTGCCGACGAGGAAGGCTCGGGGCCGAATCCCATTGAGTGGCTACTCGTGAAGCTCGACCGCCTGGGCCGTCGCATCGACAACCGCCCACTCACGGCAGAAAGCGAGACCGTCGCCAAGGCGCCCGAGGTGTAGGACGCAATAATAATAAGCTCATTAAAAGGAGGCATCCGAAAGGATGCCTCCTTTTTTGAGGGTTCGAATCCCCAGCCGCCATTCTTGATAATAAAAAAGGGCCCCAAATGGGACCCTTCTTTCAATTCATACTGGCGGAGAGCTGGGGATGTCCGGGCATGCTACGCATGCCCTCCGGCTTCAAAGCCTGGCGGCTTTTCGCCCACGGGCTACAAACGCTTTCGCGTTTGCTTAACGCCCGTGCCCTCTCGGGTTCGAATCCCCAGCTAACGTGGTTCAACTAAAAAAGGGTCCCTTTCGGAACCCTTCTTTAAAGTCTTACTGGCGGAGAGCTGGGGATTCGAACCCCAGATGCCCTTTTGGGGCATACTCGCTTAGCAGGCGAGCACCTTCGGCCTCTCGGTCAGCTCTCCGTAACAGCCGTTCTATAGTAACCAAACAGCCGAAGTTGGGCAAGAGGAAATTTTCTAATTGCCTAGCAGCCTTTCCTCCTTGAAAGCTTCGCCTACCCCAGCGAGCGGTTGAGGGAGCCGAGCTCGTCGTTGCCCATGGTGCGCCACATTTGGAAGATACAACCGCGTGCCAGGAAAAAGAAACCGTTGTCGACCAGTTGCACAGCGGCATCTGCAAGCTGATTCGTCACGGCGGACACTGGCGGCAGCTCGAGTCCAGCCTTGCGGATGGTCTCGACCGCTTCCTCGAACGTCGGAGGCTCGCTGACGCCCATCTCGTTCATAAGGCCCTGCATTTCTTCCAGCGCGCTGCTGCCCGACTCCTCGCCGCGCGGCACCAGGCGGTAGCACGCCAACGCGAGCTCGAGCTGGTCGCAGTTCCAATAGGCAAACGCCAGGCGATAAAACAGGTAACCGATTGAAGTACGGTCGCTTGCAATGCGCAGGCCATGGCGCGCTACCTCGATAATCTCGTCAAAGCGCTCCAGACGTGCCAACACGTTGATGAGCGCGAAGTGAGACTGCATGGACGAGCGCGCCAGATCGTAAAGATGGCGCACCTCGGGCAGTGCTCGTTCAAAGTCCTCTTGCTCGGCGTAAAAGCTGCAGATCTCGTGCTGGGCAAAGTACAGCGCATCGGGCGCACGAAGGATTCGCACAGAGCGGTCTTCTTCCAACACCGGTAGCACCATGCGCACCAGCTGGTTATCACAAAACTGCGTTTGAACCGGACCCGTCGCCAAAAGCTCGGCGACGGCGCACTTAGCCTCCAACTCCTCGACAAGACGGGAAAAACCTTCAAAAGCACCTGTACGGTCGACTTTTGCCTGCTCGCGCAATTCAACAACACGGGCCACGTATGGGTCATCGTCCTCTTCCATGACCTCCAACTCGTCAGCCTTATCGGCAAGCAGCAGATCGCGCAGCGCCGGCGGCAGCGTGCGATGGTCATCACGCGGACGAGCATGAACCTCCGCAGGTTCAATCGTCTCCGGAGCAGTTGACTCATAGGCCTCAAGCACACGCTTGCACGGCATATCGTCCATGTCCATGCTCTCAAGATCCTTGGCGACAGGCACGCAATCGGCCAGATAGGCCGCGCGCCCAAAGAAATACGTTGCGACAACGCGCTCGCCCTGCTCACTGTCGGGAGCAGCAATCTGCACATAGCAGCGCGTGATGCAGGTGCCCGCGGCAAAACACGCCGCCGCAAGCGTGAGCGCCACGCGCGCATCGTGCTCCGCAGCCCAGATCGCACGCGTGTCCTCTTCCAGCTCGCGCCAGGCGTCATCTTGAGCGTCGTATTCACGTTGCGGCATGGCATCCACGACAGAGCGCCCAAACCGAACGAGCATAATCCCCTCGGCAACATTTACTCGATAGGTATAGTCGAGCCGTGTGACCACGTTGAGCGCTTCTACGATACGTGCAAAGCGGGTGCGAACGTCCCACTCACCGCCCGGCTGGCAAGCCACCGTACCCGGTTTGCCCCACGGGTTATCGCTTGAGGCCGTATCGAGCAGACGGGGGACATCGTTGGTCGTCTTGGCGATATGCCACGAATCAAAAAGCGCACAGCCCTCAAAGCTCGGCGAGGACGCGACGGGGCCTAATCCGGCCCCGATGCGCTCAAGGATGCCAGAGAGGCGGTTGAGACGGCACTCGATGGCAAGCAGGGCATCGATCTCGGCCTGATCGAGAAGACTGCGATCAAAATTGAGATAGAAAAGCTTTGAGCGGTCGATGCGCGCTAGGCTCATTTCTGACTTGGCGGCAATGGTGCGCAGGCGGGGCAAGTCAATTTCGCTCATAAGGGCGGCGGCATAGCGCTCGATACCGCTCGGATTCTCGGCATGGTCAACGCGGTAAAGCAGCGTCTCGATAGCATCGGGGAGCGGTGCCGTGTTAAAGCCCAAAAACACCTCGACCGGCTCGGGCAACTTTACGAGCTTGATCTTGTCGACAACGTTTTGCATACCCTCGTCGAGTCCGCCGGCGTCCGCCGTGTTCACAATAGCGCTTTCGGAGTTGGCAAATATCACGTAGCGCAAGAACATCGAGGCCATGAACTCACCGTAAGGAAGGGCGCGGGTCGAATTCCATGTCTCGTGGTCGGACTGCTCGCGCATGGGGCCTTCGGGAGATCCGGCAGTTTGCGCACACGCGCGCATTGCACCGTTGGCTTTCCTTACCATAATCTCACCAATACTGGAATCCGACTCGTCAAGGACCAGTTCCATGTCGGGATCGTTGGGCAGCGGAGCCTCGCTGACGGGGCGGTCCACCTTGTACACCTCACCCGAAACGCTTACGTAGCCCAAAAGCGACACATGACTTTTGCCAACGAACTCGACGACATAACAAGATTCATGCTGATCCTCGCCAAAGAGTTTCCAGACCACGCCATATGAGCGTCCCGCAGGCTGCTCGGGCATCGCCGGAAAGCGCTTCTTGGGATCGAGAAACCTGAGCTTGTATGTCGGACGCTCTGCCACGAAATATCACCCTGATCGGTCGTCTAGAGAAGGAGCGGTCGCGGATAGGCCGCGATACCTACTCGGAATCTTACACGAGTCGATAAGAAATCGTCCGCTTCACGCCCGCGCCTCGACCGAGGTTCGAATCCATGCGGCGTCCGCCTAAAAGAAAAGCCCCCGTCACCGGAGGCTTTCAATTTCAATTGGTGCGGCGTATAGGATTCGAACCTATGACGTTCTGATTCGTAGTCAGACCCTCTATCCAGCTGAGGTAACGCCGCGACTTGTTGATTATTATGCACATCGACTGAATAAAGGTCAAGCAATTTTCGAAAAAAGTTATTGAATTTGATTTTTACTCATTTTGACCCCTTGATGCGATCTTCGACGCATCGCGATATAAGAAAAGCTCCCGTTGCCGGGAGCTTTAAAGTCAATTGGTGCGGCGTATAGGATTCGAACCTATGACGTTCTGATTCGTAGTCAGACCCTCTATCCAGCTGAGGTAACGCCGCAACGCACGGATTATTATGCACGTGACCCCTCGATGGGTCAAGCGACAATTTGGAAAAATTTTACGAAATGATGATTAAGACGCTCGCGCCTCGACCGAGGTTCGAATCCATGCGGCGTCCGCCTAAAAGAAAAGCCCCCGTCACCGGAGGCTTTCAATTTCAATTGGTGCGGCGTATAGGATTCGAACCTATGACGTTCTGATTCGTAGTCAGACCCTCTATCCAGCTGAGGTAACGCCGCAACGCAAGACATATAAAACCACTTTAGCTTATTGGAGTCAAGCACAATCTCAAACTTTTTTGTGGAACGCAGTTTTGTCACGCTGCTCCGCATATACCACCGTTCCCCGTACGATCGATTGGCTTTTCGATCACGTCAAACTTAGCATCAAGTTCCCTCAGGAGCGATCTCACCCGCTGGGCACAATCATAATCGGCAAACGAGATGCTCAGCATGCGCGCAGCCTGGTTAGATGTCCGGACCCCATAGAAATGCTCCAGGGCCACAAGTCCCTCATGCGTCACAAAGGTCTCGACCACATGCGGCGACTCCTCAAAGCACCATTGGGTCAACGGACCCTCGCTCGTCTGTCGAACCACCAGGCCACCCATGCCAGACGGCTCACACGTTACAAGCAGGTACTCCCCGCCCTCGTCGCTCTCAAACAAAACCACCCGATCATCAAACAGCTCCATCGCGTCCCCTTTCTCTCGCTCTTATTTAGCAAAAGCATAGCAGGTAGATGGCTGTATACAGAACAGTTGTTCGTGTGTTTTCTATTGAGCTGTCCGCACGGCATGGTATGGACCTGCGCACGAAATAGGGCGCCCCCGAAGGAGCGCCCTTGCATATCCCCTATGCAGCCAAGTTACGCGACCGGCTCGATCTTCTCGAGACCGCCCATGTAAGGACGCAGAACCTCGGGGATCGTAATGGTGCCGTCGGCGTTCTGGTAGTTCTCCAGAATGGCGGCCATGGTGCGGCCGGCCGGCAGGCCGGAACCGTTGAGAGTGTGCAGGTAGCGCGAACCCTTGAAGTTCTCGGGGTCACGATACTTGATATTGGCGCGGCGAGCCTGGAAGTCACCGCAGTTGGAGCAGGAGCTGATCTCCTTGTAGGCGTTGTAGCTCGGCAGCCAGACCTCGACGTCGTAGGTCTGACGGGCAGAGAAGCCCAAGTCGCCGGTGCACAGGCTAATCACGCGATACGGAAGGCCCAGCTGCTGCAGCAGGTACTCGGCCTCGGCGGTCATGCTCTCGAGCTCCTCGTCGGACTCCTCCGGCTTAGCGAACTTGACCATCTCGACCTTGTCGAACTCGTGCTGACGGATGATGCCGCGGGTGTCGCGACCGGCGGAACCGGCCTCCTCGCGAAAGCAGGGGGTGAAGGCGGTGTAGCGGCGCGGCAGGGTGTCGGCGTCGAGCACCTCGCCGGCGTGCAGGTTGGTGAGCACAACCTCGGCGGTAGGGATCAGGAAGTTGTCGCCCGAGACGTGATAAGCGTCGTCCTCGAACTTGGGCAGCTGCCCCGTACCGAACATGGTCTGACGCTTGACGACGATGGGCGGCCACCACTCCTTGAAGCCACGACTCGTGTGCGTGTCCAAGAAGAAGTTGATGAGGGCGCGCTCAAGACGGGCGCCGGCGCCACCGAGAACGGTAAAACGGCTGCCGGAGAGCTTGTTGCCGCGCTCGAAGTCGAGGATGTCCAGATCGGTGCCCAGATCCCAGTGCGGCTTAAAGTCGAAGTCGAACTCGCGCGGGGTGCCCCAACGACGGCGCTCAATGTTCTCGTCCTCGTCCTTGCCGTACGGCGTGGCCTCACAAGGGATGTTGGGCAGGTGAGCCATGAAGTCATACTGCTCCTGCTCGAGAGCGCCTCGGCGCTCGGCCAGACCGTCAATCTTCTCGTTGACGGCGCGCACGGCCTCCTTGGCGGCCTCTGCCTCGTCCTTCTTGCCCTCCTTCATCAGGGCGCCGATCTTCTTGGACTCGGCGTTGCGCGTAGCCTGGAGCTCCTCGACCTCGGTGATGACGGCACGGCGCTCGTCGTCGAGCTCAAAGAACTTCTCGCGATCCCAAGATGTCTGGCGGTTAGCCATGGCGACATCGATGGCATCGGGGTTCTCGCGAACAAACTTGATATCAAGCATCAGATCCTCCGGCGATATACATTCCATTTAGGTTGCAACCTTGTACATGTATGGGCAAGTATATACTTATGAGCGTTTACGACCCAACTCAACTACGCAAGAAGGCACCCAATGGACGCAGTTTTTTCCTTTTTGTTTGGCACCCGCACCGGTTTTGCCATCCTTTTCGCCGGCGGCATCCTGCTGTTTGCGATTCTTGCCTTTGTAATGGAGAAGCGCACCCATAAGATGTATGTCGACCGCGGCCCCAAATCCGAGGACGAAGAAGACGGCTTCTGGGACTAACCGACCAAAAAGGGACAGGTTTATTATGGTCGGTTTTATCTGGGCAAACGCAAGCGCCCCGCAACTGGAATTGAGCCAGTTGTGGGGCGCTTTTTCCACACAAGACAAAACCGCAGGAAAAACCTGCCAAAATAAACCTGTCCCTAAATGGCAGGTTTACTGGAGGGTGGCGTCGATGGCCTTGACCAGGGCGCTGCGCATGCCGGCGTCCTCGAGCGCGACGACGCCCTTGATGGTGGCGCCGCCGGGCGAGCATACGGCATCCTTCATCGCCGCAGGATGCTGGCCGCCTACAAGCTGCAGTTTTGCCGTACCCAGCACCATCTGGCTCACGATGCGGTAGGCATCGGCGCGCGGGATACCGTGCTTGACGGCCGCATCGCCCAAGGCCTCAATCGCCATGGCGACAAATGCCGGTGCGCAACCGCCCACGGTACCGCCCACAAACAGCAGGCTCGTGTCGAGCTCGACGACGGCGCCAAGCCTACCGAGCAGGTCGAGCACAACAGCACGTTGCTCGTCGTTGAGCGTAGAGGACTTCTCGCAGGCGATAACGCCCTCGCCCACTGAAACCGGCGTGTTGGGCACCGTCGAGATGTGCGCGACACCCGGCAGGACCTGTTCCCACTTGGCGCTGTCCCAAGTCCAGGCGACCGAAAGGACAACCTTGTCGGCAAGAATGTCCTTGAGCGGAGCGAAGACCTTCTCGATCATGTACGGCTTGACCGCAGCAACCACGATATCAGATGCGGCGACAACCTCCGCCGCATCATGGCAGGCGACCATCCCACGCGCCTCGCAGCGCTCAACCAAGGCGTCGTAGCGGCCCGCGCAGGCGCACATGTCGCTCGCAGTCACACCGGCGGCAATCCAGCCATCGGCCATGGCGCTCGCCATATTGCCAAAACCGACAAATCCGATCTTCATATCACATAGTCCTCTCAGACACATTCCTCAAAACGAAAGGTATTGTCCCACGTCACTGTTTCGTATTGCCGACCTATTTGTGATACGGCTCGCCACGGCTGATCTTGCAGGCACGGTAAATCTGCTCTAGCAGCACTACACGCGCCAGGTTATGCGGCAAGGTAATACGTCCAAAGCTGAGCATCTCGTCGGCTCGTGCGCGCACGTCATCGCTCACGCCGTCCGAACCGCCGATTACAAAGGCAATGTCGCTACTGCCTCGCAGCATAAGATCGTCGAGCCTCGCCGAGAGCTCCTCACTCGAACGCTCCTTGCCCTCGATAGCCAGCAGGATCACATGCGCTCGAGACGGCAAGGCAGCAAGAATCGCCGCCCCCTCCTTGTCACGCGCGGCATCCACGCCGCCCGCCTTGGCAGGGTCGATATCGGCCACCTCGCGGATATCCACCTTGGCATAGGCGCCCAGGCGCTTGGTGTACTCGGCACACGCGTCCTTCCAAAAGCGCTCTTTGAGCTTGCCAACACAAACGACGGTGTATTTCACGCGTGCCTACTCCTTCGAACCGTTTTGAACTTTGCCGGCGGTCAGCATCTGCTCGAACATAGAGGCCGACTGCGAGAAGTCGCTCGGCAGCACGACCGTCGAGGTTTTACCCATGCGAGCAAACTCCGTCATCATCTCGGACCACTGCGTAAACATGAACAGTTGGTTGGCCTCATCGTTGCCAACACCTGTCTCCTGGATAATCTCGAGCGAGTCCTTAATGCCCAGAGCGATCGCCTTGCGCTGGTTGGCGATGCCCTCGCCCGCCTTTTCCATGGCCTCGGCTTCGGCGGTCGCCTCGGTGACGCGCTTGATGCGGTCGGCCTCGGCGAGCTCCTGTGCCGCAGCGCGCTTGCGCTGGGCGGCGTTGATGTCGTTCATAGAGTTCTCGACCTCAGTCGGCAGTGCGATCTTGGTAATGAGCGTCGACACGAGGGTGAAGCCGTAGGCAGCCATCTGCTCGGAAACGGTAGCGTTAACATCCTTGGCGATGTCATCCTTCTTGGCAAAGACCTCATCGAGTGTGTAGACGGGAATCGAAGAGCGCAGGGCGTCGGTGATGAAGTCACGCATCTGGTCGACGGGCTCCTGCAGCATATAGTAGCTCTTGTAGATGCCCGAATCCGCCGGGCCAGCACCCATGTCATAGCTCACGTGATATTGAGCCGAGACCTCGAGGCCGATAGTCACATTGTCCTGAGTCTTAACGTCGATACCAAAACCGTTTTTCATCGTGCGCAGGCTCACCGTGGCAGCTTTACGGTCGACTACGGGCACCTTCATGTGGAAGCCCGCGTTGACGATGCGGTTGAACTTGCCTAAGCGTTCGATGATCACAGCATGCTGCTGTTCAACGACATAGCAGGCGCTGGGCAGCAGCAGCAACAGGATGATGATGGGAATCAAAAGGCTGGTAAGGGCGGCGATGATACCGGAAAACAGCATGGTCTCTCCTCTGATAGGCACACGTTGGGACTAGGATACCCGCACGAAGCAGCTGTGTGACACCAACAAGAGGACCCGTGGTCAAAAAAGACCAAATATGAGTACTGTTACCAGTTTAGTAACAGCGTATTTGGGTCAAAATCGCCTCTTTGAACCCGAAGTCTATCGAAATTACTTCATTTCGTCTCATGATTGAGTCAAATTAGCGTACATCTGTTGCGTAAAATGAGCAAAAATGGCTTCGTGAAATGTCTCTATTTTCGTGCCAGTACTCATATTTGCCACTTTTTGACCGCAGGGGCATCTACCGCGCGAAATCGATAGGTCAAATCTGCCAAAAACGGCCCGTAACAAAAAAGCTCCCATTGCTGGGAGCTCTTTCATTCAATGGTGCGGGCGAAAGGACGTCCGCGTATCCGCTTCGCGGATCCGCACCGGCTTCGCCCGCCTGCCGGCGGACTCGCCAGCTCGCTAAAAACGCTCCGCGTTTTCTTTGCGCTCGCTCCTTCGCAGGTTCAAGTCCCCGCGATGGGCCCATAACAGAAAAGCTCCCATTGCTGGGAGCTTTCTCAATCAATGGTGCGGGCGAAAGGACTTGAACCTTCATGGGGTTGCCCCCATACGGACCTGAACCGTACGCGTCTGCCAATTCCGCCACGCCCGCGTGCAGGAATTAGAATAACGGAGCGCCACCGTGAACGCAAGAACTATTTTTGAAAAAGTTTGCAAGCATTTTCCCAAGCGGCTTGCGCGATTGTTTCGGCGTCCTCACCAGTGCGATCGACACGGTCGTTGACCAGCGTGTTTGCCGTGATTGAAATCATTGCCGGCTCGCACTCAAGACCTCGAATGGGCTCCGGCGCCATATACGGGCAATCCGTCTCGAACAAAATGCGGTCGAGCGGGGTCGCCGCAAATGCCTCGCGCACGTCGTCGTTGCGCTTAAAGGTGGCCGCACCACCATAGGCGATATAGCAGCCCAGCTCCACAAAGCGCTCCATCGTGGCGCGGTCCTCGCCAAAGCAGTGCAGCACACAACCGGCCTGGGGCACGCCCACCTCACGAAGCACGTTGTAGGCGTCCACGTGCGAGGTACGCTCCGGGTCCGTGTCCTCGTGACGCAGATGCAGCTCCACCGGCACGTTACGGCACACGGCAAGCTCGAGCTGGCGCGCCATACAGTCAATCTGCACGTTATGGGGCGCCGGCGCGATATCGTCGTCATAGTCCATGTGGTAGTCCAGGCCGATTTCGCCAATACCGGCGCATAAGGGGTCATCGAGTGCGGCAACGACCTGTGCGTGAACATCGTCGGTATAGTCCGGCGCGCCATACGGATGCACGCCGGCAAGATACTTGATCTGCGGGATATCCTGCATCGGCAGAATCTCGCGCGTCAGCCAGTCGCTATAGTCCGTCACGCTGCGCTTATCGGCAATAGGGTCGAAGACCGTCACCAACAGGTCGACGCCCGCCGCTTTGGCACGCATGAGCGTCTCGGGCACATCCTTGCCCCAGAACGAAAGCAGATGCGCGTGCGTGTCGGCAAGCGGCGCCAAGGGCTCCGGACAGGCGACCGTTTTCTTTTTCTTGGTAAACGTCACACGTTCGGCATTAGGCATCATGGATGAGCTCCTGGGCCAGACGGACAAAGTCGGCAACATCGAGTGTCTCGGCTCGCGTGGCCGGCGCGATACCGCAAACCTCAAAGGCGGCATCGAGCACGTCCTTGGCAAAGCCGTTGGCGCTCATGGAATTGCGGATAGTCTTGCGACGCTGAGCAAATGCGGCGTCGATCACGCGGGCCACAAACTCGCAATCGAGCCCCTCGGGCACCACGCCGTCAACGCGGTCGATGCGCACGACGGCTGAGTCCACATGCGGCGCCGGCATAAAGCAGCGCGGCGGCACCTCAAAGCGACCCGTCACCTGCGTATACAGGCCGAGCTTTGCCGTATAGCCGCCATAGGTCTTATTGCCCGGCGTCGCGGCAATGCGATCGGCAACCTCCTTTTGCACCATGACGACGGCACGCTTGAGCGCCGGCATCGTCTGGAAAAATTGCAAAATGATCGTCGCCGCCACGTTATAGGGCAAGTTCGCGACAAATACCGTGGGCTCGCCGCCAGCAGCCTGCTCAATCTGCTCCGGGCCCACCTTGAGCGCATCGCCCATAATAAAGCGGAAGTTGGCATAGTCGGCAGCATGGGCATCGAGCACCGGCTCGAGCTCGGGATCGGCCTCGATCGACGTGACGCACGCAGCCTCCTGCAGCAGCGCAAGCGTGAGCGTGCCAACACCCGGACCCACCTCGAGTACGCGCTCGTCACCTGCAAGCTCGGCAAGCTCGCAGATACGCTCAATCACATGGTTGTCGATTAGAAAGTTCTGGCCCAGGCGATGCTTGGTCGCAAGGCCAAACTCCTCCAGCAGCTCCCTTGTTGCCGTGGGGTTTGCCAAAGGCGAAGTTGTCATAGTTGCCTCCTTAGCATGGTGGCGACGTCTTGAAACAAAAGGGCATGGACCGTTGCGGCCATGCCCTTACACCTAAACTGCGAATTGCCGATATGGCGCGCGGTGTCTTAGCCCAGACGCGGGAACAGCGGCTCGCCCTTCTCGACGGGAGCGCCGCCGGCAAGCAGACCCCAAGCGCAAATACCCTTGAGATCGTCGCTTGCGGCCTCGTCCTCGCAGGACAGACGGCGCAGAGCCTCGGCAGAAGTCTGAGGCATGAGCGGCATCAGCAGGTGGGCGGCGATGCGGATGGCTTCGAGCAGGTTGTAGATCACAAACGCGAGCTCGTCAGCCTTGGCCTCGTCCTTGGCAAGCGCCCAAGGCTCGGAGTCCTCGATGTAATGGTTGGCGGCGTGGATGAGCTCCATGACCTCGTCCTTGGCTCCACCGTAATCGAGCACGTCCATCTTGGCCATATAGCGCTCAACCAGGCCATCGGCAATCTTTGCCAGCGGGTTGTCGAACGCATCGAACGATGCGGGCTTGGCGGGCGCGCAGCCGTCAAAGTACTTGCCGCTCATGTTGAGCGAACGCGAGATAAGGTTGCCCCAGCTGTTGGCCAGGTCGGCGTTGTAGACCTGCTCCATGCGATCGAAGCTGATGGCGCCGTCGGTGCCGGGCACCACGTCGGTCATGAAGTAATAGCGATAGCCCTCGACACCCAGCATGTCGATGACGTCCTGCGGAGCGATGGCGTTGCCGCGGCTCTTGGACATCTTCTCGGCCTTGCCGGTCTCGGCGTTGCGCACGGTCAGGAAGCCGTGGGCAAAGACATGCTCGGGCAGGGCCTCGCCGATGGCCATGAGCATGGCGGGCCAAATGACGCAGTGGAAGCGGATGATGTCCTTGCCCACGATGTGGAACTGCGCGGGCCAGCGATAGGCCAGCTCGGCACGGGCCTCGTCGGTGTCGACACCGTAGCCGACAGCCGTCATATAGTTGAGCAGGGCGTCGAACCACACGTAGGTCACGTGGCCCTCATCAAACGGAACCTGAATGCCCCAGTCAAAGCTCGTGCGGCTCACGGAAAGATCGTTGAGGCCTCCCTCGACAAAGCTGCGCACCTCGTTCATGCGGAACGCAGGCTCAACAAAGTCGGGGTGCTCGTCATAGAGCTTGAGCAGCTTGTCCTGGAAGGCGGAAAGTTTAAAGAAGTAAGACTCCTCCTGCACGCGCTCAAGCGGACGGTGGCAATCGGGGCACAGGTGCTGACCGACGCTGCCGTACTCCTCGTCACCCTTCTGGACCTGCGTATCGGTGAAGTAGGTCTCGTCGGGCACGCAATACCAACCATCGTAGCTGCCCTTATACAGGTAGCCGGACTCCTTCATGCGCTCCCACAGGTACTGTACGGCATGATGCTGGCGCGGCTCGGTGGTGCGGATGAAGTCGTCGTTGGAGATCTCGAGCTTGTTCCACAACTCCTTGAAGTGCGGAGCCTGGCTGTCGGTCCACTCCTGCGGCGTCATGTTGTGCTTGGCTGCGGCCTCGGCGACCTTCTCGCCATGCTCGTCCATGCCGGTCAGGAACTTGACGTTGTAACCGGCAGAGCGGCGATAACGAGCCTGGACGTCGGCGATGATGGTGGAATAAGCCGTGCCCAGGTGCGGATCGGCGTTGACGTAGTAGATGGGCGTCGTGATAAAGAACGAAGGCTTGCTTTGATCCATGGGGTTAGTCCTCCAGAAAAACGTTGCATACAGGGGATGATTCTAGCGCAAGGGCTGGATATCCTCCATCTATTGCATATCGAGCACCATGGCATAGACATCGCGCTTGCGGCGCGAATACTTTTGAGACAGGCGCTTGGCCACCGCAGAAGCGGGCTCCCCCTCCTCGAGCGCGGCGCGGATATCCTCGCGCAGGGCCTCGTCGGGATCTGCCGCCGCAGCGCCAGCCGGCACGATGCCGGCCTCCTCGTCCTCACTCGGCGGCGCGATGACCAGCGCAATCTCGCCCTTTACCTCGCCACGAGCACGCAACTCCTCGGCAAGCTGGGCGGCGGGCCCACGCAAGACCTCCTCGTGTAGCTTGGTGAGTTCGCGGCAGACGGCAACCTCACGCTGGGGAAAGACCTCGGCCACAGCCTCGAGCGTCGCCACGATGCGATGTGGAGACTCGTAGAAGATGAGCGCGCCGGGCACCACGGCAAGGCGCTGCAGACGGCGCACGCGGTCACCGTGCTTGCGGCCCAAAAAGCCCTCAAAGAAAAATTGCTCGCAGGGAATGCCGGACGAAACGAGCGCCGTGACGCAAGCAGAGGGCCCGGGGATAACTTCGACGGGTACATCGGCCTCACGCGCTGCCTCGACCAGCGCCTGGCCGGGATCGGACACGCTCGGCATGCCGGCGTCCGAGGCAAAGGCGAGGGTTTCCCCCGCCAGCAGACGGTCGACCAGGCCGGCGGCGCGGCTGGCGATCACATTCTCGTCGCAACGGACAAGCGGCTTGGAGATACCCAGGTGCATTAGCAGCTTTGACGTCACACGCGTGTCTTCGCAGCAGATGGCATCGGCGGCGGCAAACGCCTCGCCAACGCGCGGGGACAGGTCTCCCAAGTTGCCGATGGGTGTGCCGACCACATAGAGTTTGCCCGTATGGGCGCTGTTTTGCGTCATATCAACCTATTCAATCATGCCGCGCTCGAGCGTACCGAGCGCCGCGCGGGCATCCCATGCCGCAATACGCTTCTCGGTCTTCCACGTTTGGAAGAACCAACCGGCAGCCGGCGCAAACGATGCCAGCTGATTGGCGATGAACACGCGCTCGTAGGCATTGCGGCCCTCGGGCGTAACCGACGAGTTGGCAAAGATCGCCGCACCCGACCATTCGCCCACCAGCACGGGGAACCCCGTCGAAATCGCTTCTTTAAGCTCGCGCTTGTTACGCGAAATCGCCGTCGTCAGCCCGCGGGGGCTCGTGATGTCGAGTGCATACTCGTCACGGTAATGGTACAGGTGAAGGTCCATGTAGACGTTCTTGTACTTGGTGCCGCGCATAAAATGCTTCCACTCGCTGGGATACCCCGAAGACGAGAAGACGACGATTTTATCCTCGGGCATATACGAACGGACGAGCTCGTAAGCATCGCGATAGAAGTTGCGCAGGTAGTGAGCAGGAATGCCATCCGTCATGGTAAAGAGGCTCTTGCGGACGCTCATCTGCGGCGTGTCAAGCAGCTCAATGCCCAGCAGGCTCTCGGCCTCACCGTAGCGATCGGCCAAACGCTCGAGCACGTCGAGTGCGACATGGCGGCCGTTAGTGGACGAATGCCACTCGGCAACAGCCTCCGGCGTGGTGGGCGAATCGTTGGAATCGCCCTGACCACCGGGCACAGTTGCCAGGTCAAGCAGCACGCGAATGTTGTACTTGGCAGCCCACTCAATCGCGCGGTCGATGTAGTCGACAACCGAGATGTAGGAGGCATCGGACTCCTGTGAGCCAAAGGCATACCAAGGCACCGGCAGGCGCACGGCGTTGAGGCCGATCTGCGCCATACGGCGAAAATCATCCTCGCTCACAAACGTCTCGTAATGACGACGCATGCGCTCGTTATAGGCGGCGGTGCCCATGGCCTCCTGCAGCTCGGCCGCGTTGGATGCACCGGTCGCCGCGTACAGCGACGGGGTCACCCAAGGCTCGGGAATAAACCAGCCAGAGAGATTAACGCCGAGTATCCTCTCCATCACTGCCCCCTTCGGATCGTGCAGGTCGAGCCCGCATCGTATTGCATAGGAAAAGTATCGTTTTGAGTATACCCGCGCGTGCGGGCAGGCGACCGAATGGTCTGAAAAGTGACGCAAAAGCGGGAGGAATGTCTGGGATGCGCTTTCCGCAGGGGACTACATAAAAGAAAAGGACCCCTTTGCAGAGGTCCTAGTCAATTCAAGGTGGCGGGGAAGGGAATCGCGTCCGCGCGCTGCGCGGACGGACCGCTGCGGCGCTTGCGCGCCTTGCGAGCTGCGCTGGCAAACGCTTACGCGTTTACTCAGCTCCGCGCCCTCACGGGGTTCGATTCCATGTGGGGTCTGCATAAAAGAAAAGGACCCCTTTGCAGAGGTCCTAGTCAATTCAAGGTGGCGGGGAAGGGAATCGAACCCCTGACACGAGGATTTTCAGTCCTCTGCTCTACCAACTGAGCTACCCAGCCATTTGAGGTGTGCCTTGTTTCAAGGCTTGATTAGTATAACCAAGGACGCGTTCCGGTCAACCGAGAATTTTAAAAAAGTTTTTGAGCACAGCCTTGGTTCTATAAATCGGCACGTCAGAGGCATCAGCCGGAAGCAAGAAGTTTTTCACTCAGAGCCACACGGGCAAACTCACTTGGCGTCATCCCCTCGACAGCCGCCCGTCGACGAATGGCCTCCTTCATTCCCAGAGGAATCTTGACCGACAGCGTTGCCGTCCCCTCACCTGAGAGTGGGGGCCGTCCATGCACAATCCCACCAACGGTGTGTTCGCCATCCGGAAACTCTCCGCGCTCGTACGACTTGCACCACGCGTCAATCATTTCATCCGTTACAACCTGACCATTAGCGGCCGTATACGTCTTGCCCATCATCGACCCCTTTGCCGAGTCTGTTCAATCTTCTGCCAAAATTTCTTCTGGACTGGAGACAAGGCATGAATGATAAGCCACCCACGGACAAGCTCGACCGCGACAAGCTCCACGCTTCGTCCGTCTGGGAGCCATCCAATCGCAAGCCATCTCGGCGGCTCGTCCTTCGACTCGCGACGAATGCACTCAGTAACCGCAAGCC
The DNA here is from genome assembly GCF_003469895.1 of Collinsella sp. AM28-11LB. NCBI lineage: Bacteria > Bacillati > Actinomycetota > Coriobacteriia > Coriobacteriales > Coriobacteriaceae > Collinsella > Collinsella sp. AM28-11LB. The sequence goes on from NZ_QSKJ01000001.1 coordinate 37,049, forward strand.
AGGCGCTAAGCACCTGCTTTTCCGTCAGGTGCTTTTTAGCGTTGGGATGGATCTCAACATCCATGCATCTTCTCCTCCATCTTACCCAATTTCGTATGACGAAAGTCCGCTATCGCCAATTCTTACGCCGGCACTTGTTGGAGGGCAGGGAGCGAGGCGAGGATTGAGGGACGTTCCAGTACGGCCCAGGCGCACGGGTGAGAGCACATGCGCCACGGACGGACGTTTTCATAGCGTGCGAGGATGTTGCCGTTGCGGTCGATAAAGGCAATGTCGATGGGATAGGCCATAAAACATGTGTGGACCGAGGAACAGTGCGGAAACGCCATGACGAGCGGCAGGCCGTTGGCGGCAACCGGACGCCGTCCCAGCATGCCGCGCAGGCGCACGACGAACGACTCCGCCACCGCAAACTCGGCCGGCGTCCAACCCAGCCTGTTGAGTGCCCGCGCGTAAGCGATGTAGGACGAGACCGCGGTCACATGACCACCCCCGGACGCCATGGATCGACCGTCACCGCGCGCTCGTGCGACAACGTTGTCGGCGCCCCCAGCGGAACGCCAGCGATGCTGAGAGAAGTCGGCCACGGCTCATAGTGCATGGTGCAGGTGTAGGTCCTAAACGTACCGGATAGGGAGAGCAGGCCACCATCCGATGCCTCCGCGCCTTGCTCGCTCGACACTTCGATCTGCAAGTCATAGCCTTCCATGGCATTCAGAATTTGAGTCTGAACCGTCGCCGAGGCATCGGCAGAGCTTTCGTCGCCCTCCCCCTCCGACGCCACGGCGTGCGCCAACACGACGTCGGGCACCACGCGGTCGAAGCGCGCGACAGCGCTGGCAAAGATCATGACGTTGTACACGATGAGTGCCAGCACCAGCAAAACGGGCGTAACCACTGCCATCTCCACCGTCGCTTGGGCGCGCTCCTCGCGCAGACGCATGCGGATACTCATTACGACCCACCGCCCAGAGCGCCAACCAGCGTGGCGACATCGACGGTGAGTGGAATGGAGCCGCCGCCGGGCAGAGGAATCTCCGCAAGCGTGAACACCGTACCGCCAATGGTGCGTTCGACTTGATATTCCAACGCCTCGCAAAGCGCCTTGGGATCGGTCACGCCCAACGGAATACCTCGCAGCTTGTCTTGCGCTTGAGAGAGACCAGCAATGTCAGACCCCGGACTCTTAATGACGTTGGCGGAATCGGTCAGCACCGGCTTTCGCAGGCGCAAGTCGCACGGTTCCAAACCCAGCGCCGCCACGGACGCCGAAACGGTATCGCCGAGCCACGATGCGATGGAGCCCAACGCGCCGCCGCCCCCTCCTAGGTCTTTAATCATCTCGTCCATAAGTTCGTCGGCCGAACCTTGGATATCACCGTATCCTACGAGCAGCCGTCCCCAAACATCCATGACGCCGTCGAGCACGCCGGCAACGCCGCCCGAGCGTTCCTTCAATGTCGAGAAAAATCGCGAAAGCACGTTGTTTTGCGCCGTCGCCTCATCGGGCGCCAGCACCGCGGCAGAGATGGCACCGCGACTGCCAAGCTCAACCGCCGTGTTAAACGAGGAGTTAAGTTGATCGGGGCTGGTCATATCGCCCGAAACCGCAAGGGCGACCACGCCATTGCGACCGGGCGGCGCGATACGCGGACGCTCACCCGAAAGCGCTTGAATGGCCTGATCGAATGCGCTTCCCGCGCGATCGGCCTCGCCTTCGGTCTGTCGCTCGAGCTCAAGCTCTTTGTTGCGGCATTCGGCGTAGTCTTCCATGGCGTCTTTGAACTTGTCAAAGTGATACTCGAAGCCGTTTTCGATCGATGTAGAAGGAGCGGCGACGGCACCCAGTGTCTTGACTCCAAAATGGCAGCGGTCGCATGCTTCTCTCCCGTCAAAGTCAGCAACCGATGACAGTCCTCCCGGCGCTCCCTTTTTATAGTTTGGGCAGCCAGTTCCATAATGGATGTACGTCTTGCCGTCATTGCTGCTCGTCGGCCACGCGGCATCGGTATAAAGATCGCTCGCCCTGACCTCGTCCGCATTGCGCGGCAGCAGCGGCAGGTCCGCGACGACGCTCGTGCCGTCGTCCACGATGGAGGCACGCCCGAGCTCTTCACCGGCATACCGATAGAACGCCTTTCGAGCGGCAGACTCCGCCTGCATCTCAACACTGATGCCGAGCGGTTTCTCATTTGCCAGGCGCTGACGGTAATATGTTCTCGCTCGGTCAAGCGCCACCTGGGGCTCCCACGTGACGCTCGATGCGTAATGTGGGTTGAGCTCGCCCGGCAGCGACGCCAGCTTCTTCGCGCGCTCCCACATGCACGAACGGCTACCAATCGTGCCCTTGTCCGACCCGCCGCAGTCCGCAAGCCAGGCGCGCTCTTTTGCTTTCGCCGTATCTTCAGAAGCCTCCTTCAACTTTTTGGCTGCGAGCTCTAAATCATCTGACGTGTCTTTAATAGCATCGGTCGAGATCTCGGACCCCTCGAGCGCAACGAAATCGGACTCGGATGTCCTGGGCACGGCAAGCGCCGTACCGGTATAGCTCACGCTATCGGTATCCTGCGCCGACACCGCCTGTGTAGCTCGCGCGGCAACCAGATACGGCAGAGCCGTCTCGATTTTCTGTAAGCCTTCCGATGCGCTTTTGGCAAACTTGTTGCGCGTTTTAATGATCCCAATCCCGGTGTCGACCATATTGCCGGCAACCGGCTCGGCACCCGGGATGAGGATGGCGACCAGGCCCGTCCCGATCGTGGCAAACCCCGCCAGCCCCAGACTCAAGATACTCGCATCAACCACCGTGGCAGCAGTGTGATAGGACGACACTACGTTGGCACCCGCCAGCGCGCCGCTATCGGCCGCCATCTGGGTATCCCCGGCACGCGACATGCTCCATATCGCCGCGGTTGACGAAAACAACAACGTGAGCACCACTAGGATGACCACGGCAGAGGAAAGCGTGGTGTAGGCACCGTCTTCGATAAACAGGTCGACACCGGCTCGACCCATAAAGCCGCCTCGTTTGCGATGGCAGCTCGGACGGCGCGTCAAAACGCGTCTAGACCAGAAACGCTTAATCCCATGCAGCAATCCACGAATCATAATCTCCCTCCAGCCATTCGGGACGCGATTGATACGAGACATTGACCTTGAGCTCAACGTAGCCGCCCTCGGCTGTACCACCCATAGCCTGCGCAAACGCACCGATCACAGGCAACGGCTTGACCTCGCCGGAAACGGACACGGACGAGACGCCACCCGCACCGGCCCGGCCAAGCTCGATATCCCACGACAACGGCCCGCCGGCATGAAAGATCGAAACGTTGGGCACTGCGGCAAGCCGGCGGCGGGTGAACTCCTTAAGATCATCGTCCTCCGCCGTCGTCGTGGTCATGAGCCGCGCGGTCTCGGCGGCGGCAGACTCCATGACCGCGCGCGTATAGAGCAGGCACACCGGTTGCAGTGCGAGAAGGATGAGCGTCAGAAACGTCGGCAGCAAAAAAGCGGCCTCGACCGTAGACTGCGCCCGGTCCTCGCGCGCGATATCAATACAACGCGATGTCCTTAGCGCCCGCAGCGGCGTCGATAACCGACGTCGAGGCAACGCCATGGGATGCCGCCCGCTCGACCAGCGCCGCCAAGCGCCCATCGGTGCCAGCACGCCAAAGTCCCGCGATCGCCAGCACGATGGAAAGCAGCGCCACCGTGACGATGGCGTATTCGACCGTCGCCTGGGCAGATTCCTCGCGCAGGACGTCATGCATTTCACGACCCCTCCTTTGAGTTCGATGCCTGCGGGCTCAGGCGGATCACGCGCAGGCGGCACGAAGCATCGCCGACATCCGCAGCAACCGTCACCATATCGACCCAGCCGCGTCCATCGCGCACGATGGCGCCCCATACGTTGCCCTTAATATCGAGATAGCCGCTCAGGGCGAGCTGGGCCGTTGGCACCTCGCGGTAGGCGCGTAACATATCCGCCGCCGCCTCGGTCATCGGTCGGTCCTCGGACCATGCAAGCCGGACCGCAATCGCGTTGCCCTCAGGCGAATCCGTCGCAGTGGCAGACCGCTTGTCGAGCGTCCGCAGAAAGGTTTGCGCCGTGACAGCGACATCCGAATCGTCCGCATCTCGCGTCTCATCTTTTTGAGACGCCACCGCCGAATCTGAGCCCGAGTCGAAGGCGGCCCCAGGACGCTGCTGCCGCGCGGAGTTAAGCCCCCAAAGCACCGCCGCTATCGCCACGATCAGGCAAGCAAACACCAGCAGCACCCCGATGGGGCGCTCGCCCTCTACAGGCTGTTGATGCCCTCGCTGATCGCATCCCATAGCTCTTTAACCTTGCCTTTAAATGCAACGATGGCAATAATCGCGATCACCACAAGCACGCCCACCAAAATGGCGTACTCGGTGGTACCCTGCGCGCTCTCCTCCTGCAACAGTTCCTTGGCATGCTGGCGAGCGCGGATCGCCCGGCAAAAAGCCCAGTTCCAAGCCTTGTCAGCAACTTCGACCATCGTGTTCATGTATTCCTCCCTACATCATCCCGCCTGCTCCCAGCAGCGGGCCCAATATGGACAGAAGCAACGCCGGCAAGATGAGCGTGCCGGTGGGAATCAGCAGCTTGACGGGCGCACGCTCGATCTCGCGCTCAACCGCGGCGCGATGAGCTGCACGGATCTCGCGACTTTGAGCGGCCAGCGTCTCGGCAAGTGGGGCACCCAGGGCGAGCGCCTGCCCCACCGTGATGGCAAAGGTCTCGAGCGCTCGCACGTCCAGGTCGCGCGCGGCGGCCAACAACTCGTCCTCACGCGTGCCCACGCCCACCTGCCACGCCATGCGGGCCCGCTCAAGGCGAAGAGCCAGCACTGACCGGCGGTTGGCGCAGAAAATCTCAAGCGCCGCATCAAACGAAAGACCGGCCGAAAGACCCAAGCGAACAACATCGATCATCTCGGACACTTCGCCGAGCGACACTCGCGCCGGGCCGCCCGCCCCAACCGCGCCCTTCACTCGCGCGGTCAGGGCATCGGCCACCGAGCGACCCGCAGCAGCGACCAGCACTGCCTCGCGCTTGCAGGTACCTGCGATCTTGCGTGCATCCGCCCGATCCAAACCCGTCGCGACAAATACACTCAGGGCGCACAGGCAAGCCGCAACTGCAACCAGGGCGCTCATAGCTCCACCCTCATAATGCGCCGGATAACCACCAGGGCAACGGCGTTGAGGGCAAGACCCAGCACCACAGCGCCCGCACCGGCAGGCGTCACAAGACCGCGACGAAAATCTGCCGAAAGCAGCGCCAACACCGCGCACATGCCCGCCGGCATCGCCGCGACCATATGCGCCGACATGCGGGCCTGCGACGTCTTGACATCCAGGCGGCGCTTGAGCTCAATGCGCTCCCCCACCATGCTCGACGCCTCGGCCAGCAGGTCGGCAAGCGGGGCACCGGTTCGCTGCGACACCTTGAGCGCCAACGCGACAAGCGAAAGCCCGGGGGCGTCGATGCGGACAAGCAGGTCGTCGAGCGCATCGGTCGCCGAGATGCCGCAATCGATCGCCGCCGCCACCCGCAAAAACTCGGTATGCACCGGCTCTTGCGCATGAGCGCCCACAAAGCGCATGCCCTGGGCCAGCGAATGTCCCGAGGCAAGCGACATGGAAAGTGCGGTAAACGCCTCGGGCATGGCCTCCTCCACATCGTGTTGCTCGCGCCGGCTCTCAAAGCCATCCCGGGCGACGCCAACGGCAAACGGGGCAACAAGTCCCAAGGCAAATCCGAGGGGCGATAACGACACCATCGTTAGCAAAACACAGCAGACACCGCTCGATAGCAGCAGAAATGCTAGGCGAGTCGCGTTATCCTCAATAGCAAGCCCAAAGCGATCTGTGGGGACCAACGATGCCCACGAACGGGCGATCTTTTTCAGCAGATCGTTTTCCACCAGCTCACGCGGCAGCTTCTCTGCCACCGTCCCGAGCGCCTGACGTGCCAGCTCCGCCGGCGGTACCCGCGGCACACGAGGCTCTGCCCCACACACCGTCGCGACAGAAAGCCCTGCCAAGCCCCCTACGACGAGGGGCATAGCGATCTCCATTCGTCCACCTCCTCTTGTGTAAGCGTCCCCGACCGCAGGCCTTCTGCGATAAACGGCGGCTCGCGGTCGAGCGTCCAGGTGCGCTCGGCGGCATCGAAAGTCACGTAGCGTTCGAGCTCAACACCGCCCGACACGCCGCGGTGAACCCCCGAATATGAGGCCACAAAGCGCCTGCCATCGGCGTGGCGCTCGGACATCACGATGCCGTCGAGCGCCATGGCAATCTGCTCCTCGATGAGCTCGCTCGGCAGATCGATGCCATAACGTGCAAGCAACGTCAGACGCACCACGGTCTCCTGTTCTGAACCCGCATGAAGTGTGGTGAGCGACCCGTCGTGGCCCGTGTTCATGGCCTGCAACATGTCGCAGCACTCGGCACCGCGCACCTCGCCCACCACGATGCGGTCGGGGCGCATGCGCAGGGCATTAGTTACCAGGTCGCGGATCGTCACCGCGCCCTCACCCTCAATTGAAGCCTCGCGCGCCTCTAGGCGCACCACGTGCGGATGATGTGCAAACTTGAGCTCGGCAGAGTCCTCGATCGTCACGATGCGCTCGCCGGTGGAAATCTCGCATGACAACGCGTTGAGCAGGGTGGTCTTACCAGATCCCGTGCCTCCCGCAACCGCCAGGTCCTGTCGCAGCGACACCGCGCACGACAGCAGCTGCGCATACCAAAGCGGCAGCGATCCCAACCCCACGAGCTCGTCCAGTGAGCAGATGCGGTCCGAGAACTTTCGGATGGTGAGAATCGGTCCGTCAATCGCCACAGGCGGAATCACCGCGTTGACGCGATAGCCCGTTTTGAGGCGGGCGTTGACAATGGGGCTGCGCTCGTCGATACGGCGGCCAAGTGGCGAGATGATGCGGTCGATTAGCACACGGATCTGTTCGTCGTCCTCAAACGCGTGCTCGATGGGATACAAAACGCCGCCGCGTTCAAAGAAAGCCGAGCGGCAGCCGTTGATCATGATCTCGGTAACGGTGTCGTCCTCGATGAGCGGCTGCAACGGCCCCAAGCCCACCACATCATCCAAAATCTCGTCGATGATGGTCTCGCGCTCGGGCGTCGCGAGATCGGTCGGCTCCTCAACATTGAGCGCCGCCTCCACCGCGGGACGCAATTCCGAGCGGGCAAGCGCCGGGTCGATATAGGCGCTGATACGCGCCACTTCGTCGTAACCCATGCGGTCCATTACGGCGCGCTTGGTGCGTCGTTTCACCGCGCGGCGACGCCCTGCATCTACAGGCGCTGCCGTCGCTGCAGCGCCGGCAGCCCTAATCCTCGTTTGCAGGCTCATCGCTGATCACCCTCGCGCGACCAGGGAAGGCGAATGCGCGGGCGTTCGGTGCGTGTTGCACGGTCGGCGACCATATCGCTCCAAGGGCCGACGGCGCACCCCAGTTCCACGAGCATCTCGCGCGTGGCCTTGCGCACGCTGGTCGCAAAAGCGCTGGTCTGCCCCACTGCCTCGTCAGCGCGCCCAAACGCCATGAGCGCGGCGAGATCCTGTCCGCCATCGGCGATACGAATCTTGGAGCTCAACGCACAGGCAATCTCAAAGCGCATGGCGACGTCCTCGTCTGCCCCGCGCGCACCGAACCGGTTGAACACAGCGCTCATGCGCGTGCGCGGCACACCTACTCGACTTGCCAGTTCAATGACGCGCGACGCCGATGTCGCGGACGACACCGCCGCATCGCCAACGACCAGACAACGGTCGCTCGCCGCCACCGCAGCCGCCACGGCGTCGCCCCAAAAGACCGAGGTATCGATAAAGACCACGTCGGATTCGCGACGCAGAACATCAAGCAGTAGCTCCACCGGACGTGCCATGAGCTCGGCTTGCTCGGGCGCCGCGACGGGACCCCAGAGCGTAACGCCCGGCGCCACGCGCATCGATGCGGCTACGATATCCGGCTCGGCGAGCGCGCCCGCCGCCGACGGCTCAATAAGTGCCGCTATATCGCGCGGAGCATCGACGCCTAACAAGTCGTAAAGGTTTCCAAACATCAGGTCCAGGTCGAGCACGGCGGCACGCAAGCCCAACAGCGACGATGTGTGTGCCATGGTGGCAACAATCGTCGACTTGCCGCAACCGCCCGAACCCGAAATGGCGCAGATGACCGGAGCTCGATGCGGCGGAGCGGCGGCGTCTGCCGGCGGCATCTGAAGCGGCGGGGCGGGCGTCGGTGACAGCGTCCCCGTCTCCCCCGCCGCAACCACACGCTGCGTCCAAGCCGGCATGGCAGCTTGTTCGGTCTGCGAGGCAGGCTCGTTCTGTGCAATCTGCTCATGCTGCATCGGCGACAACTCGCCGCACCCGTCAAAGCCCCCAACTTCGTCCAGTTCATCGGCCAGATTCACGCCGTGCACGTATCCCATATCTACAGCCGGGGAGTCGCCAGCATGCTGTGCCGGCCCTCCAGCGTCATCGTATACAAGGGGGTTCCGGGGGCGCCGACCATGCTCGGCTTCCGCTTTTCCATAATCATCAACACGCGGGCCTCTTGTAGCGCGAGGCGCCCCGGGTTCCCTATCAACAAAAGCATCGGGCTCAATCGTCATGCGCCGATCAGAATCAACCGCTCCCTCGCCCGCGTGCCCGTTGCCGCATATACTGTGCGCAGCGATGACCTCGGTCGCCCCCGCGCGAAACAGCCCCTCGATATCCGACGGATCGAGCGCTTCTATCAACACGACCACGCGACTCACGCGGCCTTCGACCGTCAGGCGCGCAACAGTCTTGCGCACATCTTCGGTATCAAACAGAGACGCCGCGATGATGGCAGCCCCGCGGCGCGACGGAAACGCCCGCGCCATGGAAACCAGCCCGTCCAGGTCACCCACGCGAAGCACCTGTGCACCCGCATCACGGCCCTCGACTTCCCGCTGCAACAGCCCGTAATCGCCGCACGCGCAGCACGCAAGCCAGATCGCCTTCATCACTCGTCGCCTCCGCTCTTTCTGCCGCGCGCCGTGGCGGGAATCGTCAAGCTGACCGTTCCCTTGCCCGAGGCGCCCAGCAGTTCCTTGACGTCTTCGGGGTCAGCCGCCAGCGTCACCCATTCGATCTTGCCCTCGCGCGTGGCACCGGAATCCTCACTGGTATCGATCACGTACGCGCCGCACAGCCGATCGGTTACGCCGTCTTTTTGCACATACACATCCACGTAGCTGCCCACGCCCGTGGCGCCGCCGACCGAGTGCTCGGCATCGACCGCCACCGAAACGGCGACCTTGCCCTTAGGCACCTCGAGCTTGTGGCTCTCGGCCTTGGTGTAGACATTGCAGATCACGGCGTTTTTGGGAATACGCGAAGTCGTCACGTCGCCGCGCACCTGGCGCAGCTCGGTCGCTGCGTCACGCGGCAGCAGGCTCGTCAGCCATTCCTGGGTTATGACATTGGTCTCATCGAGGGTCTCGCCCACATCGATATCGCGCGCCGCAACGCATACCTCGACGCGATCGCCCCCGTATTTTGCCAAAGTCTCGGCCTGGGCCCGCTCGGCTTGCGAGCGGATCGACGAGCCGTAGACCATGCAGAGCGCCGCGGCAAGCACGCCCGCGACCAGACTGATGGCGATGCGCTTGCTCTTGTTCACAGCCGCTCCTCTCATGGCAGTGCCGGGCGAATGCCCGTACCACCATTGTCTGAGCGGTCAGAGTGCAAAGCGGCGCAATCGCGATCTTGGTTTTCGATGTCAAACCAATCGCTGACCAAAAACTGACCAGCCCGTCAAGCTCGTGGCAAGGTTTTGGCCAGCACGTCAGCAAACTGCATGTTTCGAGGCTTTTCCGCAGCAAAAAAGCCGTCTCCCGAACAGTTGGGAGACGGCTGTCATAGGAAAAATCAATTACAGATGGACATCGGGATCGAGCATTTGAGCGCTCACGCGCATGGATGACGCCAGGTTTTGGAACGTTTCCAGACGCAGGCCGTCGATCTGCCCGGCGTCCTCGGCCTCGCGAACGGCGCAACCCGGCTCATGGGTATGTGTGCAATCGCCAAACCGACACGCACGCGACGCCTCGACGATCTCGGGGAAGGCACGCGCCAGGCCCCGCTCGTGACCAACGAGTGGCAAACTGCGCAGGCCCGGAGCGTCGGCAATGACGCCGGCGTCGCCCGGCAGCGCCACCATCACGCGCGCGACCGTGGTATGGCGGCCTTGGTCGTCGCGCTCGCGCACACCACCGGTAGCCAGCGCATCGTGGCCCAGCAGCGCATTGAGCAGCGTCGACTTTCCGGCCCCCGACTCACCCAGGATCATGGCGCACGTTCCCGCCGGCACACAGGAGCGCACCTCATCCAAACCACGGCCTTCGGCAGAGGACGTCACGATCACGCGCACGTCCGGGCCCACCAGACGGCGCACGCGATCCAGATCGCGCTCGAGTTCCGCGGCCTCGCAGCGGTCGGCCTTGGTGAGCACCACCACCGGCTCGGCATCGCAGTCGAACGCCAAAACCAGCGAGCGCGCCACGCGGTCGAGCAGCACCTCGCCAGCACCGAGCGCCTGCACGATCAGCACGCTGTCCACGTTGGAGCAAAGCACCTGACGCTCACCGCGAGCACGTCCGCGCCAGCGCTCAAAACTCGTACGGCGCGGCAGGACGCACTCGATCACGCACATGTCGTGCCCGGGCGCACGGCGCACCGCCACGCGGTCGCCCACGGCGGGCAGCATTACCTCGTCCTCGCCGCGCGACTTGGCAAACCCCACGGCATGCTCGGCGCGAAAGGTGTCGTCGGCAGTAGCCACCAGCGGAAACCCGCGATCCAAGCGCACCACGGCGCCAAGCTGCATCTGCTCGGGCTCCTCGGCATGTGCGCAGAAATCATCAAAGGCAGTCTGCTGGGCTTCATCGACCGGCAGGTCATCAAACGCCGGAACGTCCTGCAGCGCGTCGAGTCCCGGCACGCTTGCCAGCAGCTCCTCAGCAGATGCGGGAGCCTCGGTCGCGAGCTTCCGGCGACGATCGCGCTTAGCCCGCGCCCCCGTCGTCTTTTTCTTCGCTTTAGCCTTAGCTTTGCCCACAGATGCCTCCCAGCACAAAACCACACAACTGAGCAGGTATTTTAAAACAAAAAGAGCTGGCCGGGCAAAGCCCGACCAGCTCACAAACTTTCCCTCAGCTTATGGTCCTGAGAGGTTATCCGAAGGCCCGCCCGCCGGGAGGGGTTTCCCAAGGGCACATCCCGCAGCCGCAAAGCGGCGAGGACGTGCCCGTGGAAACCCCGCAGGCGGTCGGGCCGGTAGGAAGGATAGCCTTTCGACCTACCCCTTCTCCACGGCGCGCATGATCGCCTTGTAGATCTCCATCAGCGGAATGATCAGGAAGGCAAGGCCCAGCGCGGCGATAACACCCTTGAGCTCGAGCGTCACGGGACCAAAGAACATCTCGGCAAGCGTCGGCTGCACGGTTACGATCACCGTCAGTACCAGCGCCAGCGCGGCGGAGGCCCACAGCCACTTGTTCTGCTTCTTCATGGTGAACAGCGAGGCACGACGGCTGCGCATATTGAAGCAGTGGAAGATCTCGACCATGTTGAGCGTGATGAACGCCATCATCACGCCTTCCTCGTCGGCATTGCCTGCGATCATATCGGCGATGTGGATGTAGCCCATGTCAAAGTACACGCCCACAAAGAAGCTCGCCAGCACCAGCACGGTAATGATCAGGCCCTGGACCACGCAGTCCAGGCCCATATTGCCGGCAAAGACGCCGTCCTTGGCGTTGCGCGGCTTGCGCTTCATGATGTCGCCCTCGGCGTCCTCCATGCCCAGCGCGAGCGCGGGGAAGCAGTCGGTGACCAGGTTCACCCACAGCAGCTGCACCGGCTGAAAGATGGTAAAGCCGATGAGCGTGGCGATGAACACCGAGAAGACCTCGGCAAGGTTGGCCGAAAGCAGGAACTGGATGACCTTGCGGATGTTGTCGTAGATACGACGGCCCTCTTCGCAGGCACCGATGATAGTGGCGAAGTTGTCGTCGGCAAGCACCATGTCGGCAACGTTCTTGGTAACGTCGGTGCCGGTGATGCCCATGCCAACGCCGATGTCGGCGCGTTTGATGGACGGGGCATCGTTGACGCCGTCGCCCGTCATGGCCACGATCTGGTCGCGCGACTTCCAAGCCTCTACGATACGGGTCTTGTGCTCGGGCTGGACGCGGGCGTACACGCCGTAGTCCTCGATATGCGCGTCGAGCTCCTCGTCGCTCATACGATCGAGGTCGGCACCGGTGATGGCATGGCTGCGATCGGTGACGATTCCCAGCTGCTTGGCAATGGCCACGGCGGTGTCGATATGGTCGCCCGTGATCATCACGGTGCGAATACCAGCATCGTGGGCCTCGCGGATGGCGTCGGCGACCTCGGGGCGGACAGGGTCAATCATGCCGGACAGGCCGCAGAAGACCAGGTCATGCTCGAGCGCAGCGGGACTGCAGTCGGCGGGAACCTCGGTGTAGGTGCGGCTCGCCAGCGCCAGCACGCGCAGGGCCTCGTCGGCCATGGCTTTGTTGGCCGCCACGAGCTCGGCACGACGCTCCTCGGTCAGGGGGACGACCTTATCGCCCTCGTAGATGTGGGTGCACAGGCCGATCACCACGTCGGGCGCACCCTTGGTGTACTGCTCATACTCGCCGTCCAGGGTCTCTACGACCACGGACATCATCTTACGACCCGAGTCGAACGGGGCCTCGCCCACACGCGGATGCTCGGCAGTCAGGCCGGTGAGGCCCGCCTTGCCGGCGTCGTTGACAAGCGCGCACTCGGTCGGCTCGCCCACGGCCTCGCCTAAATCCTCGTCCCACTGGGCATCGGAGCACAGCGCCATACCGGCCAGGAACTTCTCCTTAGGCGCAGCAAGCTCGTGCTTGACGACGGTCATCTTGTTTTGAGTAAGGGTACCGGTCTTGTCGGAGCAGATGGTCTGCGTGCAGCCGAGGGTCTCGACGGCAGAAAGCTTGCGGATAATCGCCTGGCGCTTGGCCATCTTGGTCACGCCAAGCGACAGCACGATGGTCACAACGGCGACCAGGCCCTCGGGGATGGCAGCGACGGCGAGCGAGACGGCGACCATAAAGGTGTCGAGCAAAGCGGTCGGGTCGGTAAGGACGTTGCCCACGCCGTGGCGGAGGATATCGACGCCAAAGATGACGACGCAGATGACGATAACCATGATGGTAAGGATGCGGCTGAGCTCGGCGAGCTTCACCTGCAGCGGCGTGAGCTCTTCCTTAGCCTCGGCCAGGGCGCCGGCAATCTTGCCCATCTCGGTGTTCATACCGGTGCCGACCACAACGGCGCGGCCACGGCCGTACACAACGGTGGAGCCCATGTAGCACATGTTCTTGCGGTCGCCGAGCGGCACGTCATCGGTGCCCGCAGCAAGCTCGATCACGTTGGCGTGCTTCTCGACCGGCACGGACTCGCCGGTGAGTGCGGCCTCTTCGATCTTCATCGTGGCGCTCTCGAGCACGCGGCAGTCGGCCGGGACGGAGTCGCCCGCCTCGAGCATGATCACGTCACCGGGCACGAGCTCGGCGCTCGGCAGGTGCACGAGCTTGCCGTCGCGCAGTACCTTGGACTGCGCCGCGCTCATCTCTTGCAGGGCTTCGAGGGCCTCCTCGCTCTTGGCCTCTTGGACTACGCCCAGCACCGAGTTGACGATAACGACGAACATGATGATGGCGACATCAGCAAAGTCGGGCTCGCCCTTGACCATGCCCGTGAGCGCGCTGATAACCGCGGCCGCGATCAACATGATGACCATGGGGTCGGCCATCTGCTCAAAGAAACGCTTCCAAAGCGGCGTTTTCTCGGCTTCCTCAAGCTTGTTAGGGCCTGTCTTGGCAAGACGCGACGACGCCTCGCCGTTGCTCAGGCCGAGGTTCTCATCGACACCTTGGTCGCTGAGCACCTCCGCCGCGGCGGACAGGTATTCCTTTTGCATATAGAGTCCCCTCCTGGGATTCGGGCCACTCAGCAGATTGATGCCCGATCATAATTCCCAGGAGAAGGGCAAGGGCTCATCAAGGCTGCCGTGCTGAGCGGCAGTTGATAGTGGAGCTATGGTACCCCAAAGCGACGCGTCTAGCCAAAACATTCCATCTGGAAACACGGCACAGGCGCAACGGTGCAGACAGTGTGATGCTCGAGATTGATAAAACGTTTTTTCTTCAGCGCATCGGCAAACTGAAATATCGCCCAGATAGCAGCGGTAAGACCGCTTGGTAAAAATTTTTCTTTAGTCTTTTTTGACTAAAGAATGAACTTCTAAATCGGCGTACGGTCGATTTTTTGGGGTATTCGGTCGTCATTTCGTTATAATCAACTCAGTTTTATTTCTTATGGTTTATCTATCAGCGCAAGACGATGTCAGATGGAGGTCTGAATGTACAAGCGCACTAAGATTGTATGCACCATGGGTCCCGCCTGCGATAGCGACGAGACCATCCGCGAGATGATCAAGGCGGGCATGAACGTCGCCCGTTTCAACTTCTCGCACGGCTCTTACGACGAGCACCACGGTCGCATCGAGCGCGTCCGTCGTATTTCCAAGGAGCTCGGTCTGCCCGTCGGCATCCTGCTCGACACCAAGGGCCCCGAGGTCCGCACCGGCCTTCTGGTCGACGGCAAGAAGGTCGCCGTCAAGACCGGCGATAAGATCGTCGTCACCGCTCAGCCCACGTCCGAGGATTTCCACGGCACCGCTGAGCACATCTCCCTCGACTACCTGGCTCTGCCCTCCGAGGTCGAGAAGGGCTCCCTCATCCTGATCGATGACGGCCTGGTTGCCCTCGAGGTCGAGTCCGTCGACGGCCAGGACATGACCTGCGTCGTCAAGAATGACGGCCTGATCGGCGAGCGCAAGGGCGTCAACATGCCCAACGTCAACATCTCGCTGCCCGCCATCACCGAGCGCGATCGTCAGGACATTCTCTTTGGCCTGACCGAGAACATCGACTACATCGCCGCTTCCTTCATCCGTGACGCCGAGTCCGTCCGCGGCATCCGCGAGCTTTGCCGCGAGAACGGTGGCGAGCACGTGACGATCTTCCCAAAGATCGAGTGCGCCCTGGGCGTCGAGAACTTCGACGAGATCCTCGAGGCTTCCGACGGCATCATGGTCGCCCGCGGCGACCTGGGCATCGAGATCAAGCCCGAGCTCGTTCCGCATATCCAGAAGGAGATCATCGCCAAGTGCAACGCGGCCTACAAGCCCGTCATCACCGCTACGCAGATGCTCGACTCCATGCAGCAGAACCCGCGCCCGACGCGCGCCGAGGTTGCCGACGTTGCTAACGCCATCTACGACGGCACCGACGCCGTTATGCTCTCTGGCGAGTCCGCTGCCGGTAAGTACCCGGTCGAGGCCGTTAAGATGCAGGCCAGCATCGCTCTCGAGACCGAGAAGTACCTCCCGGCTCACGCTCCGCTCGAGGTTCCCGCTGACGCTCACGGCACCCGCGTTGTCAACAACGTTGTGGGTATGTCCGCTGTGAACATGGCCACCACCGTTGGCGCCAAGTGCATCACCGTGCCGACGACCACCGGTCGTACTGCTCGCCTGATCTCGCACTTCCGTCCCAACATGCCGATCTGCGCGTTCTCCCGCCACGAGTGGGCCGTCCAGCAGATGATCATGTACTGGGGCGTCATCCCGCACCAGGCAGAGATTACCCAGGGCACCGTCAACGGCACGATCGTCAAGGCGATCGAGACCGCCAAGGAGCTCGGCTACGTCGAGACCGGCGATCTGACCGTCGCCACCGCCGGCGATCCCCGCATGAGCGTCCAGCTCGAGGACAAGGTCTCCTCGACCAACGTCGCTTACGTCGCTCAGGTGCGCTAAATCGCACTTGCAAGCAGATTTGCATTGCAAAGGGCCCGGAAGGCTTCGCCTTCCGGGCCCTTTTTCTGTGTGCCAATACCTGCGCACGGCAAAACACGCACTCATTTCTTTACCAAAAGCGCGAAATCCACCCTTCAGGGCCCAAATAATAAAGCCCCAAGCGCTAAAAGTGTTCGCCCGGTGGCAAACCCACACCTTAACCGACGCTGCTAAATCGTTTTAGCAAGAGCCAGATCGACCGCGTTTTCGGAAGTGCGGGGAAAAATTGCTCACCCCCAAGCACAAGCCCTTCTATTTCAACAAAACCCCTGATAAAGTTGGCTCAAATACTCCTTGTGCTTTGCCTGCTTCTCTTTTTCCCCGCACTTCCGAAACCGATAGCCTTTCTAGCCCAAACAACGCTCAAACGATCGGATTGCTATGTCATTTCTCGCTTGCGGACCCTCGGCTTTCCAGTACTATCGCATCCCGCCCCAGATACTGGGACTCTATCCGGCAATCCTGCCGCCCGACCATGACCATCGCTTGGTGCATTACTCAAAACAGCCAGTATTTGAGGATCTACTCGACAAGCCGGTCTGGAGATTCGTGGGCGAAAAGGGTCGCCGCGCGAACGGCAAGCTTTTTCGCAGCCGCCTGCTGACCCAGGAACCACCTCCCGGGTCGTTTAGGCAAACTGAACATGGATTTGATGTCACTTCGCCCGAGTTCACACTGCTCAACCTTGCTACGCAGGCTTCCCGCATCCAGCTGCTTATGGCATGCTATGAAATGTGCAGCTCATTTGCAGTATTTACGCCCTGCGAGCGTGCGCAACAGCAACTTGATGAGGCGATTTCCCTTAAGTTCATTCCACCCGACTGTGGCTGGGAGCGCGTTGTTGACACCAAGGGCAATGGCACCAATTTGTGGAAACGCGCGCCGCTCCTCAGCGCGGCGGATATCGCCGCGTTCGCCAAGCAGGCCGCAGGCCTGCGCGGCGTCAAGCAACTCCGTTGGGCCGCCAAACGCATGACAGGACAGACTGCCTCACCCTTCGAGGTCCAGACATCCATGCCCATCTCACTCCCCCGCGACGAAGGCGGCCTGGGCATAGACATCACCAATAACGCGCGCATCCCGCTCAGCGAAGCCGCACGTTCGCTGTATGACAAAACCTGCTGTTACGCCGACATCCTCATCGAAAGTTTCACCGACAGCATGGGTGTCATTCTGGAATGCCAAGGCCGCTCCGCTCATGACAGCGAAGCCGCGAGCCTCTCCGATGCCGAGCGCGCCACCGCACTCACAAGCATGGGCTACGACGTCATCCAACTTACCTATGACCAGATTAAGGATAAGAAGAGCTTCGACCACATAGCCGAGCTCATCCATAAAAAGGCTGGGCTTCCCTACACTCCAAAGACCAAACAGGAGTGCGACGCCGAAGATGCCCTGCGGCAAAAGCTATTTGTCGATTGGGACGAGCTGTTCACTACCGGGCCGGCCAGCTAGCAGCTAGCAATCAGGGGCAGTGCGGGTGTGCCGGGAGCGGCTACGCGCTCGGCAAAGCCTGCCTCGGTTAGCTCGATGACATCGGTAAACGTTGCATCGAAAAATTCCTCGGTTAGCAGGCGATACGGCGGATGATCGGGCTCGCCGGGGTTTTCGCGTACAATCTCGTGCATGACGCCGATAGTCTTGAGCACATATTCGTTATGGATGGGATACTGCCCAAAACGCGTCGCCGCGGTAAACAGGCGATTGGTCGCACGCGGAATCGAAACAATGCCCAGCGTCTTGCCAAACCAGTCAAAGTCGCCTTGCTTTTTAATGCGGAACTCCTCACACGGCTTGCCGCCGTGCGCCTCCAGATACTGGTTCACACGCGTGTTCCATACCGTGTCGGCCACCAGATGCGACCAGACGCCCAGCGTTAAATCGAGCAGCGACTGCGCCACATCTTCGGACGCAAGCGAGAACTCACTAGCGCCGGGACCGGCAACCGGCTCGGCATACTTGTAGCGCTGGGGATAGTGCACGCGGTTCAGTCGCTCGCGTTCCTCGATAATCGAGGTCGCCGCGGCCGGCGCACCGGTGGGCGAACTTTTAAGCAACGGTGCCACATAGGTATCCCAGAACTCATGCTCACGAGGCTTAGGGATGGGCTCAGGCTTGGCAAAGTGCGTAATGCGGTACGGGATGGGATCGGCGATGCCAGGGACCATATAGCCCACGAAGATATCCGGAACCACGCAGCCAAACAAAAAGGCATTGCGGTCGCGCACACTATCGGCAAGCACACTGGTGCGATCCAGCAAACGCTCCGTCTGAGCGATATGAATGTTCCAGCTTGGCATAGCCACCCCCATAAAAAACCTGGATAACTATACCATCACGGCAAAGCCGCGCAGGCGGCTACGCACGCTTTACGCAGCAACTAGTCCGTAGCACCGCTTTCGGTTCCATACGACGGCGAAGACGCCTCGACCACATGGTGATATCGATCGATATAGATGGCGCGGGCACCCAAGCGTCGCACCAGATCCTGGTGATGCGTACTCATCAAAACCGTCTTACCCGCCGCGACGTAGGCCAGCAAGAAGTTGACCACGATGTCGCATGAATCTTCGTCGAGTCCATTGGTAGGTTCATCGAGGACCAAGATATCCGGGTTCATCGACACCACCGCAGCCAGCGCAACGCGCTTCTTTTGCCCGCCCGAGAGCTGATAGGGAGAGGCGTCGGCAAGGTCGGCAACCTGGAACAGCCCCATGGCATCGCGCACGCGGCGCTCGAGCTCGTCTGCCGGCAGCCCCATCTGGGCGGGGCCAAACGCAACCTCCTCGCCGACCGTGGCGCAAAAGAGCTGCGCATCGGCATTCTGGAACACAAAGCCCACGCGCTGATGGAACCGCTGGGCCGTCGCGGAATCCTTGAGATATGCCGCATCGACCACATGCCCGTCGAACAGGTACGCACCCGCGTCCGCAAGCTCAAGGCCGTTGATAAGACGCATGACCGTCGTCTTGCCGCAGCCGTTAGGACCAAGCAGAGCAACGAGCTCCCCACGGTTCACCCGCAATGTTACGCCATCGACCACCGTATGACCCGCATAGGAAAACACCACGTCGCGAAACTCGATGAGCGGCGTGATCTCGGCGCCGGCAGCACCGCTCGCACCCATCGCGTTATTCGTATCGTTTGCCAAAACGCCGCCCTTCCCTACTCACATCGACAGTTCGACCGTCCGCGCTACAACACCGCGCACAACACGACGAGCAACGCCACAACGGCCGCGTAAACGGCATCGCGCCAGCCAAACCCGGCGCGCGCGGGCGCCGGATACGCACCGGCAAAGCCGCGACAAAGCATAGCCTCGTCCATCGCGCGGCTGCATTCCATCGCCTTGATAAACGTCATGCCCATGATACCCGCCAGCGAGTCGGTGCGCGAAAAACCCGCAGGCGCGGATCCGACGCTGCGCAGCATGACCGATTCGCACAGATCGTGCGCTGTGCGTCCCAGCACCTCGATATGCTTGAGTGCCATATCAAAGGTAAAGATAACCTCGTCGGGCAGATGCAGCATCTTGAGCGCCGACGACATGCGGCTCCAGGTAAGCGTCCACGAAACGCCCAGTACCAGCGACACATTAATGAAGGTCTTGAGCGCGATCTTGAGCATGGCGCCCGTGGCAGAAGCGCCCAGCAGCAGGGCAGGCAGCGCCAGAACCACTGCGAGTCCCGCGGCGCCGAGCGCCGGCACAAAGGTCGCGCGCAGCCCGCGTACAGGGCGCACGGCAACGAGCACCAGCGCGATAGCCGCCATCAACATGAGGTACAGCGGGCTCTGCGTCAGACACACGCACAGGACGCAAACGAACATCCCCACCAGGCGCACCGGAGCCGAAACGCAAGAAAGGGCGCGGTCGACCATCGACCCGCCCTCGTGCGCGCCTCCACCCAGGCGAACCCGCTCAAGCAGGCTCGCCAGGTGCAGGACATTCTTCTGCATCACACGATGCCGAGCCCCCACGGGCTCATATCGCTCCTCGGCCGCAAGCCAGCTAGGCAGCTCGGCTATTGCCATGAGCACCGCTTTCCTTGACCGTCAGCGAGACCAGGCGGAATGCGATGGTAAGCACCGCCACGCCAATCACGCCCGAAAGGATATACATCGCGGCCTGGCCGGCAAAGCCAAGGCCCTGCTCCTCGGAATAGACCTGCAGGTAGTCGCCCGTGGGCAGCGCATCGGCAAAGGTCGGAGCATCGAGGCCGACCGAAGCCTGCAGACTGTCGTCACCAGCCTCCTGAACGGCGGTCGCGGCGCCCTCAGCGTCCCACTCGCCCCAGGCGTCACCCGTGGCCAAAAGGCCCAGCGGCGTGGCCAATACAAGTACGGCGACCAGAATGAGCGTGGGGATTAGGGAAGTCTTCTTGGCGGTACCATCGGCGGCAAGCTGGCCATCGACGGCCTCGGGCCCGACGATAATGCTCGGCGCCGTCTTCTTAATGAAACCGTAGATGGCGGCCGTCGCCACGCCCTCGATCACGCCGGCAACCAGCATATGCGGAATCAACATAGCCGGAATAGCCACGGACAGTGGGAAGGGGCAGTACAGCGGCGCGCCCGAAACGTTGGTAAAGAGCATCGGCTGAATACCAAACTCGATTGCCGCGCACAGGGCCGCCAGGCACAGGCCGACCCAACCGCTCACGACGGCAGAAACCGAGGTGCCCCAGCTCTTGTCGTGCAGACGACTGTTGAGCGCACCGAACACGATAGCAGCGACAAACGGCAGCACAAATGCCATGTTAAAGCAGTTGGCGCCAAACGACAGAACGCCGCCGTCGCCAAACAGCAGCGCCTGCAGCGCCAGCGCGACCGAAACCGCGATGGCAGCGGCCTCGGGACCCAGCAGCAGTGCGATGAGCGCACCGCCGACGGCGTGACCCGTGGTGCCGCCGGGCAGCGGCACGTTGAACATCATGAGCAAAAAGGAGAACGCGGCGCAGATGCCCAGAAAAGCCATGTGCTCGCGATCGAGCGTGGCGCGCACCTTCTTGATGCAGTGAACCCAAACGGGCACCATCGCCACCGCCATGACGGCATCGGTCTGCGGGGACAGATAATTATCTGGAATGTGCATGTATGCCTCCCGATTGTCGGCACGCAATCGCAGCGCCGTTTGAATCACCTTGATAGTGTTACGTATTGATAGATTCGTAACACGCCGCCGGCTATCATAGCAAACGGCGCACTGCCAACAAAGCAGTGCGCCGTTTTGCAATACATTCGTCACAGACGCAAGCGATCTTAGCCGCGGACCTCGCCGTTTACGCCCTTGCACACCTTGGTGACGATCTTCTGGTGCGCCTTCTCGACCTCTTCGCTGGTGAGCGTGTGATCGTCGGAGCGATACGTAAGCGCAAAGGCCATGGACTTCTTGCCCTTGCCAATGCGGACCGGATCGCGGTAGACATCGAACAGGCGCACGCCCTCGAGCAGCTTGCCGCCGGCACTGGTAATACGGCGCTCGAGGTCCTCGCAGGTCACGGAGTTGTCGACCACGATTGCAAGGTCGTGCTCAACAGCCGGGTACTGCGAGAATTCACGGTAGTTCTCCTGGTTGCGGGCACCCTTGATCAGCTTGTCCAGATCGAGCTCAAAGGCAACGACGACCTCATCTATGCCGCAGGCCTCGCGCGCCTCGGGGTGAATCTCGCCGACCCAGCCCAGCACGGTACCGCCAGACAGAACCTCGGCCGCACGGCCCGGCTGCAAGAAGGCGTAGCCCTCGCCCTCGGCGGGACGGAAGCGCACCTTCTCGATGCGCAGCTGAGCGAGCAACTCCTCGACAATGCCCTTACCAAAGAAGAAGCGCAGCTTGCGATACTTCATGTTCCAGGACTGCTCACTCCACTGGCCCGAGAGCACACCCGCCACGGACTTGGTCTCCTTGGGCAGGCTAGCGTTCTCGCGGCCGTGGAACAGGCTGCCGACCTCGTACAGGTGCACGTTGGGCGTGCCGTGGGCCTCGTTGTAGGCCACAGACTGCAGCAGACCCGGCAGCAGCGAGCGGCGCATCTCGGTCTGCTCGGCCACCAGCGGGTTCATGAGCACCACGGGGCAGCCGCGGCCCTCGGTGGACATGCCAATCTTCTCCAGGTCGCCCGGGGCGGCAAAGCCAAAAGTCGTGGTCTCGTTGAGGCCGCAGGCGCGCAGGATCTCGCCAACCTTGCGGGTGAGCTTCTGCTCGCGGGTCAGGCCGCCGATGTGGTTCTTGGCAGCCGGGATGGTCGCCGTCACGCGGCCCATGCCCCACAGGCGCAGGACCTCCTCGATCAGATCGATCTCGCGCGGCAGGTCAGGGCGGAAGCTCGGCGGGGTAACCATAAAGTCCTCGCCGTCGCGCTCGACGGTGCAGCCCAGGCGGGTGAGCGAGCGCTCGATAAAGTCGGGCTCGATGTCGGCGCCGCAGATGGCGTGCACGCGGGCCAGGCGCAGCTTAATGCTGTCGATGGTCTTGGGCGCGGGGAAAACGTCGACGTAGCCGGGAGCGACCTCGCCGCCGGCGATCTGCTCGATGAGCGCGCAGGTAACGTTGGCGACATCCACGCAGCCGGTCTCGTCGACCTGGCGCTCAAAGCGGATGGAGGCATCGGAGATCAGCGACAGGTCGCGGCTGGTGTGCGAGGTGCGGCCGGCGTTGAAGCAGGCGCTCTCGACCATCACGTCGACGGTGTCGTCCTCGATCTCGGAATCCATGCCGCCCATAACGCCGGCCAGCGCCACGGGACGCTCGCCGTCGGTGATGAGGCCCATGCCGGCGTCGAGCGTGCGCTCCTCGCCGTCGAGGGTCGTGAACTTCTCGTCCTGCCGGGCGGCGCGAACCACCACGCGGCGATGGCCCTCGCGCTCGGCAAAGGTTGACAGGTCAAAGGCGTGCAGCGGCTGACCGGTGAGCATCATCACGTAGTTGGTGATGTCGACGATGTTGTTGTGCGGACGCACGCCCAGGGCGTTGAGGCGCTTGACCATCCAGTCGGGCGACGGGCCGACCTTCACGTTGCGCACGATGCGGGCGACATAGCGGTCGCACAGGCCCTCGTCGGCAATCTCGACCGAAAGCTCGTCGTCGGTCGCGCGGCCGGTCTCTGCCTTGATGGCGGGCAGCTCCACGTGGAAATCGCGATCGAAAATGGCGCCGGTCTCGCGGGCCATACCGATCATGGACAGGCAGTCGGGGCGGTTGGGCGTGATCTCGCAGTCGAGCACGGTATCGCTCGAGCCCACATACTCGGCAAACGGCATGCCGCAGGGCGTATCCTCAGGCAGAATCATGATGCCGGAGTGGTCGCCGCCCAGACCGAGCTCGCGCGCAGAGCAGTTCATGCCCATGGACACGACGCCGCGAAGCTTGCTCTTCTTGATCTTGACGTCGCCGGGCAGAACTGCGCCGATCATGGCCGTGACGATGTGGTCGCCGGCCTCGAAGTTCTGCGCGCCGCAGACAATCTGCAGCGGGGCGGGGTTGCCGTCGGCGTCGAGGTTCTTGTCACCCACGTCAACCGAGCACACATACATATGGTCGCTATCGGGGTGCGGGGTCTTGGTGAGCACCTTGGCGGTCACCACGTGGTCGAAGGACTCGCCCACGGTGTCAATCGCCTCAACCTCGGTGCCGGTGCGGATATACTCGTCCGAAAGGGTCTTAGGATCTTCCGGAATATCGATCATGGTCTTGAGCCAGTCGTAAGAAACGCGCATGTAGCTCTCCTAGTTCTTAATCTCCGCATAGGGAGGAATATCAAATGAAGACGTTCGCCTTAGGGTTGTCCAGGTGCCCCAGGTTGGCGTGAAAGAGGAGCGACGCGTACTAAAGGTACGCGAGCGACGGTTTGAACGCCAAGATGGGGTGCCTGGGCAAGCCTAAAATTGGTTCAGGAAACGCATATCGCCTGTCATGAGAGTTCTGAGGTCGGGCAGGTCGTAGCGCAGGGCCGCGACGCGCTCGGCGCCAATGCCAAAGGCAAAGCCGGTGTACTTCTCGGGGTCGATGCCGCAGTTGATGAGCACGTTGGGATCGACCATGCCGCAGCCCAGGATCTCAATCCAACCGCTGTGCTTGCAGAAGTTGCAGCCCTTTCCGCCGCACACGTGGCAGCTCACGTCCACCTCGCAGCTGGGCTCGGTGAAGGGGAAGAAGTGCGGGCGGTAGCGGGTCTTGCGATCCTCGCCAAACATGCACTTAACAAAGTAGTCGAGCGTGCCCTTAAGATCGCCAAAGGTGATGCCCTCGTCGACGACCAGGCCCTCGATCTGGTTGAACTGCGGCAGGTGGCAGGCGTCGGCCGTATCGGGACGATAGACGGTGCCCGGGCAGATCATGTAGATGGGCGGCTTTTGCGACTCCATGGTGTGGATCTGCACGCCCGAGGTCTGGGTGCGCAGCAGTACGTCGGACTCGCCATGGGCGTGAGCCTCGGGGTGCGCGACGCTGCCGGGGTTGTTGTCGACCACGTAGAAGGTGTCGCGGGCCGAGCGGCTCGGGTGATCCATGGGCGCGTTGAGCGCGGTGAAGTTGTAGTAGGAGGTATCGACCATGGGGCCGGACTCGACGGTGTAGCCGATGCCGCAGAAGATGTCCTCGGCCTCCTCGATGATCTGCTTGATCAGGTGCTGGTGACCGATCTGCGGACGGATGCCCGGCAGCGTAATGTCGACGGCCTCGTGCTCGAGTGCGTGCTTGAGGGCGGCGGCCTTCATCTCGGTGGTGCGCTCGTCGAGCATGCCCTCGATCAGCTGGCGCATCTCGTTGGCGCGCTTGCCCATGACAGGACGATCCTCGGGGGCGAGCTTGCCCATCATACGCATCAGGCCGGTGATGCGGCCCTTGCGGCCGAGCAGCTCAACGCGCGCAGCCTCGAGCTTTGCGGCGTCGTCGGCGCCTGCGACGAGCTCCTTGGCCTCTTCCTCGAGTTTGACCAGATCATCAATCAGACTCATGTCTTCCCTTTCGTCTCTCGCGTATCCGCGCTCCGGGACGGCTGACGCCGCCCGATGCTGCGGATACGCGGCCCGGTTCGGTAACAAAAAAACCGTCCTCGGGCATGTGCATTGCCCAAGGACGGTTAAATTCCGCGGTACCACCTTGTTTGACCCGGCGGATGTCTGGCCCGCCGCGCCCACTCTGCGCCTCTTGTCGCGAGGCTCACGGCTTCCCTACTGGGGCTTTGCTGCCACTGGCCGCGCGCCCGTTGAGGTCGCTGCTCGGGAGTGAACGCTTGGCCCTTGCCACCGCAGGAAGGCTTGCAGCCCATGACCTTCCCTCTCTTGCCGGCGACGCGGCGGGCAAAAACCCTCTCCGTCAACGCATTGGGCTATAGGATAACACATTCTGCAAGCATATCGCCGCGTTCCGTTTTGTTCGCGCTGGGTACAAAGCAGGTAGCTGTGCAAACTGGCCGTGCACCCGCCTGCGGTGCTCGGCCTGCGAGATTAAGGATACGATATGGGAAAGAAACTCGATAAGAAGGCCAAGCCCGCAGCGGGCAAGACGCCTAAAGGCATGAAGGTCGACAAGGCCGTCAAAAAGTTCCGCAAACTCGAAGGCAAGCTGTGGACTCGCGAGTACCTGCTCAAGATTGCCGAGTTCGATGGAGCGACGATTGCTCCTGCCAACGGCGCTGCCGCCCGTGCCGACGCCATGGGTACGCTTGCCGGCGAGCATCACAAGCTGCTGACCAGCGAGAAATCCGTTGAGCTCGTACGCTCCTTAGCGCGCGAGACGGTTGCAGGCGGACATGTAGACGACCCGCAGCTGCTCGACGAGATCCGCGTGCTCGGCCGCGACCAGCGCGAAGCGAGCGTTGTCCCTACCGAGGAGGCCGAGGCCTGGACCAGGCTCACCTGCGAGGCCGACGCCGTGTGGCACAAGGCCAAGACGGCCAATGACTGGACGAGCTTTGAGCCCTATGTGGACAAGATCGTGGGCCAGCTCAAGCATCAGGCCGAGCTTATGGACCCCAAGCGCGACCCATACGACGTTTGGCTCGACCAGTACGAGCGCGGCCTTTCCGCCAAGAGCTTCGATGCGTTTTGTGACGAGGTCAAGGCCACGGTCGTGCCGCTCGTGCACGCCATCGGCGAGCGCGGCCAGCAGCCGGCCGCCGACTTTTTGCACGCCCACGTGCCCGAGGCTGCCCAGCGTGCCATGAGCTTCGACCTGATGAAGCTTGTCGGCCTGAACCTGGACGACACCACGCTTGCCTTTACCGAGCACCCGTTTAGCGAGGGTTTTGCCGTGGGTGACGCGCGCATCGCGACGCACATCTACGAGGACGATTGTATCTCCAATGTCTACAGCATCATCCACGAGGCGGGACACGCCATGTACGAGCTGGGCGTGAACCCCGCCTATGCGCGCACGTGCCTGGAGGGCGGCACCTCTATGGGCATCCACGAGAGCCAAAGCCGATTCTTCGAGAACACCGTGGGCCGCAGCCGCGCCTTTATGGGGCCGCTGCTCGAGGTACTGCGCCGCCACGCGCCCGAGGTCTATGGCAGCGTGGACGAAGACACGCTCTACCGCGCCGTGAACATCGCGCAGCCGTCGCTGGTCCGCACCGAGGCCGACGAGCTCACCTATCCGCTGCATATTATGGTGCGCTACGAGATCGAGCGCATGCTGTTTGCCGGCGAGGCCACGGCCAAGGACATCCCCGCGCTTTGGAACCGCTTCATGGATGAGTACTTGGGCATTCCCGTTCCCGACGACACGCGCGGCTGCCTACAGGATACGCACTGGAGCGGCGGCTCGTTTGGCTACTTCCCCACCTATGCGCTGGGCAGCGCCTACGACGCCATGTTTGTGCCGGCCATGTGCCGCGACGGCGTCGACCTTACCGGTGCCTGCGCGAGCGGCGATCTGGCGCCCGTCCGTGCCTGGCTAGGCGAGCACATTTGGCAGTGGGGCCGCGCCAAGGACGCGCCGGAGCTCATCAAGGGCGCCTGTGGCATGGACTTTGACGCCCGTTACTACTGCAGCTACCTCCAAGACAAGTTCACCACGCTGTACCAGCTGTAAGGCATAACCGACACGCCAACGCAAATGGGAGCGCCGCGGAATCAATTCGCAGCGCCCCCTTCACTTAGTCATTGGGGACGCTCTTTAATGACTAGTCGTTTGGGACACTCTTCGCCAGCCAACAACCCGGCACTTGGGAACCCGGCACTTGGGGACGTTCCTAAACTGCCGGCAGATAAGGAACGTCCCTAAGTGCCGGCAGAAAGGGAACGTCCCCAAGTGCTGGGTGACTGCTCCGGAGAGGCTGTGGTCAAAAAAGGCAAAAATGAGTACTGTTGTCAAGTTGATAGCATTTATTTCGGGCTAAAACAGGGTCTCGGATGAGATTTAATCTCATCCGCGACCCTGTTTATTGGACATATGAGGAGCAATGTCTGTCGATATAACGCTCAGGCAATGCCGAAACGGCCTTTTGAGGCAAAATTTGCTGTTACTTATTTAGTGACAGTACTCATTTTTGCTTTTTTTGGCCACGTCATTTTATAACCCCCTGTCAGACAGCCCAAAAGGCGCCCTATAGAGCCTCGAGTGCGTTGGCGATGCGCTTCATGGCGGCATCGGCGGATGCCTGGTCGGGGGCTTCGGCCAAAATGCGAATCACCGACTCGGTTCCACTCTTGCGCACGAGCACGCGTCCCTCGCCCGCCAGCGATGCCTCGGCCTCGGCGATGGCGGCCTGCACACCCATGTTGCCCAGCGCGGCGTCCTTGTCCGCCACGTGCACGGCCACCTGCGCCTGCGGCAGCAGCTTGCACGGAGCCGTGAGCTGCGAGAGGGTCTCGCGCTCGGCGCGAATCACTTCCATCACGCGCAGCGAGGTCATAATGCCGTCGCCCGTGCGCTCGATATCGCCAAAGATCGTATGGCCCGTCTGCTCGCCGCCCAAGCTGTAGCCGCCCTCGCGCATCTTGGCATACACGTGACGGTCGCCCACGCCGCTGGTCACGGCACTTAGGCCGGCAAGCTCCAGCGACTTGACCAGGCCAAAGTTGCTGGCAATCGTCGGCACCACGGTACCGCCCGAAAGGCGACCGTGCTTGTTCAGATACACGCCACACACGTACAGGATCTGGTCGCCGTCTACCACGCGACCGCGCTCGTCCACGGCCAAGCAGCGATCGGCATCGCCGTCATAGGCAAAGCCCACGTCCAGGCCCTGCTCCACCACATGACGCTGCAGGCGCTCTATATGCGTGGAGCCGCAGTCGACGTTGATGTTAAAGCCATCGGGCGCGGCATTGATCACGCGCACGTCGGCACCGAGCGCGTCAAACACCGGCTTGGCCACCGAGGAAGCCGAGCCGTTGGCGCAGTCGATACCGATCTTGACGCCCTGCAGCGAAAAGTTCGCGCTGGCGATGAGCGAAGCAATGTAGCGGTTGCGGCCCTGCATGTAGTCCACCGTGGCGCCGATGTGGTTGCCCGTGGCCAGCGGTACCTCGCTCTTACCATCGATGTAGTCCTCGATGAGCTCCAGTACGTCCTCGTCCATCTTAAAACCGTCGCTATTGACGAGCTTAATGCCGTTATCGCAAAACGGGTTGTGGCTCGCGCTGATCATGATGCCGCAATCGAAGCAGCCTTCCACGGTCTGATGCGCTACGCCCGGCGTGGGGATCACGTGCAGCATATAGGCGTCCGCACCGCTCGCGACCAGGCCGCTCACCAGCGCCGCCTCGAACATATAGCTCGAGCGACGGGTGTCCTTGCCCACGATCACGCGCGCCTTGCGCTCGCGGTTGGTGCCGTAATACCAGCCCACAAAACGGCCAATCTTATAAGCGTGCTCTACCGTCAGCCCAACGTTGGCCTCACCGCGAAAGCCGTCGGTGCCAAAGTACTTCATATCTTACTTATCCTGTTCGAACGTTTGAGCGGTTGGCGTGGTACGAACCTTAAGCTCTTTGTGCCCAGAGTCCTTCGAAGTCGTGACCGTGTACTCGACCTTTACGTCTTGTCCAAGAAGCATGTGGACACCGCCCCATGCAACCTTCAGGCCATCGTGCGTCGCTTCGTTCATCTCGATAGAACCGGAGCCCGAAGTCTTAATGTCCGAAATGCTGCCTCCCGCAGGAGCATAGAGATAAAGCCTCAGCACCTCATCATCAATATCCTGGCTAATGCCGTTATGGCCCTGGAAATAACCAGGCATCTCGGCCTTCTCCTGAGGGGTCATCGTGTTCTTGAGCGAGGTGGTCACTCGATACGTCGTCGAGCCATCGGCATTTTCAACCGAAGAATCGATGGTGACTCGCTTATCGAGGAACCAATCCATCTTTGAATAGCTGTAGTTGTTCACATAGACGCCCAAAATCGGAGCCTCCGACGTATCGGTTTGGAGGGCGCCCGATATTCCAAGAGCCTTCGCGGCCTTTTCCTCGTCATCGTTTCTCGAATACATAAGGATGCGGCCCTCGGAAGCACCCTTTTCGATGGCTCCAGCAATCTTAGCAATATCGCTGGAGCCCAGTTCGTCCACGATCTTGTTAAAAGCCGATCCGGCAACCGCCGCAAAAATGGCGTCCTGTTCCTCTACCGGGTAATTCCAATAAATATCGTGCAGCAGCACCTTTGCAGCGTTGCTTCCATCAACGACGGTACCGTCAGGAAGTTGTGTGCCGCCTACAATGCCGAGCATATACTGCAAGAATACCGGATCGACTGCAAATACGCCGTCGATGTCATCTCCGACAATGGCCTTCTGCATATCGCTGGCAAGCTGTGCCGCACGCGGATAATCGGGCGTCATCGTAACGTCGCCCATCGTGTATCCGAGCGTGTTGAATCCGGTCAGGCCCCATCCGGTCGTGAACAAGTTTGCCTCTTCATCGGTGATGGGAAGCGGACTCAAAGGCTCTTTCATCATGTCGACTTTGACAAAATCGCCCAGTTCGAGCTTACCGTCAGTCACCGACATCACGCCGCGAGAACCGGGGAAACCGCCGCAGGCGCGGATCTCGACATTGCTCATCGCGAGCACAAGATAATGACGCGTCTGGCCGTTGGCGCCGAGCATCTGGGGAAGGACGGGGGCGACCTTCTCCGCCGCGTCAACCGCGCCGTTGAGGGTGGCAAAGCCGTCCTTGGCCTTATCGACCAACTCGGTCACCTGGGAAATATGAGTATCGCCAATGCCCTGGATCTTCTCGTTGACGCTCTTGAACACCTTCGAGCTATCGGAGAGCGAATCGGCGACCGCCTGCAGTGCGGACACGTTGATGGTCCCATCCTGGAACAGCTTGCCGGGCGTGGCCTGCGAAAGGTTATCGGCCATGGGAACCAGCGCGTTGCTCGAGACATCGGACAGGGCGTCGATCATGGTGCGGGCCGCATTGATATCGCTGCCATACACCGGGATAAACGAAGCCGCCGTCCACAGCGGGCTCGAGGTCTCCGCCTTCATGCTGTCGCAGAGCTCATCGATCTTCTTCGCGTCGTCAGGCAGCGTCGAAAAATCGCCCGACGTGACCTTGTCCTTAAGGCCACCGACGATCTCGACAGCCTCCTTCGCTTCACTCTTTACGGTCTTTGCCGAGTTAAGCAGCATAAAGCCGCTTGCGCCAAGCGCAACGAGAAGCACCGCGACTACAGCGGCAATAATGGCGCCAGTGTGACGCTTTTTGCGCTCGCCCTTGCGATGGCGATGACGGACCAGACCGTCAGAGGTCGAACTCGACGAAGCGTCGCCACCGTAGTTCAAGCCAAAATCGTAATAATCTTCCTTGGAACCCGAGCCCGCAAACTCGACACCGCTATCATCCAGGCGGGCGAACGTGCCAGTCTCGGAGGCGCCGGTGTAAATCGTGCCAAGGTTACCCGTAAGCCCCACGCCACCGGAAGAGGAAGTATTGTTGGCGGCCCTGCCGGCATTAACGTTGCCGTCGGTATTCGCGGCGTTGACAGCACCTGCGTTGTTCGCAGGTGCCGAAGGAGCCCCGCTCGGCTGCGACGTGGAGGTTGCACCGCCCGCAAAGACATTCCCTCTTGCACGGCCGGTCTTTTTTGCCTTTTGAGACTGCTCGTACAGAGCGGTAAACATCGCCGTCTCGCCCGGGGACACGCGCTTACCGGAACCGCCCTGTCCAGCGCCGCCCGGCGTGCCGGCATTACCAGCCCCGTTCGGACGCGGCGGAACTGCAGGACGGCCGCTATCGCTGCTCTTAAAGTGATTACCAGCCATAAAGAAATCCTCGCAATTGAGTCGCAATGAAAAAGTCCATAACGTTGCTAGTTTATGGCATTTTGGGCATCGACAGCTAAACTCCAGACACGGACATCAATTGGCGAAAATGTGGCACAACACCTTTTCTGTCTTGGCGGCGGCGCCAGCTACACCGTGAGGAACATCATCACGATGATCATGGCAAAGCCGATAAGGTCGGTCGGCAAAAACACCGTGCCCAGCATAACGGCGCTGGTGATGGTCGCCGAAACCGGCTCCACAGTTCCGATGAGGCTCGCACGTACCGAGCCGATGTCCTTAACGCCCTGCATATAGAGCATGTAAGCAAAAAACGAGCCGATAACCACGAACACCGCGAGCGCCTCGACGCCGGCAGCGTCGAGCGCTGGCATATGCGCCCAAGGCTGCACGAAGAAACACGAGACCACGCCCGCCGTGAGCATTGCCGAGCCCGTGACGATGGGGCTGCCGTATTCGGGCAGGATCTTGGCGGGAATCACCGCCATGCATGTAGCGCTAACCGCACACATGAGACCCGCGATCAGGCCGAGCGGCGAGATATTCAGGCTGGTGGGGTCGCCACCGGTGGCGATTAAAAAGGTGCCACCCAGAGCCAGACCGATGCCGATGACTTCGCGAGTACGCGGCATGCGGCGATCGGTCACGCAGGTGTAGCCCATGATGATAACGAGCTGCAGGCACTGGAGCACCGTCGCGGTTCCGGCGTTCGTCAGACGCACGGCCGAAAGATAGCAAAACTGATTGAACAGCAGGCCAAAGGCGGTAAAGAGCAGCAGCTGCTTGCGATCGGCGGCTGTGGTCCAGAGCTTAATCAGGCGCTCGCGGTCGCGCGTAACAACCACGGCCATAAAGAGTAGACCGGCGAGAATCTGACGCACGCTCATAAGCCACAAGGTGTCGACGTGGTAGGTATCGAACAGAAAGCTCGCGCTGGTGCCCGAGAAGCCCCAAAACGAACCGCCCACCAGCGTAGCCAAGACGCCCATGATCAACTTGCGCGTCGAAGCGCTGTTCAGGCGGTCGCGCCATGCACGGCGGGTGCTGCGGCTGAGCTCGTCGGTGCCCTCGGGCACATCAATGTTCGATATATCGGTCATCGGCACCGAAGCTCCTGCGCCTTCGACCTGCTCGACGCACTCTTTGCTCATTCCACTCCCCCGAAACAGCCTGGAAACAATTCGGCTTACCTTACCACGGCGAAGGCACCAGCCGGAGGCTTGTCCGCTTATCGGTAGGACAATTCCGCAGGCGTCTTTCCATAGCTCGGTACCGCAATGGCCTTGCATTATGCGACAGTCAAATCGCGGCAGCAGGCTCTTTTGAAATGGATATGACAAAGCCCCCGAATTCCACAATGCAAGGGTTGATTTCCGATCTCAGCCGAACACATTGAGCAAATAGGCCGTTCCCGCACCTAGCCGAACGCCCCCGTGGCCCCTCCTGGGGCCCGGGGGCGCCGTTTTCCCAGTTGAAGGAACGGTGGAGATGTGTTTCGATGGGTCCGGTGGCCATGCTCCGCCCGCCGCCCGGCGCCTCTTCCCAGACTCAGCCGAACGGTCGGTCAGTCTATTCCGTTTTCCCTTAGGCTAGGACGGCGGGGCATCGCCCCTTTCCGCGCGCGCCCGCGCGATGAGCCCCGGCGTCAGGTCGAGCTCGCCGATGGGCACGTCCTCCACGCCGTACGCATCCAGCAGCGCCTCCGCGTCGGCGCCGAGCATCGCCCGGAAGGCGCGGGCGGGCGTCGCGAAGCCGAGCGCGCCGCGCGGGGCGGAGTTCACGTGCGACATCGCGAGCGACAGGTCCGCCGGGGCCAGCCGGTCGAACCTGAGGCCGCGGCCCTTGGGGGCTGCTCGAAGCAAAAACGAGCGACCCCGCGGACCTCGCGCACGCCGTCGAACTCATCGAAATCGGCGGGGGCATTGACGCGTGCCGTGATCTCGCACTCAAACTCGCGCAAGAGGCGCAAGACACCAGCCGCGCGCTCGCCGAGAACGGCGTCATTTCGCACAACGCCGCTGACCTGCTCTGCTCCATGGCCGACTTCTTCATCAATCGGAGCGCATAGCAGGGCCACACGCGCGTAAAAACTCGAAACCTCCCCCAGCATGTGCACTTTGCTCGCGTTTCCGCAATATTTCGATTTCAGAATGCACCATGTTGGGGGAGGTTTTCGATTGCCGCGGCAACTCGGCGGTACGATGTCGCCGCAAAAGGCCCATCAGCCGCCGTACATCTTCGCCTGCCGCCTCAGTTTGCCTTGGCACGCAGGCGACGATACAGCAAGCCGCCCAACGCCACGCACAGCAGTGACACGGCAACGACGACACCAACCACCAGCCAGTTTCCGCTGCCCGCAGCGGATGCCGCGGCCGTCGAAGTCACAATGGAGGGAATGCGCCCAAACGTTGCGATGAGCACCACGGGGGCGAAGCGCATCTTGGTGAGGCCGGCAAAATACGTCAAGAAGTCCTTCGGGGTTCCCGGGATCAAGAAAATCACCAGCATGACCAGCTCGAGTCGCTTCGCATTATTGAGCCACGAAAACCGGTCGAGAAGGCTGCGGTCGAAGAAGAGGCCAACCAGGCTCCAGCCCCATCGACGCGTCGCCCAATAAATCGCCGACGTCGCCAGCCCCGAGGCGACGAGGCACAGCGCCGTCCCCTCCCAGAAGCCAAACGCGTAACCGCTCGCCAGCTCCACAGGCTCGCCGGGCAAAAAGGCCAAGAAGATCTGAGTGACGTTGATTCCAAGCATGACGAGACGACTTATCACGCTATGGTTGGCGACGAACGACCGAACCGCCTGAGGGTCTGCAAGCCATGCCAAGATCCCCGGAAGATATTCCCAGCAGGCAATCGCGAGGATCGCGGCCGAGGCCGCAAGCGCCAAAAGCACGCGACGACGCAAGATTCGTCGGCGGGCGTCGAGGCCATCGTCCTCTGCGGTGGCCTCGGCCGACATGTCCGCAGCGGTCGTGAATGAGGGGGCGTTTGCGGTCCGCGCGCCGGCAGAAGAGGCGTCGTCCAGCGCGTCATGAGCGCCCGCGACTCGATTGCGAAGCTCGCTCAAAGCGCTTACGTCAAGACGGCGAGCGGCGCCCCCGCAAGAAACCTGATCGGAATACCCTTCGGCTTCGGGCTGCATCCTCATCATCGCGTTACCTCCTTGTGTACCTGACAAGGACAGTTTCGCAACTTGGTGTCTATGTTTTGTCTACCAGCAATGACAATTCAGTAAGCCTTACGTTAAGGTAAGTCATTCTTAAGGTAATAGCAGGTAACTGGTTCGCCGACGGCTCGATGAGCCCGGCGACGCCCGCGCAGCGCGCGCCCTCGTCACAATTCCCCTGTTTCGTCCCCATCGCCGCCCATGCTAAACGTCGCCGTCACACGTGCCCCGCCGGTCGAACCATTCCCTAACTCAAGCGCTCCCCCGTGTAAACCGCACAAAATGCTCGACACATTCAAGCCCAGCCCAAAATGCTCGGCAGATTTGTTCTCGCTAAAGAACGGATCGCACCCGCGCCGCAGGGCTTCGGGCGTAAAGCCCGGACCATCATCGGCAACGCTCAGAGCCAACCTGCCCTCACGAACAGAAATCTCAACCTCGATGACGCCCTTCGCATGGCCGCACGCATTGCTCAAAAGGTTGTCGAGGACCTCTTCGACCAGGGGTAGGTCGATGTAGACCATGTCGGGACGGGCGCCATCTTCACCCTCGT
This sequence comes from Collinsella sp. AM28-11LB, assembly GCF_003469895.1. Taxonomy (NCBI): domain Bacteria; kingdom Bacillati; phylum Actinomycetota; class Coriobacteriia; order Coriobacteriales; family Coriobacteriaceae; genus Collinsella; species Collinsella sp. AM28-11LB. Next base: position 72,019 of record NZ_QSKJ01000001.1, read on the forward strand.
CGATTGCAACCCTCAACGCGAGCCCTTCCCCGCGCGCCGCAACAACCTCGTTCGCATGCGACTCGAGCTCATCCACAAGAGACCGCGACGCCAGCGGCTTGCGGTCTACAGGCCGATCTTCGAGCTTGCTCAGCCCTCCCATCTCCGTTGCGTACCGCTCCAAACGCACCACCTGGGCCGACAGGGCATCCAACGAACCAACATCGAGCTCATCGCCGCGACGCAGGCGCATCTGCGCCATCTCGACCGTCCCCTTGAGCACCGTGATCGGCGTTCGGAGGTCGTGCGCAAACGCCGCATTGAGCTGACGCCGCCCTTCGGCGGTGCGCCACAGCTCGCGCTGGGCATCGAGCAGCGACGCCCTCATATTCTCCAGCGTCTCAGACAGGCGACCAAGTTCTTTGCCCCGCACGCGCTCGATCGAGAAATCCAAATCCTGACCGGCGATGCGCCCCGCGGCGCTCGCCAGCTCCCCCAAGGGCCCGGCGATGTGAACGCGGTAGAAGTGCTTGAACGTGAGCCAACCCAGGCCGCCGTACGCCAAAACGGGCACAAGCCCCGTCGCAAGCGTGAGGACCCAAGGCATCGGACCATCGGGAGGCGGTGAAGCCGCATAATAGGCAGTGTTCGAGACGAGCCCTTCGCCAAACGTCTCCTCAAGATCGGCTCCCGTCATGTTTTCAAACAGCTCCACGCTCTGCGCGCGGCCCGCGCGGCTCAACGCGTCATAGCGGGCGAGGTTCTCCGCTGGAATCGTGCTGTTCACCTCTAGAATCTCCTCCTGCGGATAGCCCTCGTTGTAATTGAGCCCCCAGTCGTAGAGCTGCACCTGGCCGCTACGAACCATGTCGACGGTCGCGTACAGCGTGCTGATGGTGCGCCCGCCCTCCGGCACGTAATCGCTACCGGTCCCCCAATCGCCCGTCGCAATGAAGACCGCGTACGGCCCATCGCCTGGCAAGTTGAGCTCGGATGCGGGAAGCAGCTGCTGAGAGGTGGGGTCGTAGATGTATGGGCCCGAATCGATCACGCCGTGCTCGGTCAAACCGTTGTCGAGCGTCACCTCAAGTTCGTAATATCCATTATTCCAAGCCGCGAGTACCTCAATGGCGCTCAGCGCAAGCACCGTGGCCACAACAAGATAGGCGACCAGATACGCCGTGAAGATCACGCCCAACGGCCGCAGGCTCCACCAGGCACGCAGGCGCTCTTTTCGCGGCAGGCGTTTCAGCCGCTCGCGCTCAAGCTCGCGGGCCGCGCGTCGCTCGGCGCGGCGAGCTGCACGGCGGTCGCGCCTGCGGACAGAACCGCCATTGTCCCGACAACCGTCCTCGCAAGCGACAACTCGGCCGTCTTCGTGAGGCGCATGGCGCCCGCGTGGGCCCTTACCAAAACCCGTCACTTTGCCACCCACTTGTAGCCCACGCCCCATACCGTTGCGATCGGATCGTCCGCGATCCCCGCCGACGTAAACTTGTTGCGAATGCGGCGAATGTGCTCGCGCACCTGCGACGGGTCACCCGCGGCGTCCCATCCCCACACGCGCTCGTAAATCACATCGCGGTCAAACACCTGGCCAGGGCGCTTGCTCAACAGGGCGATGATGTCGAACTCGAGCTTGGTCAAGTCGACGGTCACCGCGTTCGAATCGCCCCCGGCGGACGAATCCCGATTACCACCCGCACCGTGAACCTCAACGATGCGTTGAGCGTAATCGATGGTCATCTCGCCAAAAAAGCGGACGGCGCCGTCGCTTTGCCGATCGCGAGTCCTTCCCTCGCGCGCCATGTGCGCCGCCACGCGACGACCCAGGACCTCGAGAGAAAAAGGCTTGAGCACGTAGTCGTCGGCACCCGCCGCAAAACCATCAAGCTGGTCCATATCCTCAACGCGCGCCGTTAGAAAGATGATCGGGCAGCTCACATGCTTCCGCACGCGGCGGCAGACCTCGAAGCCGTCCATCCCCGGCATGTTTACATCGAGCAGCATGATATCGGGGGTGGGGCCAGAAGAAGCCGCCGCCAGGGCCGACGGCCCGTCATGGGCAACCGAAACCTCGTAGCCCTCCATGCGGAAAAACTCCGCGAGCATATTTGCGATATCAGCCTCATCATCTACGACCAGCATGTTCATTGTCGGCCCCCATACTACTCAAACAACGGCACACGCCTCGTGCAATCGTGCGCAAGACGGCGAAGCCAGCACATACTTCCCTGAAACCTTGCCACAAATCTGTCTACGCTTTGTCGATAATTTGACCGCAAACGGTCACCTGCAGGCGGCGAGCGGCTTTTTCTCACCAGACCACAATGCAAGCGATTTTTAAAAATGTTCTTGCCACCGAGTTCAGGCTCCGTTATATTATCCCTTGCGCACTTGCGCACCCTTGATAGGGCGTTTAGCTCAGGGGGAGAGCGCTTCCCTGACACGGAAGAGGTCAGAAGTTCAAATCTTCTAACGCCCACCAGATGTTCACAGCTCAGAGGCTATGTCTCTGGGCTGTTTTGTTTTATGTCGCCAAATCCGCTGGCAGCTCCAACCATCATCGCAACGTAGCATCAATTCACCTGACGAATGGCTGCCAAATAAATTCAATACCCCAACATCAACAATAGCCAGGCACAAAACTGTGCCGCAAACTGCTCCAACCGCTCAAACAACCACCCTGCCCATGCACAAAACCGCGTCAGCAACCCAAGTGCCTATCCCGGCTGACTCCGCAGTCAATCAAAACCGCCCCAATAGCCACCGAGGCCGAGACCAACGCGTCTCGAACCCATCCGAACCGCAACTTCTCAGCAAAACGCCGCGATGTCTGCGCTCTGCGGTATCCTTGAGCCACTTGCACCTGCAGCACCAAGGAGCCGCCATGCGCACCGAGCTCGATGTTCCCTTTTCGCACAAAGAAGAAGCCAAGGCGCTGGGCGCCAAATGGGACCGAACCAAGAAGATCTGGTATGTACCTAGCGGCGTCAACCCCGAACCCTTTGCCGAGTGGCTGCCCGGTGTTGACCGATCCGACCTCTCGGCGCCGTATATATATCTAGTACTGGGCAAGCGCGAGTGCTGGAAGTGTCACAAAGAGACCTCGGTCGCGGCCTTCGGCATTCCCTATCGAACCGATAACGACGAGAGCATCACCATCGCGCACGCACCCAACGAAGCCGGGCACATTGCCATCGACACGGCCAACGCCAACGCACTCGCCATCGTGCCCGCTCTTGGCTGCGCGCCGGGCGAGATCCGCGACTACCTTCATAAGCGCTGCGGCTACAAGCCCGTGGGCGCGCGAGCCTCCAAAGCCCCGTCGCTCGGCAACACGTGCACCAGTTGCGACGCGCTGCAAGGCAGCCGCTATCTGTTCGAGGAGCCCTCGTCCCCGTTTGCCCTCACTGCCATCAACAAGCTGCCGGCACTGGAGTTTGTGCGCGTCGAAGTTGCCGGCGTCTTTGGCATCCCAGCCGCGCGCACCAATTTTGACCAGGCACTCTTTACCTGGGCACGCGACCACCACGCCGAGTTCCACAAGCAGCTCGGTGAGGGGATTTATTTGTAGAGGCAAAAGACACTCACAGCCAACTCCTCCGCATCACCTGTCCCTCGTCGCCGGCGTCGTACACGATATCGAGGCCACAAACAGGGCATTTCTCCGGATACACCGGCATATGAACGCCTGTCCGTTTTCTCACTTCGTCGCTGAGTCTGTCGCGCGCATCGATGAACCGAATGTCGAGACACGGTATTTGCGAGCCGCAGCAAGGGCAGGTGACGACAAACGACCCGCAATCAACCTCTACGCTCGGAAACATATTGTTGTCTATAAGGGCACACGGCAGTTTTCCGTACTTCCCCATCGCAATATCGCCTCGCCAGCTCATACACGCTCCCCTCTCGCTATACAAATCAGGAAGAGCATGCACCAGCAGGTGGGCGCGATATTGCATCGCCACGCGATCCGATCAAACAACACGATCGTCAAAGAATGCCAAAGCCAAATACGCTAATACGGCAGAAGCCCCGCCTTTTCACGCTTCTTTTCCGAGCGATCGAACTCAATGCGATGGGCCTCAAGAAACACCGTATTGGGTCGCCACTGACGCTCATTCGGCTGCCTTAGCGTCGCACCTGCAAAGGAAGCGTAGTCGGTCTTATCCAGCAGGTACGATCCGCACAGCCGATATTCACCGCAAACAGGCTCAAACGAAATCAGATGAGCATCAAATAGGGAATGTAAGTCGCGCCGAAGCAGAATGCCATTGCTGGCAACTTGCGATTTAGGGCCCGAGTAATTCTCGATATGTGCAGCCTCCAGAGCTTCGCTGACGCCGCAGTCCGACACCGCGCAACGGCCGTCATAGGCGGCAACGAGCTGCTTGCGGAACCATTGTTGCCCCAGTCGCTCGCGCCTTAACGCATAGCGAACTTTTTCGTCATCGGTCGCATCCCGTCCGGCAAACTCAATGTCGACTGGCATGTGCTTCAGATAGCTCATGTCGGACGCAAAACGAGGGTCAGGCCCGCCTTTATGAACGGGACCATGCAGAACAAACCAGCCGTTTTCGGGCTCGAACCGTTCAACAAACGCAAGGCCAAGCACCTTATAGCCCACCTCAGTTGCAAATATGACTCCAACTGGAACGCCACATTCCATGCAGTTGAGCATTTTCCGGTTATAGTCTTGGTCTCGAGAACCAACGGTGCCCGGCGCTTGAACCGAATACTTAATGACCCACGTGCCGTCATCCAAATAGAGCGGAGGAACATCGGTATAGAAACTCTTTTTAGAGTTATGAACCGAGAGCGCAAAGATCTTATCGGGATCTTGCTTCACCCGATCCTGGCCCGGCCAGAAGATCCCTGAATCCCGCGTTACGGGAAAGAAGTCCGAGCCAATTCTCAAACGATACTGATATTGAGGGCTATCTTCCTTGGTGTGGTGCGGAAGGCTGGTCCAAACGCCGCCGCGCTGCTCCTCACCCAGAAACCACTCCCATGCCTCAACGTATTCGGAAGGCACGAGACTGCAGGCACGGTCATAGCTTGGTCCATCCATCAACGGAACAGCAAGGTCAAAGTCGTTCATCGCCAGCACCTACAACCATACGAACACGAGTCATGCCCTTCAATAATATGGCCGAGAGTCAATTATTACGAGATCTCATTCCGCAATCGGCACATCGTTGATGCTCTCGGTTTGCCGCTGGCGCGCCCGCGCCCCACTACCCCACTCCCCTGTATACTGATGTAGCACGTGTTTCGTCCGGGCTTGCTGGGCCGGATTGTTCATGGGAGGGTCTTATGGCTGCTTCGAATCCGCCTAAGGGGAGCGTTTCTTCTTCGCCCATCAAGCCGGTGACGCGCAAGGCCGTGCGTTGCCAGCGCGAGGTCGCTTGGCTTGTCACGCAGGCGGCGGGCAGGCTTGTGGCGACCACTCAGGACGTCAATGCGCCTACGCCGAGCTTTGTGTTAGCGGCGGCACTGGATTTTGTGCGCCAATTGGAGCTTGCCGCACAGGATGCCAGCGGCCACCTCGACTACCAGAATGTTATGGCGCCCGACCTGTTGACCTTTTGCCGCATGGCCAAGTTGCCCGCCGCACCCAATGCGCTTTCGGACGCAGGCTACATGTTTACGCTTTCGGGCGCGGACCTTATCCGCGATATCTACGCATACTGCAGCGAGCTCGCCGAACGCCGCGTCTTTGGCGCGGCTGAAGTCAAACCGGGAAATGTCATCAAGCTGGTTCTTAGGCTGTTCTTGATGGGCGGGTTCGGGGCCATGCCGGCGTAAGCCGAGTCTTTAGCATCACCGTCGACTGGGCAACAACTGCTTTACCCTGGTGGGCGCCAATCGAGAGTCGATTAATGGGTCGCCTCGTCCACTAACGCATTTATTCCACGCGCTCTGACAGTCGATATTTGCGGTTGCGGCTTGTCGACGGCGCCGTCGGCTCAAGCTCACCCTGCGCAATGAGTGCATTGACGCGTGCCCTAACCTGGGAAACCGTGAGTCCCGTGCGCTCCGCCAGTTCGCGCGTCCCCAATTCGCCGTAGCGCTTGAGTGCCGTCATAATCAAGTCCCCGCCATGATCGACCGGCTCAACCTTTGAACGGTAAAGTACGACCTTGAACCGATCGAACCCCGGGCAGAACAGGGGCTCGGCCAGACCATGCGCGCGCATGGCATCGATCATCATCGGGATGCCCGAGCCATTTTCCTCAGCCGGCGAGCCTGCGCCATCCGGCAGTGGAACAATCGACATGAGTTTCACGAGCGTTGCATTACGGCATCGGGAGCTGCCGTCAAACAAGTTCTCGCGAGTCTTCCCTCCATAAAGGCCGCCGGGATTCGTCACCTCGATACGGTCGTCAAAAACGTCGACGGCGATCGATTGCCCACAGAACCGATCCCCGTATTCCCTGTGGATAACCGCGTTGGCAACTGCCTCGCGCAGGACCTCCTCGGGAATCTCCAGCGAGTCGATACGCGAGATGCCTTGGACGGTCGAGGTGCGGCGCAGGTTTTTGGCGACAGCCGCGACAGTATCCGAAATCATCTCGCCCAGGGTGCCCTCGCAGACTGTGCGGTCCATAAATCTTAGCGGTCCCGCAGCGCCCTTTTGAGTTCCCGCATGGACAGCCACATCAATGAAGAGCTTGGGATAGAACTGCTGAGGGTAAACGCCCGCGGCAAGGAGGCCGGCCTTGGTAACATTGCCCTGGAAGTCGAGGAGATTCAGGCGCTCCATCTTTGTCTTCTTGTCCGTCGCACCGCGCATCGCTCGAGGCGTCAACGAATAGGCACGCTCTATCGTGCGATCGACCAGCGACTCGTCGAGATCGCCCACACTCGTGCCGGGCACCGTATCGCGATCGCTAGGACTCGTCCGTTCGTATGACGACAGCGCCAAAACCTCGGTCGACGAAAGCGGCACGTCTTTGTCATCGACGCGCTTGTAGCTGCCGCCCTGGGCGCCCCGCTCTATGACATAGCAAGGCTTGCTCGACGGGTCGAGCTCCTCAATCGTGATGACCAGAACCACGGTGCCCTGGAGCTCCACGCGCTCAATGGTGTATTTGGGCGGATTGGCCAGCTTTCCGCGACCGCCGGCATCGCCCATGCCCGCCACGAATTGGTTGAGCACTTTCTCGGTCTCAAAGTTTGCAACTGGGACAAAACTCGCGCGCTCGCTCACTCCGAGTACGATGATGCCGCCGGCGGTGTTTGCGAAAGCGCTGACCGTTTCCCATACGTCGCGGGAAAGCGTCGTGGCGCTCTCCTTGACCTCGACGTTAAGATCGTCCGAGCCCATGCGCCTTAAAGACTCGAGCAGACCGACCAGCTCGTTTTCGTTCATCTGCATGTCCTTTCGCTCGATCCTGCGGGTGTACCCCAGACGGACACTTCTCATCTCTCGGTTATCTCTCATAAGTATCTCTCATCTTTCTGTTATCTCTCATATTAAAGATGAGTGAGAGATGAGAGATAGGATGTCTGCTAGTTGCTTCATTTAAACATGTTTTTGCTGGTAGAACAATCGATATTGAAACAATATCACGATTGCTTTTTCTCTATTCTGTTCAGTTATCTCTCATAATTATCTCTCGTCTTTCTGTTATCTCTCGTATTAGAGATGAGTGAGAGACGAGAGATACGTGAGTGATACGTGAGCGTGGATTTTTGGACGGTCGGAAAATGAACGTGGATATTTGGACGGTTTTTGGGCGTTTTGAGGCTAATTCCGTCCGAAAAACCACTGTCATTTGGCGGGCGTCCGAATTTCCACGCTCGTGTGTCCGAAAATCCACGCTCATCCGGCAGATTGGTCGAGGGCCCCATATGGGTATACTCTCGGGGATTCGACTCGATTCGCCCCCGCCGGGGCGTCAAAGGAGGCTGCATATGCCCACCACCTCAACTGACCCTCGCGCCGCTGCCGCCGCGCTACTGGTGCCCGGAACCACCTGCCACGGCTTTACCGTCGAGCGCTGCGAGACCGTGCCCGAGCTTGACGCAGACGCTTACGTGCTGCGCCACACCGCCTCGGGCGCTCGTCTGCTGTACCTGGCGTGCAACGACGAAAACAAGGCCTTTGCCATTGGCTTTAAGACGCCGCCAGCCGATTCCACCGGCGTGTTCCATATTCTTGAGCACTCGGTGCTGTGCGGGTCGGCCAAGTTTCCCGTCAAGGAGCCGTTTGTCGACCTGATCAAGAGCTCCATGCAGACGTTCCTCAACGCCATGACCTACCCCGACAAGACCATCTACCCTGTTGCCACCACCAACGAGCAGGACCTGTACAACCTGATGGACGTGTACCTGGACGCAGTGTTCAACCCGGCTATCTATACCAAGCCCACCATTTTTGAGCAGGAGGGCTGGCACTACGAGCTGGACCTGCCGGAGGGCGCCGAAGGCGAGGGCGACGCCGCGAGCCTGCGCGAGGGCACGCTGCGCTATAACGGCGTGGTGTTCAACGAGATGAAGGGCGCGCTGTCCGACCCCATGAGCGTGCTGGACGACGCCGTCAACGCCGCGCTCTATCCCGACACCGCCTATGCGCACGAGAGCGGCGGCGACCCGCGCGCGATTCCCGCGCTCACCTACGAGCAGTTCCTGGACACGCACGCGCGCCACTACAATCCTTCCAACTCCTACATCACGCTCTATGGCGACCCGGACGTGGACCGCGCCCTGGCCTTTTTGGACGAGCGCTATCTGTCGCAGCCGAGTGCCGCGAGCCGCCGCATGGACGCAGCCGTTGCCGCCGGCGAGGACCCGTCCGCGCTGGCGCCCAATCCGCTGGGCGTGCAGGCGCCCGTGACCTGCGAGTATAAGCGCGTCGAGATGGCCACCACGCCCGAGAACGCCCTGGTGGGCCTGGGTCTTGTGCTGGGCAGCGCACTCGACCGCAAGCGCACGATCGCAGCGGATATCCTGTTCGAGGCGCTGCTGGGCTCCAACGAAGCGCCGGTTAAGAAGGCCATTCTGGCCGCCGGCCTGGGCGGCAACGTGGTGAGCTACACCGCGGCCGAGAGCCTGCAGCCCTACGAGCTCATCATGCTGCAAAACGCGCAGTCCGGCGTGGCGCGCGAGCTGCGCCGCGTGTTCCAGGACGCCTGCCGCGACCTATGCGAGCATGGCGTTCCGCGCGAGCGCCTGGAAGCCATCATCAGCAGCAACGAATACGACCTGCGCCAGCGCGACTACGGTATCGCCGACGGCGTGGCCATTGCGTGCGACGCGCTGAGCACCTGGCTCTACGATGACGACGCCGCGACGCTGGCGCTCAAGTACGGCCCGGTGTATGAGGAGCTGCGCGGCGACCTGGACGGCAGCTACTTTGAGGACCTGCTGCGCGAGCTGGTGCTGGAAAACGACCACATGGCACTGGTCGAGCTGGTGCCGGTGGACGCCGCCGAGGGCGCAGAGGGTGCCGAGGCCGCCGAGCTGGCAGCCAAGCGCGATGCCATGACCGATGCCGAGCTGGCCGACGTGGTCGAGCGCACGGCCGCGCTGCGTGCCGCGCAGGAGGCAGAAGACACGCCCGAGGCCAAGGCCACGCTGCCGCGCCTGCGCGTGTCCGACATTGGCGAGGCGCGCCCCGAGCCGCCGCTGGTCGTAGACACGACCGCGCCCATCCCCTGCCTGCGCCACGGCATCCCCACCAACCGCCTGGCCTACGCCATGCAGTATTTCGACCTGAGCTGCGTCGCGTTTGAGGACCTGCCCTATGTGACACTGCTCTGCCGCCTGCTTAAGCAGCTGCCCACGCGCGAGCACTCGGCCGAGGAACTCGACAACTTGCTTGCCGGCAAGCTGGGCTTTTTGAGCTTTACGACCGAGGTCATGACCCAGCCCGACGTGGACGGCGTGCGCCCCTACCTGCTGGTGAGCGCCGGTGCCCTGTCCGAGAAGATCGATGCGCTGGCAAGCCTGCCGCGCGAGGTGTGGTCGAGCACACTGCTGGCGGACGCCGACGCCGACCGCGTACGAGACGTGCTCACGCAGATTCGCATTGGGCTTGAGCAGGGCTTTATCAACAACGGCCACTCGGCAGCACTCGGTCGCGCGATGAGTTACAGCTCGCCTTCTGCCGTGGTGCGCGAACAGCTCTCGGGCGTGGACTTCTACCTGTTCTTGCGTGATCTGCTCGAACACTTTGACGAGCGCTTGGATAGCCTGCGCGCCAAGCTTGCCGAGCTGGCGGGCCGCATCTTTGTGGCCGATGGCTGCCTGGCGAGCTTTACCGGCAGCGATGAAGACTTTAACGCGTACTGGGCCGCCGCGGGCGACCCGGGGTTGAGCGCGGACGCTGGCGCCGTCTTCCGCGACGTGCTCGTGGTGCCGGCGCCGCGCGACCGCCACGAGGCCTTTGTCATCCCCAGCGACATCTGCTTTGCGGCAAGCGCGTGCGACCCGCGTCGTCTGGGCATCGACGTGACGGGCGCCTGGGCGGTTGCCGCCAACGCGCTCTCCTACGATTACCTGTGGAACGAGATCCGCGTAAAGGGCGGCGCGTACGGCTGCGGATTCCGCGCGGCCGGCGAGCGCCAGGCGGCGTTCTACACCTACCGCGACCCGGCAATCGATCCCTCGATTGAGCGCGTGGCGCGCGCGGGCGAATGGCTCGGCAGCTTTGAACCCGACGAGTCCGCCTTTGAGGGCTTTATCGTGAGCTGCGTGAGCGGCATGGACGCGCCGGTGAAGCCCTACGCGCTCACCAAGCGCCGCAACACGACTTACCTGGCCGGCCTCGATCCCAACGCGCGCGAGAAGCGCCGCGCCCAGATGCTCGCCGCCACGCCCGGTGAACTGCGCTCGCTCGGCGCCGATGTGACGCGCATCGCAGCCGAGTCGCCGACCTGCGTCTTTGGCGGCCGAGACGTCATCGCCAAGAGCAACGCCGACTTTAACGTCGTCGACCTGATGGGCTAACGCACGGCAAAGGTAGATTTTTGGGACATGTCTAAAAATCTACCTTTTTTCTGCGGTTTGAGCGGGGCGGCGCAGCCCACCGCAGCGGTTTGTCTCAATCTGTAACATCTAGGTCCAATTTTGCCGAGTTACTGTTACAGATTGAGACAAACCGCCGCAGACGCCCACTCCACAGCACAGACCACCACAAAGGTGCCTGTCTCCGTCCTCAGTTGTGATTCGAACACTTGTTCTATACGCACACATGTTCTATAGTAGAGGTGCTTGCATCAAACTGAAATTGCAACTAGAATATAGTTGCAGAATGTGAGGCGGGATGACTCGATCCGATAAACTCATCGCCCAGCTGCTTAGCTGTCCTTCAACGTATAGATTCGCTGACTTTCTTAAAGTTATGGCTTCATATGGCTTTGAAATGGACAGCAAAGGCAAGACATCCGGATCGCGCGTTCGCTTCTACAGGCCATCAGATGGCAGGATGTTCGTAATGCACACGCCTCATCCATCTGACGAATTGACAGCGGGGACCATTCGAAACATCGTTCGCTTTCTGCAAGATGTCGGAGGTAGTCATGAGTAACGTTTTGGCATACAAGGGTTATTTCGCCCCGGTCGAGTTCGATGCCGAACAGCATGTGCTAACAGGTATGGTCGCCGGCATTAGGGACGCAATCGTATTTGAAGGCTCCACGGCTGAAGAAGTGGAGCAATGCTTCCACGACGCCGTCGACGATTACCTTGAGTTTTGCGCCGAGAAGGGCAAGGAACCCGAGCGGGCTTTTAAGGGCTCGTTCAACGTAAGAACGGGCTCTGAGCTCCACAAGCAAGCAGCGCTGGCGGCGGCAAAGAAGGGTGAGTCACTCAATAAGTTTGTGACTGAAGCGATCGCTGCGGCGCTGTGAAGCCAACGTCGAGTCGAAGCCGCCACAAAGGGCGCCTTTGCGGCGGCTTCGACGTTTGCCCAGATAAAACCTGCCAAAATAAACCTGTCCCTTTTTGGTAGGTTTGGGAGAGGGAGCTGGGATGGATAAGGCTGAGTTGCGACGGGCGGTGATTTCCCGGCGCGATGCTCTTGATTTGGATGTGCGTGCGGCAAAGTCCGCCGTTATCTGTACGCGGCTGGTTGAGCTGTTGGATCGCTCGGATGCCGCGGTGCCGCACACCGTTGCCATCTATGCCGCGATGGGTTCCGAGGTCAACCCTGCCGCGTTTGCCGCTGCGGTCGCCGCGCGCGGCTGGCGCGTGACCTATCCGTGCATGCTCTCGGCAATTGATGCCGCAGCTTGTGGCCAGCGCATGTGTATGCGAGCAGTTGCCGCCGACGATGCGTTCGCGGCTCCGTTTATCGCCCACCCCGCGCGGGCCTTCGCGGCCACGGACATCGACAGCGGCCGCTTCCCCATCGTGCCTGCCGAAGCACTCGACATGATTGTTGTGCCGCTCGTGGCCTTCGATCAAACCGGCGCGCGTCTGGGCTACGGCGGCGGTTGCTACGACCGCTACCTGCCCATGCTCTCACCCGCATGCCAAATCATCGGCATCGCCTTTGACGAACAACGCATCAACCACGTCCCCACCGATGCCCACGACCTGCCGCTGCCCGACATCATCAGCGCCTAATCGCCGCCACATCAGCCACGGCTACAGCAGTACCATCGCAGTCTAGTGCTCCTCGCCGGCGCGGGCCAGGTCGTAGGGCGTGGTCTGGTAGACGTAGTAGTTGAGCCAGTTGGTGTAAAACAGCTGAGCCTGGCTGCGCCAGACGTTGCGCGGCTCGGCGGTGGGGTCGTCGCCCGGGAAGTAATGTGCCGGCACCTCGGGATCAAGCCCGCGCTTCACGTCGCGCTCGTACTCCAGACGCAGCGTGTCGGTATCGTACTCGGGGTGACCAAAGACAAAGAAGCGGCGGCTGTCAGTCGACTTGACGATGTACAGGCCCACCTCGTCGGACACGGCAACGACCTCGAGCTGCGGCTCGGCTTCCACGTCCTCGCGGCGCACATCGGTATTGCGCGAATGCACGGCATAGAAACGGTCGTCAAAGCCGCGGACCAGCGGACTCTGCGGCTTCACCAGATAATGCTCAAAGACGCCGCTCGCCTTTGCCGGCAGGTCGCACTTCTGAATACCGTAATGATGGTAGAGCCCCGCCTGCGCGCCCCAGCAAATGTGCAGCGTAGAGTGCACGTGCGTGGTGGACCAATCCATAATCTGACAGAGTTCGGGCCAGTAGTCGACCTCCTCGAACGGCATCTGCTCCACCGGCGCGCCCGTGATGATCAGGCCGTCGTAGTGGATATCGCGGATGTCGTCGAACGTGCGGTAGAACGTCTCCAGGTGGCCGGCGCTCACGTGCGTGGCCTCGTGCGTTTTGGTGCGCAGCAGGTCCACCTCCACCTGCAGCGGCGTGTTGGAGAGCTTGCGCATGATCTGCGTCTCGGTGGCGATTTTGGTGGGCATGAGGTTGAGGATGAGCACGCGCAGCGGACGGATGTCCTGGTGCAGCGCGCGGTACTCGGTCATGACAAAGATGTTCTCACTCTCGAGCTGCGCGGCGGCAGGGAGGGCGTCGGGAATGCGAATGGGCATGGAAGCTCCTAACGAGTCAGTTGCAGCTATGGTACAACGAGCGACCCCATCCGCGCGAGCACATCGCCCAGCGATGCCGTCGACGGCCCAAATCACTCCAAAAGTAGAAATTAAGGCATGTCCCAAAAATCTATTGCACTTTAGTCTAGCAAAGTGGCAACAGGACGCTACAATGGTTCGACGCGAAAAACTCGGCCGGAAGGATACGTATATGTACCAGACGCGTAAGATCGGTGTGGTCGGCCAGGGCCACGTAGGAGCACATGTCGCCAACAGCCTGCTTATGCAGGGCATTGCCGACGAGCTGTACCTGTGCGATATCAACGAGGCCAAGGTGACGTCCGAGGTCCAGGACCTGCGCGACTCCCTTTCGTTTGTCCCGTACAACACCAAGATCGTCAACTGCTACGACCACTACGAGGAGCTGGCCTGCTGCGACGTCATCGTCAATGCCGCCGGCAAGGTCGCGCTGGCCGCTGGCAGCCGCGACGGCGAGCTGTTCTTTACCACCGACGCCGCGCGCACCTTTGCCAAGCGCATCGTCGACGCCGGTTTCGATGGCATCTTCGTCTCCATCTCCAACCCCTGCGACGTCGTGTGCACCGAGCTGTGGCACCTGACCGGCTACGATCCCAAGAAGATCATCGGCTCGGGCTGCGGCCTGGATTCCGCCCGCCTGCGCACCGAGATCTCCAAGAAGATCGGCGTGAGCCCCAAGTCCATCGACGCCTACATGATCGGCGAGCACGGCTTTAGCCAGCTTGCCGCCTTTAAGGCCGCAACCATCGCCGGCAAGAGCCTCACCGAGCTTCAGGCCGAAAACCCCGACAAGTACGACTTCGACCACATGGAGATCGAGGAGCTCGCGCGCAAGGGCGGCTATGTGACCTACGCCGGCAAGCAGTGCACCGAGTACGCCGTCGCCAACTCCGCCGCGCGCGTCTGCGCCGCCGTTCTGCACAACGAGCACGCCGTGCTTTCGGCCTCTACGCTTATGACCGGCCAGTATGGCGAGGAAGGCATCTTTACCTCCCTGCCGTGCGTGATCGGTGCCGAGGGCGTCGAGGAGGTCTACACGCTCGACCTTTCCGAGCACGAGCTCGAAGGCTTCCACAAGAGCTGCCAGCACATCCGTGACAACATTGCCCAGCTCGACTGGTGGGATGCCGAGGCCTACGACGCCAAGTAGGTCGTCGGTTGACGCGATACCCCCCACGCATGGACGCAATGCAGAGCGGGCCGCGCCGGAAATCCCCGGTGCGGCCCGCTATTTACGCACGCTGTTCGCTTGCGAATCGAAGGTGAATACTTTTCCCGGTACCTAGTACTGCTCGACACCCATATAGCGACGAACCTCGGGGCTGTGGTCGAACACCTTGCCGCGGGCGGCGCGCAACTCGCAGCTCATCGCGTAGAAGAAGATCGGCTCCAGGAACGAACGCACGCTGGCCGGCACCTCGCCCACGCCGTACTCGAGCGCATCGAGCACCATGACCGTATCGGTATGCGTGTTGAGGAATGCGAGCGCGCGCTCCTCCATGGGACGGCACTCGCCCGATCCGAGCTGCACAAAGTAGAACACGCCGGGCTCGGTGGCCTCGAAGGGGCCGTGGAAGTACTCGCCGGAGTGGATGTAGCAGCAGTGCTGCCACTGCATCTCCATGAGCGAGCAGATGGCCATAGCGTAGGTCTGGCTAAAGTTGGGGCCGGAGCCCAGGATGTAGAAGAACTTGTGCTGCTGGCAGAGCTCGGCAAAGCGGTCGCCCAGCTCCGCGTTGACCTTCTCGCGGGCGGCGGGCAGCAGCGCGTCCATCTGCTTAAGGCCGGCATACATGTCGGCGAGCGCCTCGTAGCCTTCCTGCTGGTCGAGCAGCTCGGCAGCCATCAGAACGCCGATGCCCTGCGGGACCTCGGCCTGCGACTCGCCCTTGCCCCACGGATAGACCCAGGTGGTCCACTTGCCGTTGTCGATCTTGGAGCCCGCATAGTCGGTCATAGCCACGACCTCGGCACCGGCAGCCAGCGCCATCTCGCAACCGTAGACGACCTCCTGCGTGTTGCCGCTGTGGCTGCAGGCGACGACGAGCGACTTCGGCCCCAGGCTCTTGGGGGCCATCAGGCAAAACTCGCGCGCGGTGTAGACCGTCGAGGCAAACGTGGTGGCCTCGCGCTTGAGCAGCTCGTTGGCCGGCATCAGGTCGATCATCGAACCGCCACAGGCGATCCAAAAGACGTTCTCGATCTTACCCTTGCGCTCGATAATTTCCTGAATCAGATCGTGTGCGTTCACCGTGACGCTCCTCCTTGTGTGGCGGCTTTGAACGACGACAGCTCGTACCTGCAATCGTTCTATGTTGTCCTATTTATAACATGCGAACTGTCACAGGTGAAGTCGTTTCAGCAAATTTGTTCTATGTTGTTCTGTCTATGGGCGTTAGATGTCAAACAAGTAGCGCGAGCCCACGATCTTTTGGCGCCCGAGCAGCAGGGGCCGCCCGTCCGCATCGGTAAAGTACGCCTCCATATAGAAGAGCGGCTCGCCGACCGGCACCTCCAGCAGCGGGGCCGCCTGAGCATCGGCAAGCGCAATCTCCACGGTGCAGGGGTCGGACTTGAGCGGTGCGCGGCCCGAATGCTCGGCAACGAACGCAAAGATCGAGTTATCGGCGAGGTCCTTATCGGCCAACGTCTGCAGGTAGGGATGATCGGACAGCACAAAGGCGTTGTTCTCGAGCATGACGGGCACGCCATCTGCCGTGCGCACGCGCTCGACCACGATAAGCTCGCAGCCGGGCTCCACGCCAAAAAAAGCCGCGTCCTCGCGCGTCGCCGCGACCACCGTGCGCGACACCAAGCGTGCTCCGGCCACCATGTCGTTGGCGGCGCAGCCCTCGGTAAAGCTCTGGACATCGCCTTTCTGGCGAATCTTGCGTTTGAGCTTGGGGGCGCACACAAAGGTGCCCCTCCCCTGTTGGCGGTTGAGATACCCCGCACGCGACAGCTCCTCAATGGCGCGGCGCACGGTAATGCGCCCCACGCCGTAGGACTTCGCAAGCTCCATCTCGGAAGGAATGCGCGAGCCGGGCGCGTACACGCCGCGCGCGATCTCGCCCTTTAGGTCGTCCATGACCTGCTGGTACAGCGGCACGGCGGACACGTCGGCACGCTCGGTTTTATCGTCAGTTGCCATCGTTACGCTCCATCTCGCGCATGCTCGGACTCAAACTCTTCAATCGCCGCCATAAACTGCTCGCCAAAGGCGTCTGCCTTTTTCTCGCCGATGCCGTTGACCTGGATAAGCTCGTCGCGCGTCTGCGGACGCAGGCGACACAGACCGCGCAGGGCCTTGTCGGAAAAGACCATGTACGGCGCCATCTCCAGCTCGGTCGAGATTTCCTTGCGCAGGGCACGCAGGCGCTCGAATAGCTCGGCATCGTCGCCCACGCGCGGGCGCTGATCCAGCTCGGCCTCCTCGCGCAGCAGATCCACCGCACGGCGAGCGCGGGCCGAGGCCTTGCGCTTGGACGCACGGCGCTTAACGGTAAAGGCAAACGCCTCCTCTTCGACCTCGCCGGCACGCGGACCCAGCCCCACAACCGGGTACTGCCCCTGCGAGGCGGCCAAATAACCGCGGCCGCACAACTGGCCGATGATGTCCTTGATGCGCCCGACCGATTCGCTCGACAGCTCGCCATAACCGCGATCCTCGTCCAGATGCATCTGGCGCACGCGCTCGGTGTTGCCGCCGTGAAGCACATCGGCGATGAGCGACTTGCCAAAGCGCATGGGCCGCGTGGCCACATAGCGCACGGTGGCGCGGGCCATATCGGTGACGTCCTCGACCTCGAACTGCGTAAGGCAGTTGCTGCAGTTGCCGCAGCCCTCGGCGTCATCCGAGGCGGTGCCGCCTACGGCCGCATGCTCGGCCGCGGCCTCGTCGCCAAAGTAACGCAGCATGTATTCGCGCAGGCAGCCGGTGGTATTGCAGTAGCCTTCCATCTGACTGAGCAGGCGATATCGATTCTGGAGCGCCCACGCGCGCTGCTCATCGTCGAGCGCCTCGTCGGCCGCATCGCCGCGGTCGATCAAAAAGCGGCGCATGCGAAAATCGTTGCCATTCCACAGCAGGTGACAGCTGGCAGGATCGCCATCGCGGCCGGCGCGACCCGCCTCCTGATAGTAGGCCTCGATGCTCTCGGGCACGTTGTTATGGATGACGTAGCGCACGTTGGGCTTGTCGATGCCCATGCCAAAGGCGTTGGTGGCAACCATCACCTGAATGTCGTCGTCGATAAAGGCGCGCTGGCTTTGGCGACGGGCGTCGTTGCCCATGCCGGCATGGTATCGGCCCACGCGAATGCCGCTGGGACCCAGCGCCTCGGCAAGCTCGCCCGCGAGCGCATCGACGGTCTTGCGGGTCGAGCAATACACGATGCCGCTCTCGCTCGAATGCGCGATTACGTAGTCGCGCACCCAGACGGCCTTGGCCTTGTCGCCCATCTCCTCGCAGCCAAAGTAGAGGTTCTTGCGGTCGAAGCCCGTCACGACCGTGGCCGGGTCGCGCAGGCCGAGCATCTGCTGAATGTCCGCGCGCACGCGCTCGGTCGCCGTAGCGGTAAAGGCCGCCACGATGGGGCGCCGCGGCAGGGAATCGATGAACTCGCGAATCTGCAGGTAGGCGGGGCGGAAATCCTGGCCCCATTGGCTTACGCAGTGGGCCTCGTCAATGGCCACGAGCGGCACGCCGATGCCGCCGTCCGCCGCGGCCTCCTGCGCAAAGGCTAAAAAGCGCGGCTCGAGCAGGCGCTCGGGCGCCACGTACATAAGCTGGTAGCGACCCTCGCGCGCCCGCTTGAGCACGGTGTTTTGCTGGGCCGGGGTAAGGCTGGAGTTGAGATAGCTGGGGCGTGCACCCGCCGCGAGCAGCGCGCGGGTCTGGTCCTCCATAAGCGACAGCAGCGGGCTCACCACAAAGGTGATGCCAGGCAGCATGAGCGCGGGCACCTGGTAGCAAATGGACTTGCCGGCGCCCGTGGGCATAACGCCCAGCGCGTCGCGGCCGCCAAGGATCGCATCGACCATGCGGTCCTGCCCCGGGCGAAACGAGGTGTAGCCAAAATAGGCGCCGAGCGTGTCGAGCGCCATCTGCTGCATGCTATCGGTCATGGTTTCCTAACGTCAGAATCCTCTGCCGCCGATTATACGCCGCCACGCGGACCAGCGCCGAGCTGCCGCTAGCCACGAGCAACGCGTTCCGGAAGGACGAGAGTGGATTTTTGGACACCCGACGAACGAGAGTGGATAATCTCCCACTTTAAGGCCGCCACCGGACCTAAAACGGGAGATTATCCACTCTCGTTTTCTATCCCGAACTACATCACCATAACGTAGCGCGATCCCACGTAGTACTGCTTACCCATCAGGACCGGCTCGCCGTTGGGACCGGTAAAGCCGGCACGCAGGTTGAGCAGCGGATCGTGCGGAGCAATGCCCAGCTCGGCCGCCTGCTCGACGTTAGCTCGAACGGCCTCGACCGTACGGTAGCCAACCGAGACAATCGGCGTTCCACCAACACGCTCGACCTCGGCAAAAATCGACTTGTCCTCAAGGTCGGCCGTCAACAGCTCACGGTAGGCGTCAAACGGCACAAAGATATTCTCCTCAAATATGGGCTCGCCATCGGCCGTACGCACGCGCTTGATATGCAGCAGCAGCGCGTCCTTCTGCAGGCCAAAGAACTCCATCTCGTTTTGACGCGCCGGCACAATCTGGCGATCAACCACGTGCGCGCCGGCCTTCATGCCGTTGTCGGCACATAGCGCGGAAAACGTCTGCAGCGTCGAGGCATGGAACTGGCGGTTGATGTGCGGCGTGGAAACAAAGGTGCCGCGACCCTGTTGCTTAACCAGGTAGCCATCGGAGCACAGCTCCTCGACGGCGCGGCGCACCGTAATGCGGCTCACCTCGTACTGCTCGGCAAGCTCAAGCTCGGACGGGATGCGCTCCTTAGGTGCATAAACGCCTTTCTCGATCGCTTCCTTGATCTCGTCGTAAATCTGCTGGTAAAGCGGTGCATTTTTGGGCGCTGGCATATCTGATCACTCTTATCAAAATATCGAAATAACTAATACGTATATAACGTCTTTTTATATGTTACCTCAGTTTGATAAAACGATACACCGCATACAGCAAATCTTTACCCGCCGTCGTCCTGCTGCAAGCTTTCCTGATCGTGCAGACGGGCCTGCCTGCTGGCCATGCGCGCGGGCTTGTCGGGATCGGGTACGGCCGTAGGCATGGGCTCGTCGACATGACCGCCCCACCAGCCGCCCACAAAGTTAAGCGTGTGGAACACATTGATCACGGCGCCGGGGTCGACGTCGCACACCAACTTGACGATATCCTGGCTCTCGTAGGTCGAGACAACGGTGTGCAGCAGGTACATCTTTTCGCGGCTGTATCCCCCAATGACCTCGGCGCAGCTAATGCCGTGCTGAAAGTGATTGACATAGGCGGTCATGACCTCATCTGCCTCGCGCGTCGTGATCTGCAGCGTCACGCGGTCGTAGCGGCGATAAAAGCTGTCGATGGTCTTGGTCGAAATAAATTGAAACACAATGGAGTACGCCGCGTTGTCCCAGCCAAACATAAAGCCAAAGATCGCCAGGATAAAGCAGTTAAAACCAAAGATGACGCCCCAGATGGTCTTGCCCGTGTGGTTGGAGACCCACAGAGCGATAAAGTCGGTACCGCCGGTGGATGCGCCGGACTTAAGCGCGATGGCAGCGCCCAGGCCCGAGACCACGCCGCCAAAAATGATGAGCATGATCTTGTCGCCCAAAAACGGGGCGAAGTGAAAGATATTGAGGAACAACGACGAGAGCACGACCTGCATCATCGAGAAGATGACGAAGCGCTTGCTGATGCCGCTCCAGCACAGAAGCGCCACGGGGATGTTGAGCGCGAGCATGCCGAGCGAGATATCGATATGAACGCCGCCGAGCGAGGTGACGCGATCGAGTAAGACGGCGACGCCGGTGAGACCGCTCGGTAGCAGGTCGGCGGGCTGAATGAACGCCTGGATCAGAAATGTCTGAAGAATGGCGGAAATCGTGACCGCCACGGCAGTAATGGCGCGGCGGACGATGGTGAGGCGGCCGAGCACGAGCACGCGGTCCGTGAGCTGATCGATGGCGTTCGCCACGTAGGCTCCTTTCGAAGGCAGATGTAATTGTGGGGCATGCCGGCGATTGTAGCATGGAGCGCGAGTGGGCGCTTCAATTCACCCTCTCTCGACAACCAAAACGAGCCTGCAGCTCCCCAACCAAAGAGCCAAATTCTAAGTGAGTAGACTTTTTACGATCTGCCGAGCACACCAAAAACTGCCACCTCTGTGACCTGCGGTTTTACTAAGGCAGATGCGCTTTGTACTTGGCCTGAGCCAAAAAGTCTACTCACTTAGTCCGAGTCGAAGCCAAACGGATCAAATCGAAGCCGAAATGAGCCAATCCACCGCAAAAGACGCGTGAATCGGTACTTCTCGCGGCGAACTGACGCTACAAAGCGGTCAAAATGTCGGCAAGGCTATCGATGATGGTGTCAGCGGCGGACTGATCCAGGTTGACGCCCTCGTGCGGACGCAGCGCCAGGACGCGGGCGCCGGAGCGCTTGCCGGCCTCAATGCCCATAGGCGAGTCCTCGATAACCAGGCACTCGGCCGGCTCAACACCCAACGCCTCCATGGCGCGCAAATAGATCTCGGGGTCGGGCTTAAACGCACTGCACTCATGGCCGCTGATGGTGTAGTCCAGCACGTCGGAGATACCGGCAATCTCCACCAGCTCGTCGATGAGCTCACGGTAGGACGAGCTCGCGATGGCACACTTCACGCCGCGCTCGTGCAGCTCACACATCACCGGCTCCGTCTGCTCGTTGAGCAGCTCGGCATACGGAACAGGGTGGACCGGGCTGTAGACCTGCTTGTACTCCACGCGCAGGCGCTCGCGCAGCTCAACATCATCGGGAACGAGCGACTTCCAAATGGCGGGCTCGTTAGACCCCGAAAGATCGGGGATCTCGTCAAAGTGGAACCCTTTCTCTTCCATAAACGCCACGCGGCGACGATTGTAGAACCACTCGGTATCGACCAGCACGCCGTCCATATCAAACAGCACTGCCTTGATCATACGCATCTCCTCCCACTTGCCAAAAAGGGACAGGTTTATTTTGGTAGGTTTTATCTGGGGTTTTGCGGCGCGTGCGCACACGCCCTCCCCAGAGCAAAAAAGGGGACGGGGCAAAACCCCATCCCCTCTCAATCAACCCGTAAGGTTAACTTACTTGTGATTAGTAGGAAAGCTTCCACATGTAGCGACGCATGGTCAGCGGGTGCTGACGGGCCTCGGCGATCTGGTTGCCGTACTCGCGCATAACGGCGAGGTGCAGCAGCGGGTTGAAGTAGGTGACGACGCTTGCCGGCACGGCGTCGGCCAGACCGTAGTCCTTGGAGTCGATCAGAGCGACCTTGGCGCCCATGCGCTGCAGGAAGGTGAGGGCGCGAGCGTCCATCGGACGGGTAGCGCCGTCGGACATGAAGAAGACGTAGGGCTTACCCTCGGTGGAAACCTCGAACGGGCCGTGGAAGTACTCACCGGTGTTGTAGGCGGCGGCGTCGATCCACTGCATCTCGGTGAACAGGAAGGCGGCGTGGGAATAAGCCATCTTCTCGGAGGCACCGGAGGCCATGAAGTAGATCATCTCGTCGTCCTTGAAGTCCTGGGCGAACTGCTTGGCGAGGCCCTTGGCGGACTGAGCGGCGTTCTCGCAGAGCTCGAAGACGTTGGTGAGGCCGGTGATCATGTCCTCGTAGTGGTCATAGCCCTCGGTCTGCTGAAGGATCTCGAGAGCAAGAGCAATGGCGTAGCCGGGCTTCTCGCACTTGGCAGCGTAGTTGGCGTGGAAGCCGTGAACGATGACGTGGTCGGCGTCGACGGTCAGAGCGGAGCCAGCCTTGTTGGTGAGGGAGACGACCGGGCAGTTGTGCTTCTTGGCGGTCTTGTTGGCCTCGACGGTCTCGGGCGTGGAGCCACCGAGGGAGCAGGTGATCACGAAGGTGTGCTCGTTGACCCAGGAAGGCGTGTCGTAGTTGAACTCGTTAGCGGTGAAGATCTGAACGTTCAGCTTGTCCGTGTTGTTGGCCAGGAAGTACTTGGCGGGGTAAAGATCGGACATAGAAGCACCGCAGCCGACGAAGGCGACGCTGTGGATCTCGTGGTTGGACAGGACGTCAGCGACGATCTGCTTAGGGAGGTTAAGGTCGATCTCGTACATCTGACACATTCCTTTCGAATTTTTGCGGCGTCACATTGCCGGACGCTCGCAGGGTTACCGTGGCTAGGACCGAGTCGCCGGCCCGTTGAGGATGCGACAAAGGGACTGTCCCTTTGACACATTTAGGGATGGAAGCCTGCCTGGGGTATGGGATGCCAGGCAGGCCCCCGGGGGAAAGCGGTTAGACGCTGGGTCGCGACTAGGCCAGGATGCCGACCGCGGAGAGGGCGATGCCGCCCACGATGGCGATCACGAGAAGCCAACCGGTGTTGACGTTCTTCTTGATGAGCCAGTACATAAGGCCGGTGAGGCCAAGGGAGATCATCTGGGGCATCATGCCGTCCAGGATGTCCTGGATAACGACGGTACCCTCAGCGAACTGCAGCGGGGTGGTGGCGCCGATCAGCGTAGCGATCATGCCGCCCACGGACATAAGACCCACGATGCCGCAGACATACATGAGCTTCTCCATGAGGTCGCCGCCCTGGAGCTTGCCCAGGTACTCGTGGCCACCCTGGTAGCCCATCTTGGCGGCGAACCAAGTGATCAGCACGGAGGGCACGATGGAGATGAGCATGGCCAGGATCGGGCCCATGATGGAGCCCTGCTGAGCCAGCTGGACGCCCAGACCAAAGGCGATGACGCGGATGGTGCCCTGGAAGAAGGAGTCACCGATACCGGAAAGCGGGCCCATGAGGGAGGTCTTGACCGCGTTGATCGAATCGGGGTCGAAGTTCTCGGGATCCTTGGCGTACTCCTCCTCCATGGAGGCGGCGAGGCCCAGGACGAAAGCGCTCGTCTGCGGGGTGCAGTTGTAGAACGCCATGTGACGATGGTAGGCCTCTTTCTTAGCAGCGAGCTGCTTGGGGTCAGACTCGTCGGGGTAGAGGCGATCGAGCGTGGGAACCATGCCGTAGAGGAAGCCCATGTTCATCTGACGCTCGTAGTTCCAAGAGGCCTGGATGGCCCAGGAGCGCCAGAAGAACTGGCTGACCTTCTTGTTCAGGGACACGTCCTTGGTTGTGGTTGCCATAGTGTGTTCCTCCTTAGTCTTCGTCGTCTTCGAGCGGATCGTAGTCGGAATCGACACCGGCGGCTGCATGGGAACCGTTGAACTTGAAGCCCATGAAGACGACAGCCAGGCACACACCGATCAGAGCGACCGCGATGACGGACAGGTTGAGGTAAGCGGCGAGCAGGAAACCGATGAACAGGAACGGGGTCATACCCTTCTTGATCATCATGGTGAGCAGCAGGGCCAGACCGTAGGCGGTCATGATCTTGGTCGAGACGTTCAGACCAGTGGACAGCCACTCGGGAACCATGTTGACGATGGCCTGGACCAGGTCGGTACCGACAAAGACGGCCAGGAAGATCGGCAGGAAGTACATGATGGCGTACAGACCGGAGCCGGCGCAGATGTGCATGCGGTAGGCGGTCTTGAACTTGCCGTTATCGATCGCGCTATCGGCCACATGGGTGAGGGCGGCGATGATGGAACGGAACACGATGCCGAGGAGCTGACCCAGGACGGCGACCGGGATGGCGATCGTCATGGCGGTCTCGGCGGAAGCATCGGTCAGGCACGCGAAGGCAGCTGCCACGATGCCGCCCAGGACCATATCGGGCGGAACGGCGGCGCCGACCTGCACCAGGCCCATGGACACGAGCTCGACGGCGGCACCGACGGCAAGGCCGGTGGGCACATCGCCCAGCAGCAGACCGACGAGCGTGGCGCCAACGAGGGGCTGCTCGAAGTTAAGACGACCGAGCAGGCGGGAGTCCCACATGCAGAACACGCCGACGAGGCCGACGAGCACCGCACTGATGAACGTATTCATACCCTTCTCCTTTCAGTCAGGCAAAAGCCTGGTTGATTACAGCTTGGCGTCGATGTCGACGCTCTGATACGTGGGGGTCTGCTGGACGTAGAGCTTGATGCCCATGTCGAGCAGCTGGTTGACGTCGGCCTTCTGGGTGGCGTCGAAGAAGACGGAGCTGTCCTTGCCGCCGACCTGATCGGCACCGTCGTGGTTGGCGGTGGCGCCCAGGTTGATGGCGTCGAGTTTGTAACCCTGGCAGAACTGCAGCATCTCGGCCGTGTTGCCAAAGACGAACATGACGCGCTCGCCGAGGGTGTTGAGCTTGTCCATCTTGGCGAGGGCACGCTCGACGGTGAAGACGTTCAGGCGCACGCCCTGGGGCTTGGCCAACTTTAGAGCACCCTTCTTGATGTCATCGTTGGCGGCAGCGTTGTCGACGACGATGATGCGCTCGGCCTGAACCTTGGTGGTCCAGGTAAAGACGACCTGGCCGTGCAGCAGACGGTAGTCAAGACGTGCGAGGACGATCTTGGCGGGACCGGAGCCGTGACGGGGCGCCTTGGCCTTCTTAGTGGGGGCCACGGCAGCCTCGATCGGCGCGTTGGGGTTGGTCAGACCGGTGCGGGCCTCGTTGATGAGGGCCGCGAGCTCGGCGCCCGTGACGGGGACGGGGCTCATAGCGAGCGTCAGTGCCAGCGGAATGTTGAAACCGCTGATCACCGTGAATGCTGCACCGTTGCGGGAAAGCTCGACCATGCTGTTGTTGACCGAGCTGCCGAGCATATCGGTCAGCACATAGACGGTGTCGTCCGCGTTGAACGTGGCGATCAGAGCGTCCACCTTATTGGTGATGGGCTCCTTGTCGTCACGAGCAAGCGACACGACGTGGACGTTCGACACGTCGCCGAGAACCATCTCGAGCGTGTCTTTGGCGCCTGCGGCCAGGCCGCCATGAGATGCGAGAATGATCTGATTCATCTTGCCTCCTCCTTTTCGTTATGGTCATTATAACGTCTTATACGTTGCGAATATTGATAATTATTATAAGAACCACTCACGGCCAAATATCGACCGTTCGCGGGTTTAACTGACTGGAAACGAAAGCGCCGTGGCTCGTTGGACAGTCCCGCTCAGTTACGTTCCCCAAGGGCTTACACTGCCTCTATCGCACGAAATACCAGGGGCTTTCCTGCACGGTGGGTTCCAGCGCGATGCCCGTGCGCTCCTTGAAGAGATCCATGTCCTGCGATTTCTCCGTCCACCACGCATTGGGCTTAAAGGTCATGCTCTCAATAACATGGCCGACAAAGGTAGTGTTGCGCAGCATGGTAAAATCCGTATTCATGATCACGATGGACACGAGCACCAAGACAATGCCCAATACTTTGATCGTGCCGGCGGGCTCCGCGTAGATACCAATGCCCAGCAGTACGGTGACGACTGTCTCGAATGACATTACGACGGGAACTTTCGACGTCTCGAGCCCCATGGATAGACCCTGCATATATAAGATGTAAGCCACGGCTGTGGGGATGAGTCCAAAGCCAAGGAACAGCAGCAGCAGCTGTGGCGACATTGCCACGGCGACATCCGGCCACGGAGCCGCGATAGCTGCCATAACCGCACCGCCAAAAACAAAGCCCCAAAACGTAACGGCCAGCGGGTGGACCGTCTTGGTTGCTATTCGGCTAAACACCGCGAGCGACGCACCACAAAGGCCCGCAATCACGCCCGACGTGACGCCCCAAACCGAAAAATGGAAACCGGAAAGGTCGCCATTGGTCACTGCAAGTACACAGCCACCTATGTTAAAAGCGATGGCAACAAGCTTGTTAGGGGTCACGTCCTCACGATAAAGCACGCGGCCGAGCACGACGCCAAACACCGGCGAGGTGTAGAGCAGCACCGAGGCCGTGGACATGCCCACCTCGCCCATGCACTCGTAATAGCAGGTGTTGGCGGCGGCCAAACCGACGATACCGACAAGCGCGCAGGGAACAAGCTCTTTAGGGCTTGCCTTGAACAGGGCCAGCGGACCCTGAGCCACGGTAGACCCCTCACCCGGACGGCAGCCCATAAACATCAGGACCGGCGCCAAGATAAGCGCTCCGACCAACAAGCGAAAGGCAGCCATGCTCTGGGACGAAACGCCCATGGCCGAGATGCCGTTTACAAAGATTCCGATGCTGCCCCACATAAGCGCGGCGATCAGCACCAGCACATAGCCCAGATTGCTTCTCTTCAACGTAGCCTCCTTGGCTTTGTTTCCAGTATGTTTCATGCTACGTTATAGTCGTTATATACATTTATCAAGACACAAATCGGCAAACGGGAAATCTCTAGACAAAAGGAGTGTAGTCATTGGGGACATTCTTAAACGACTAGTCAAACAAAAACGTCCCCGATGAATAGTCACCCAACTGCCGCAAAATGACGAGAGTGAATAATCTCCCACTTTGAGCCCCCAAACAGGCCAAAAACGGGAGCTTATCCACTCTCACCTTGGGGCAGTCGTTTAAGTACGTCCCCAATGAGTGGCCCGCCGCAGGTAGAGGACGGACAGCGCAGCGTCGAGCCGTTACGCGGTTTGGTAAAACCGCGTAACTCCTAGTAGTCCAGCTTCCACATGTAGCGGCGCGTCATGTAGTCCTTGTGGGTGACGGCGGAGAGCGCACGCATGTAGACGTTGTTGAGGATCGGGGCAAAGATCAGGTGGTTGAAGTACTCGCTCACGCTGTCCTTGATGTCGTTGAGGCCGAGCTCCTTGGCGTCGAGCTGGTAGACGCGCTCGCCACCGTACTGGTTGACGAAACGGATGCCGCGCTCGTCGTTGCAGCGGCTGCGGCCGACGCTGATGAGCTGGAACAGCGAGGTGCGCTTGTCCAGGATCTCGAAGGGGCCGTGGAAGAAGTCGCAGGTGTTGATGGTGCAGGAGTCGATCTGCAGCATCTCCTGCACGTTGCAGATGCTAAAGACGTAGGCGGCACCAAAGAGCGGGCCCTGAGCCATGACGTTGATGCAGGGCTTGTCGGCGTTCTGCTCGGCCCACTTGGCAGCAAGCGGACGGGTGTACTCGACGGCCTTGCGATAGATGGGGTCGACCAAGTCGAAAGCGGCCATAGCGGTCTCGTACTCGGCATAGCCCTCGGTCTGCTGCGTAAGCTCCATGGCGATCATGGTCACGACGGCGGAGTTGGTGCGGCCCATGCAGGACTCGTCGACGGCCAGGCTGTCGTACTGGATCTTGTAGTCGCAGACCTCGGTGAGGGCGGACTCGTCGACATAGATGGCGATGGTGCTGGCACCGTGGTCCTTGGCGACCTGGGCGGCGACGATGGTCTCCTTGGTGCCGCGCATGGACACGACGACGGCCAGGGTGTTCTCGTTGACGTAGGCCGGGGTGGCATGCACGAACTCGTTGCTGGTGTAACTGGAGCTCACGACCTGCGTGGCCTCGTGCTCCATAAAGTACTGGGCAGGATAGTTGCCGCCGTTGGATCCGCCGGCGCCAATCCACACGACGCGCTTGATGCCGCCCTTGTCTGCCTTGTCAGCCAAAACCTGGGAGACGACGTCCTTAACCTGTTCCTGAGTAGTCATCGTGCATCAGCCTTTCTTCTCGTTTGATGCTCTCGATGGCATACAAGTTACATACACGTTTTGGTTATGTCGACTAGTTGTATGCTATATTTGTCTTAGATTTTTTGCTGATACGGTATATAAATACTCGTTACCAGCGGTTTTGTTGTTGTATTGGATACATGCTTGATTAGGCAAGCATACAGGTTAGATACAGGTTAATCGCATGAGCGCTTCATCTAAAAAGAAACTGACCCAATACGAGCGTCTGGCGGCCACACTTCGCGACCGTATCGCCGCCGGCACCTACGCACGCGGAGACAAGCTGCCGTCCGAAATGGAGCTCATGGACGAATCGGGGCTGTCGCGCAGCACTGTGCGCCATGCCCTTAAGGTGCTTGTTGACGAGGGCCTGGTTCGCACCGAGCGCGGGCGCGGCGCCTTTGTGGCTGACACGCCGGCGCTCCACGAGAACAGCCTGGTGTTTTCGAGCTACACGGCGCAGATCCAGGGCCAGGGCATGAAGCCCACCACGCGCACGGTGGACTCGGGCTTTGCCAAGGCTGCCGGCGACGTGGCCAAGTTTTTCGATGCCGCCGTGGGCAGCAAGCTCGTCAAGCTCGTCCGTCTGCGCTATCTAGACGATGCGCCGCTGTGCTTGGAGACCACCTATCTGCCGCCAAGTTTTGAGGCGCTCATCGATCGCGATATCAACGGATCGCTCTACACCGCGCTGCGCCAGGAGTTCCATCGCGCGCCGGCGCAGGGGCACAAGACCTTTGAGGTGTGTTATGCCTCGCAAAACGAGGCGTTTTTGCTCAATGTGGAGCGCGGGCAGGCGCTGATTCTGATCACCGACTACGTCTACGACACCGACGGCCGCCCGCTGCACATCTCCAAGCGTATCCAGCGCACCGACCGCGCCAAATACACCGAGCCCATCGGCTAACCACCACCAAAACCACCACAATGGGGACAGGCACCTTTGTGGTGGTTTTTAAGGTTAACGCGCCAAAAACGGCCGATTTTCGAGAGAAACCACCACAAAGGTGCCTGTCCCCATTGTGGTGGTTTTAGGCGAGGAGGTCGGGGAACCAGGTTGGTTTGGGTTGGTTGGGGACGCGCTCGGCTAGGACCAGCTCCATCCAGCACATGTCGTACCAGCGGCCGAACTTTTGGGCGCAACGGTCGAAGGCGCCCACCAGGCGATACCCCATATGGGCATGGAAGTCCTGGCTGTTGTGCGTCAGATACTCGTCGTCTTTGTCGTGCGGTACGGCGATGAGCGCGCACATGTTGGTGATGCCCATCGCGACCAGGCATTGCTTGAGCGCATCGTGCAGCTTGCGACCCAGCCCACCATGGCGCACATCGCGCGCCAGGTAGATTGACGTCTCGACCGACCAGTCGTATGCCTCGCGGCTGTTGAGCGGGCTCACGTAGGCATAACCCACCGGACGCCCGTCCAGCTCCATCACCAGATACGGATAGCGCTTGAGTGTACGCTCGATGCGCCCGGCGAACTCCTCAACGCTCGGCACCTCGTATTCGCAGGTAATCGCCGTCTGGCGCACATACGGCTCATAGATGGCAAGCAACGCCGGCGCGTCTTCGGGCGTCGCCAGGCGAATCGTCGGCTCGGACATCTCGGCCATACAACCCTTCCCTCTCAAAAGCAAAGGCCGCCCCGCGCCAAACCCAGGTGCAAGGCGGCCCCTCGTCATTACATCAACCTACAGGACAGCCGCCAGCGCGTCGATGTCCTCCTGCGTCGTGGCCCAGCTGGTGCAAAAACGTACCACGGTGTGGGCCTCGTCGTACTTTTCCCAGTACTCGATCGAGGCATGTTCGCGAATGCGGGCCATGTCCTCGTTGGGCAGAATCACGAACTGCTGGTTGGTCGGCGTCTCCAAGAAGAACTGGTAGCCGCGCTCGTGCAGCACGCGACGAAGCGCCTGCGCGGCCTCGATTGCCTGGCGACCAACCTCAAAATACAGGCCATCGGTAAAGAGTGCCTCAAACTGCACGCCCGTCAGGCGGCCCTTGGCAAGCAGCGCTCCGTGCTGCTTAATGCGCGGAATGGGATGTGCCGGAGCGTGCATGCCGCAAAACACCACGGCTTCGCCGCAAAGCGCGCCGCACTTGGTGCCGCCAATGTAGAACACGTCGCACAGCTGTGCCAGCTCGGGCAGGGTAATGTCGCACTCATCGGCTGCCAGCGCATAGGCCAGGCGGGCGCCATCCACAAACAGCGGAATCTGGCGCTTCTGGCACACCGCATGAATCGCCGCGAGCTCGGCCTTGGAGTACAGCGTGCCGTACTCGGTCGACAGGCTCACATACACGGCGCCCGGGAATACCGTGTGCTCGTAGCTCTCGTTTTCGTAGAACACCTGGATATAGTTTTCGAGATCCTCGGCGTGCATCTTGCCCTCGTAGCCGGGGATGGTGAGCACCTTGTGGCCGCCAAACTCGATGGCGCCCGCCTCGTGGCAGGCAACGTGGCCAGTCTCGGCAGCAACGACGCCCTCGTACGGCGCAAGCAGCATGTCGATCACCGTCGCGTTAGCCTGCGTGCCGCCCACCAGGAAAAACACGTCGGCGTCAGGCGCCTGGCAGGCCTCGCGAATAAGTTGCTTGGCACGCTCGGTGTGTGCATCGGTACCGTAGCCGGGTTGCGGCTCCATATTGGTGTCGACGAGC
Source organism: Collinsella sp. AM28-11LB (assembly GCF_003469895.1). Lineage (NCBI taxonomy): Bacteria > Bacillati > Actinomycetota > Coriobacteriia > Coriobacteriales > Coriobacteriaceae > Collinsella > Collinsella sp. AM28-11LB. The sequence continues at coordinate 102,981 of NZ_QSKJ01000001.1, forward strand.
GCCTGCAGCACCGCCGGATGTGCGCCGTGGGAATAGTCGTTGTTGAACGCGAGCATGATAATCCTCTCTAGCCGGGCACGAGCCCGATGATTCAGATGGGGCTATTGTACGCCGCCCGGATAAGCAATGCGCGCGGCAAGGCACTCGAGCGCCAGCACCAGGGCAAAGCCGCAGCTCACGTCACTCAAAAAGTGCGCGCCAATCACGATGCGACCAAAGGCGACGAGCGCCGCAACCACAGCGGCGACCCAAAAGACCACGCGGCGGCGCGACGGCTTTTCCTTAAAGGTCGCCGCGGGAAGCCCAGCGAGCATAAGGCCGATCGCCGCGTGTGCCGTGTGTCCGCTCGCAAACGACTTAAAGCCGTCCTTGATCACGCCGGCGGCGATATAGGCCCACTTGTCGGGGTTACCGATCACCCACCACGGCTGAAAATCGAGTCCCTGCGTCACCGCGATCACGCGCATGCGCGGGCGCGACCACAGCGGCTTGACGATCACGTTGAGGATGATGGCCTGGGCGACCCACACGGCAAGCACCATTAACGCCCAGCGCGTGAGCTCTTTGGAATCGGTGTCGCGCGTGAGGCGGTAGACGATAAGGTTGGCGGCGATGACCAGCACAAACGTCAGCACCAACTGTGCTGCGACAAGTTTGCCGCCAACCCGCAGGGACGAAACGACCTCGTAGCCAGTCAGACCGACGTTGACAAGGATGCCGAGCACGGCGAGCCATTTGCTCCCCCTGGAGTCGGGACGCACCGCGCGCACGAGCATAACGCCCGCGATGCTCGCCGTCAGCTCGAACGGCAGCTCGCCGGCGGCCTCGATAAAGCGGCCGTACATGCTAGCGATGTTAAACAGCGCGCTCGAGATCTGATAATCGAAAAAGCTGCCCACGCACAGACAAAGGCACAGGACAACCGCGATAGCAGCGGCATCTTTCTTGTAAATGTACCCGAACATGCTTTCCTTTCGATGGGGCGAAGGGTCAACCCGCAACGTGGTGGGACAAAGTTATCAGTAGTTTTTGTCCCAGGGTCGCTTGCGTTGACAGGCTCGATGCGACTATCGCACCTGGGACAAAACTACTGATAACTTTGTCCCACCGACTTACTTGTTAGTCGTCGTCGCTCGCACCCAGCTGCTGCAGCAGCATGAGTGCGGCCGCCACAGGGCCGGTGCCGTCGTTGGCGTCGAGACCGCGGCCCAGGCCGCTGCCTGCGCCGGCGCCCGCCTTGTAGGGCACCGATAGCTTGCGGCTCTTGGGGAAGTTCACCGCGCCATAGCGAGTCTTGAACTCAAAGGCCACCTTCTTGGGCACGTCGACGCCCAGGAAGGTAATGCGCCCGCCGCTGAGCGTGACACTCTCGAGCCCCAGGCGCTCGCCGCGAATACGAATGCGCGCGCGGTTGAACAGGTTGAGTCCCGCCAACGGCAGCTCGCCATGCGCGGCCTCAGTCTCTTCCTGCACCTCGTCGATGCTCTCCAGGTCCTCGGCCGCCGCGAGCTTACGGTACACGAGCACGCGCTGATCCACCGCCGGCAGGTACTCTTCGGACAAGAAGTAGTCGGCCGGCAGGTTAATGCCCACGTTCGCCGCCTCCACGCCGGCATCGTCGTCGCCGCGCGCCTCGGCCACGGCCTGGCCCAGCATCTGCGTAAACAGGTCAAAGCCCACGCTCGACAGGTTGCCGTGCTGCTCGGCGCCCATAAGCGAGCCGGCGCCACGAATCTCCAGGTCGCGCATGGCGATGCGCATGCCGCTGCCCAGGTCCTGGAACTCGGACAGTGCGGTCAGGCGCGCCGTTGCCTCCTCGGTAAGCGGCAGCTCGCCCGGGAACATAAAGTATGCGTAGGCCTGCGTAGCCGAGCGGCCCACACGGCCCTTGAGCTGGTAGAGCTGTGCCAGGCCCAGGCGCTGCGAATCCTCGATGATAAGCGTGTTGGCGCACGCGTTGTCGATACCGCTCTCCACGATGGTCGTGGCAATGAGCACGTCGATCTTTTTGGTCGCGAACTCGATCATCACGTCCTCGACCTCGCGCGGGCTCATCTTGCCGTGTGCCACACCCACGCGCGCCTCGGGCGCGGCCTCGTGCACGCGCGCCACGGCGTCGTCAATGGTCTTGACGCGGTTGGACACGTAGTACACCTGGCCGCCGCGGCCCACCTCCAGGCGAATCGCCGCGCTCACCACGTCGGGGTCGTACTCCCCCACGTGCACAATCACGGGACGGCGCCCGGTCGGCGGTGTGGTGATCAGGCTCATGTCGCGCACGCCGCTCGTCGCCATCTGCATGGTGCGCGGAATGGGCGTTGCCGAAAGCGTGAGCACGTCGATCTGCTCGCGCAAGTTCTTGAGCTGCTCCTTGTGCTGCACGCCAAAGCGCTGCTCCTCGTCGATGATCACCAGACCCAGGTTCTTGGGGTTCACATCGGCCGAAAGCAGGCGATGCGTGCCAATGAGCACATCGATCGTGCCCTCGGCAAACGCCTTGAGCGCGCGCTTTTGCTGCGCCGGCGTACGGAAGCGGCTGAGCACCTCGACCTCAAGGCCAAACGGGGCAAAGCGCTCAAAGAACGTCTCGTAATGCTGCTGAGCCAGAATGGTCGTGGGGCAGAGCACCATGACCTGACGGCCGGAGTCCACGCATTTAAACGCCGCGCGCAGGGCGACCTCGGTCTTGCCAAAGCCCACATCGCCGCACAGCAGGCGGTCCATGGGCTTGGGTGCCTCCATGTCGGCCTTAATGTCGGCGATGGCCTCCAGTTGGTCGCGCGTCTCGTCGTAGGGAAAGCTCTCCTCCATCTCGATCTGCTCGGGCGTATCGGGCGGGCAGGCGACACCGGCAATCGAGGAGCGGCGCGTATACAGATCGACCAGGTCAAACGCCAGCTTTTTGGCGTTCTTGCGCGCCTTGTTGGTGGCACGCGTCCAGTCGGCGGTGTTGAGCCTGGTCAGGCGCGGCTTGTCGCCGTCGGGGCCAACATAGCGCGTGATGCGGTCGACCTGCTCGAGCGGCACGTAGAGCTTGTCGCCATCGGCATATTCCAGCAAAAAGTAGTCGCGCTCCTTGCCGCCCACTTCCTGGCGCGCAATCTCGCTAAAGAGCGCGATGCCATGCGTTGCGTGCACCACGTAGTCGCCCGGCTTAAAGGGGAAGGTGATCTGCGTAATGTCGACCTTGCGGCGGCTGCGGGCACGATTGGCGTCCATGCGGGCATTGAGGTCGGCGATCGAGAACACGGCCAGATTGGCATCGGGCACCACCACGCCCTGCGGCAGGGTGGCATCCACAAAGGTCACGCGTCCGCGCGAGATGGTGGGCACGGCGGCACCGGCGGCAGCCTGGGCCGCGCCCGCCTCGAGCGAGCGGGCGTTGAGCGCGTCGGCATGGCGCTCGCGAATCGAGGCATGGGCCGCCTGACGGGCGGCGCGGGCGGCAGAATCCGCCGCCGCCACACGTACACGGTCGCCGATAACGCCGGCGTTTTCGGGGGCGGCAGTCAGCGACTCCTCAAAGGTAATGCCCGCATCGCCAAAGGTGAGCTCCATCGACTCGCGCGCACCGCGGTCGGGAATGGCAAACACGCAAGCGTAGCGCTTGCCCACAACCTCCTGAATGCGCGTCATAAATCGATTGTCCGAGCCCGCAATGGCCGGCTGCTCAATCTTGAGCTCGGCCGTAACCGCGCCGCCGGCACGAATCAGGCTCACGTAGTTCAGACGCTGCTGAGCACCAAAGTCGAGCTGCTGGGCACGCACGTACAGGCCGTCCAGACGGTCAATCCCCGCCTCGTCGGCACGGGCTTCGATATCCTCGTAGGCACGTAGGCAGTCGTCGAACAGCGAGCGCGGCTCGGACAGGACCACAAGTGCCTTGCCGCTCACGTGCGCCAACGGGCTCACGGTCTGGCCGTACATCACCGGCAAAAAGCGGTCGAGCTCGGGCGTGACGATGCGCGCGTCCACCATCTCGAGCAGCGCCGCCAGCTTGCTGTCGTCCTGGCTGGCGCGGTAGAGCGCCACATGCATGTTGTGGACCGCCTCGTCGGTGAGCGCCAGCTCGCGGCAGGGGAAGATCTCAATGCTGTCCTCGTTGCCGATGGTTTGGCCCGTGGAACTCACCATGCGACGGATGCGGTCGATCTCGTCGCCAAAGAACTCAATGCGCACGGGTGCCTTCTCCTGCGCGGGAAACACCTCGACGGTGTCGCCGTGCACGCGGAACAGGCCGGGCGCGTCGGCGGCACCGGCATTGGCGTAGCCCATGCCCACCAGGCGCTGCGGCACCTCGTCGAAGGGAATCTCCTCGCCCACCGTAAAAGTAGTGGACTCCCAATAGCGGCTCTCGACCGGCGGCACGCAACGCAGCAGTGCGCGAGCGGAGGCGACCATGATGCAGTTGTCCCCGCGCACGATGCGCCCGAGCGCCTCGCAGCGCTGGGCCACCACGGCGTCGTCGGGCGCCTGCTCGCGCCAAGGGTAGTCCTTGCGCTCGGGAAAGCGGCACACGTGCGCCAGGCCCACATAGGCGGCCAGACTGCGTGCGGCGCGATCGGCCGCATCCTCGCCACTCACAATGTAGACCGTGGGGCGCGGGCGACGCGCAAACTGGGCTGCCGCCATAAGCGTGCGACCCGACTGCGACACGGCCAGCGTCACGTCCTCGCCGGCATCGAGCCCGGCCTCGACGGTCTGCAGTGCCTCGGCAGTGTAGAGCTGCGCGGCTATACGGTGAATGAGCATGCTGTTCCTCCGGCATTGCAACGCCAAAAGCCCGCCGGGGCAAGCTCGGCAGGTCGTACGTCAAATACATTGTCTGTCATGGTAGCGCATGGAGAGGACTCCGGCTCAAGGGCAAACCTAGCCCCGCAAAAAACGCCAGACGAAGATGCGTTCCGCCCTACCCCGCTACGCGCACGCTGGGGCACAAATCTGCCAGCGGGCACTCGTCACACTTGGGTTTGCGGGCGTCGCAGATCTCGCGACCAAAGGTGATCCACTGATGGTTGACCGACTCCCAATACTCGTGCGGCAGAATCTTGAGCAGATCCCGCTCGGTCTTGAGCGGCTCCTTGGCATGCGTCTTGGGACTCAGCATTAGGCGATGCGCGATGCGGTTGACGTGCGTATCGACCGCAATGCCCTCGACAATGCCAAACCCCACGTTGAGCACGATGTTCGCCGTCTTGCGCCCCACGCCCGGCAGCTTGACGAGCTCCTTCATGTCGGCCGGCACCTCGCCGCCATAGTCGGCGACGATCATCTGCGCGGCCTCGACGGCATGCTTGGCTTTGCTCTTGTAGAAGCCGAGTGACTTGATGGTGTCCGCCACGTCAGCCACGCTCGCCCCGGCCATGGCCTCGGGCGTGGGCCACTGGGCAAACAGCCGCGGCGTCACCTTGTTGACCTGCATATCGGTCGTTTGCGCCGAAAGCAGCACCGCGATCAGCAGGCGGAAGGGATTCTCGTGGTCCAAAAAGCACTCGACCGGGCCATAGCGACGGTTGAGGCGCTCACACACCTCGATGGCGCGCTCGCGCTTGGCGGCATTGGTCTCGCGTGGCATAACGACTCCTCGGCTCAACGGCACAATAAACTTATGAGCACAATTGTCCCACGTATAGGGTCGTTACGCTTCCAAAAATGCGCCGGTCTGGCGGCTCCACAGGCTTGCATACTCGCCGCCCGCCTCGACAAGCTGCGCATGCGTGCCGTCCTCGACGATCTCACCATCGGCCAGCACCACGATGCGGTCGAGCGCCGCCACGGTGGACAGGCGGTGCGCCACCACAATGGAGGTACGTCCACGCATCAGATTTTCGAGCGCCTCCTGCACCAGCGCCTCGGACTCGCTGTCGAGGGCAGAGGTCGCCTCATCGAGCACCAGAATCGGCGCGTCGGTTAGGATGGCGCGGGCGATAGCCACGCGCTGACGCTGGCCGCCCGAGAGCTTGACGCCGCGCTCGCCCACCATGGTGTCAAAGCCACGGGGCAGGCGGTCGATAAACTCCAGGGCATTGGCCAGGCGCGCCGCCTCACGAATTTGCTCGTCGGTGGCGTCGGGGCGGCCGTAGGCGATATTCTCGCGAATGGAGCGGTGGAACAGCAGCGCCTCCTGCGGCACGTAGGCAACCTGGCGGCGCAGGCTCTGCTGCGTGCAGCGCGAGACATCCTGACCGTCCACGAGTACGCGGCCGCCCTGAACATCGTCCAGGCGCAGCAGCAGCTTGGTGAGTGTCGTCTTACCCGAGCCCGATTTGCCCACCAGGCCCACGCGCTGGCCCGCCGCCACATGAAGCGTCAGGTCATCGAACACACTCTCACCCGCCGCAGCGTCACGGTACGCAAAGCTCAGGTGCTCAAAATCAATCGCGCCCTCGGTCACTTTGAGCTCAGGGGCGTCCGGGTCGTCTGCCACCAAACGTGGCTCGTCCAGCACGCGCGTCATCTCGGCAGCGTCACCCAGCGCGCGGTTGATACGCTGCATCATGGAGCTCACGTAGTTCAGACGCATGGTGAGGTTGTACGTATAGGTAAAGATCATGACGAGCGCGCCGGCCGAGATGCCAAACCACGCGTTGCCGCCCGCCACAAACACGCTCACCACGGCCATGGTGATGACGATAAGGCCCGAGGTCGTAAAGTTGCGCTGCATCATGGCGTGCATCGATACCGTCTCAGCATCGCGCGCGGCGCGGTCGGCGGCATCGAACAGATCGTGCTCAAAGTCCTCGCGCCCGCAGGTCTTGACGGCCAGGATGTTCGTGACCGCGTCGGACAGCACGCCCGAGAGCTTGTTTTGCGCGGCGGACGTCGCGGCCGAAAGCGGCATGATGCGCTTGTACATAAGCCAGACAAACGCAATGTAGACGACCATGATGCCCACCAGGATCACGGTAAATGTGGGCACCACCGGGGCGAGTGCCGTCACCGTGCAGACGACCGAGGTGATGGTGGGAATGAGCGAATACACCGTCACGTCCACCAGTCCCGTATAGCCGCTCATAAAACGGCTCGTCTGGCTAACGAGCGATCCGCCAAAACGGCTGGTGTGAAATGTCATGGATTGGTTGGAGAGCGTGTCGAAGCACAGACGCGCCAGGTGATAGTTGCCTGCGATTTCGAGCTTGTAGACGGTGTAGTCCTGTAGCTTGGAGAGGATCTGACCCACCAGGTTAACGAGTACGAGCGCCAGGATATAGGGGCCGAAGACCTCAAACACCTGGTCACCCGCCACGGGACCGGCTTGAACGCGGTCGACAATGAGGGCCATCACATAGGTATTGGCAAACGTCAGCAAAAAGATGTAGCCCGCCGACGAGAACACCGAGAGAAAGACGATCAGCGGCTGTGTGCGCGTGACGTCCCAAAAACGCTGCAGCGTGCGACGCACGGTTGAGCGTTTGAGCGGACTGGTGCTTCTCTGAGACATGGGCTTCCTTTCGCATCTGATAGGGCGAAACACCATTGTTGCACATTAAAGTGCGCTTTAGGCAAGTGCGATGCGAGAAGCGCTGCGCCCCGCGCCTGCGCAGACGCCCCGCCGTCAGGTGCGGCTAGTCCTCGTCTTCTTGCCCTGCAAGCAGGCCCGCAGACGTGAGCCCCAAGACCTCGTCGGCCTCCTCGGCATCTTCCAGCGCGTCGATATCCTTGAGCTTGCGCTCCATAACGTTGGTGCGCGTGGTGATGATGCCCTCGACCGTTTTGCCCGCGGTCTCGATCTGCTGCTGAGCGCGGCGCAGCGCCGCCTGATAGCGCGGCAGCTCGGCCTTGACGGCGGAAAGCACGCGTAGCACGTCGTCGGTGCGCTTTTGCAGCTTAAACGTCTGGTAGCTCATCTGCAGGCTGTTGAGGATGGCGGCCATGGTGCTGGGACCGGCTACGTTGACGTGATAGTCGCGGCCCAGGGTCTCGATAAGCCCGGGGCGGCTGACGATCTCGGCGTACAGTCCCTCAAACGGCACGAACATGATGCCAAAGTTGGTCGTTGCCGGCACACTCAGGTACTTTTCGCAAATGTCTTTAGCCTCGCGCTTGACCATGGTGTCGAGCGTCTTGCGCGCGGCGGCGACGGCCTCCGCGTCGTCCGACTCCTGGGCATCGAGCAGATGCTCATACGCATCGCCCGGGAATTTTGAGTCGATCGGCAGCAGCACGGGTTCGCCCTCGTCCACCGGCAGCTTGACGGCAAACTCAACGCGCTCCGAGGCGCCGGGCTTGGTGGCGACGTTTTCCAGATACTGGTCGGGCGTAAGGATGTCCGCCAGGATCGCGCCCAGCTGCACCTCGCCCAAAATACCACGCGCCTTCACGTTGCCCAGCACACGTTTAAGGTCGCCCACGCCGGTGGCGATAGATTGCATATCGCCCAGGCCCTTATACACGGCCTCGAGCTGGTCGCTCACCTGCTTAAACGATGCCGACAGACGGTCGTTGAGCGTGCGGGAGAGCTTCTCGTCCACCGTCGCGCGCATCTGATCGAGCTGCACGTTGTTGTCCTTGCGGATGGCGCCCAGCTGGGCATCGACCGTCTCGCGCACCTTGTCCAGGCGCTGCTCGATGCCCTCGCGGTTGGCGCCGAGCTGTTGGGTCGTCTCGCGGCGCAGGTCATCCATACGGTCACCAGCTTGCGAGAACTCGCGTGCGATGGCCAGGTAACGTTGCTGCTCCACGGCCGCATCGGTCGTCTGCTGCTGCGCGATGGCATTGGCCGTGCGGCGGGTTTCAGCCAGCGCGACGTTCAGGGCATCGAGCGCGTTGTTGGCCTGCTCAAGTGCTGCCAGCGTTTCCGCGCTACTGTCGCCACGCTCCCGCAACTCGGCACGCAGGCTCTTGAGCTGGATGGCGCAAGCCACAGCAACCCCCACCGCCACCAAGGCGATCACAACAAGCACAATATCAATAGCAGACATAAACTCCGCCCAACAAACCCAATCGAGCACCAATCAAAACCGCGATCAATCTTACCCCGCCATACACACGGATCACTCACTGCCTTGCAGACAAATTTCTCTTATAGCCGCGGGCGTTAAAACGCTAGCTCTCCCAGCCGGCGCGGATGGTTGTTATGACGTCACCTAGGCGCTGGCCCAGGGCCGCTAGATGTTGAAGCACCTCGTTGGGCGATGCGCCGTTGAGGATGCACGTGAGGGCATACGACGCCAGAAAGATGGCCGCAAGCCCCAACGGGATGAGCACGATCATCGCCAATGTGCGCAGGCGCTGGCCCAAACGGCGGCGGCGCGCGCGGCGTTTGTCGAACGCGAGCTCCTGCGCATATGAATCTTGCTGTACGGAATAGGCCTCTGGCGCCGATTCACACCCGGGCACAGCTGCAGGTACAGCAGCGGGCACGACGTTTTGCACGGGCGCCTGGTTGGCAACCCCTTGCATTTGCATCTCCATGAGTCGTTGCTGCTGACGCAGCATGCGCTCAGCTTGTTGCTGCGGAGTCTCAAGAAACAGATCCATGTTGGCCTCCAAAATCGGGGCATTCGACGCTTACGGCCAGCATCCCGCACCGCCATGACCGCGGCAACGCAATCGCCGGCAATAGCCACAAAGTTTCTTTTGCTCAAAAGCTGTCGAAAAGCTCAACAACTCCCCTACCAGCACTTTCTCTGAGCTTTTTTCGCCAGCAATCTTTTGGCCTTCCACCCTTACGCCAGCTGACCAAAATCTAACCAAAAGCTTGACGAAAATTGTGGAGACCGGGACCTCAAGTAAAACGTGACAGCCCCAAGCGAAGCAGCCTGGACAGTTAGTTCAGATATGTATAAATCAGACCCCCCACAGAAGGGCCGACACGCTCCGTTTGCTGCATTTTGGTCCCCCATAACGGACATCAAAGACCCAAAGTCAGGCGTAACAGGCATCCAAATGACGCCCAACAGACCTCCAAGGACCCAAAAGACAGCCATCGAGCGATTGGAAAATACGAATCTGAACTAACTGTCCGCCCCCACACAAAACGTGCCGCCCCATAGGGGGCGGCACACAAACTTTAATATCAGCTTTTCTGTAGCGAGCACGCGACGACCCAACGCCGGGGCGCGGGGCGGGGAGATACCTTTCCCTCGCGCGACTCTGCGAAGCCGTGAGCGAGAGGGAAAGGTATCTCCCCGCCCCGCGCCCCGCAGCAGCCAGCGCCACGCGCTAGTAGTTCACCACCTGCTCCTCAAAGTACGCCTTCGGGTGGTTGCACACCGGGCACACCTCGGGCGCCTCGGCACCAACATGCAGGTGTCCGCAGTTCAGGCACTTCCACACCTTTACACCCTCGCGCTCAAACACCTCGCCCGACTCAATGCGCTCGACGAGCTTGTTGTAGCGCTCCTCGTGAGCCTTCTCGACAGCAGCGACGCCGCGGAACTTCGCGGCGATCTCGGCAAAGCCCTCCTCCTCGGCGGTCTTGGCAAACTCGTCGTACATCTCGGTCCACTCGTAGTTCTCTCCCGCGGCGGCATCGCGCAGGTTATCCAGAGTGCTGGGAACGGCGCCATCGTGCAGATACTTAAACCACAGCTTGGCGTGCTCGGACTCGTTGCCCGCCGTCTCGGCAAAGATATTCGAGATCTGAACGTAGCCGTCCTTTTTTGCCTTGGATGCATAGTAGCGATACTTGGTGTGCGCCTGAGACTCACCGGCAAAAGCGGTCTCGAGGTTCTTCTTGGTTTGAGAGCTCTCAAAATCCATAGGTGTACTTCCCTTCAATACATGCCGCTCATAGGCTTTGAGCGGCCTTATTTTATGGTACCCCCTGCCGAAAATCTAAACCTTAAAATTCGAGCGGGCTACACACTCAGCCAACGATCGTCCTCGGAGCGGCAAAAGCCCTCGCGCTCCAGATCGGCCAGAATACTCGCGACCAGCTCACACTCGACCGGCGCTCGACCGGCCGCCGCCTCCATCTCGTCAACGCCTGCGACGGCCTCATCGAGCGTAATCCCCGCCGGCTGGTCATCGCGCGCTGCCAGCAACATGCGCACGATATGCGCGCGCTTTTGGCGACGCGAGCCCTCAAACTTTGATTGACGGCTATAGCCCGCCGAGCGCCTGGACGGATTGGGCAACGTCTTTTTTAGATATGCGCCGTAATCTAGCAACGCGTAATACCACGCGCGCGGCGTATCGGCATCATCGAGCGGCACGGCAAAGGGAGCGATCTTGTCGAGCGCCGCACCGGGGGCCGCCGGACAGGCCGCCTGAATCAGCGGCACCAGTTCGCGATCGGGAACGGCGGGCACATCGGGAAAGAAATGATGCAGAAAGACCGTGCGCACGTTGGTCTCCAGATACACACCCGGAAGATCAAACGCAAACGACCGGATACCCTGCGCCGTTGCCGGGCCAATACCAGGCAGAGCGACCAAGTCGCGCGTCTCACGCGGAAACTCCCCATCCCAGTCCTCTGCAACGCGCTGAGCGGCCTTGTGGAGCGCCAGAGCGCGTCGATTGTAGCCCATGCCCTGCCAAGCGTCTAAAACATCGGAAGGCGCGGCCTGAGCGAGCGCCCGGACGGTCGGAAAGCGATCGAGCCACGCCGGCATGCGCGTCTCCACGCGCGGAACCTGTGTCTGCTGCAGCATGACCTCGGAGAGCCAGATGATATATGGGTCGCGCGTGCGGCGCCACGGAAGGTCGCGATAACGCAGAACCCCTTCCGAACGAATCATCGAACGAAAGGGGTCCTGAATCATGGCAATGCTCCTTATGCGGCGCTATTCCTCCCGGCAGGCGCACGCACAGGTGGCGTACTCGGGAAACGCATCGCGATCGGCGAACTTGGGATCGACAGCCGGGAACTGGCGATGGGCGACGATGTCGCCGAGCGAAACGGAATCGAGGTAGTCGCGCATCAACGCCTGGGCTCCGGCCCACAGGGGATGATAGCAGCACGTGCCCATGCGCGCACAGTCACCATCGGGCGCGGTGCAATCGTTCATAACCATAGGGCCCTGAACAGCCTCGACGACCTGGCGGATGGTGACATCGTCCGGACTGACCTTGAGACGCATTCCACCGTGGACGCCACGCAGGCTCTCCACAATACCGGCCTGGACCAAACCGTGTTGGATCGAACGGGCAAACGAATACGGGACATTGACCTCTTCGGCAGCGGTGCGAACAGAAAGCAAACGCTCCGGATCCTCGGTAAGCATCGCCAGCATACGAAGGGCGTAATCAGTCTTCCTCGATATGTCCATTTTTCCCCTTTCAAGGAATACGAACAGCTCGAACGAGCTCCGGGGCCGAGCTTGTGTCGAGACGCTAAATGACCGCTAGGACATCCAAATGATAAATAGGATATCCACTGAGTGCCGCGCTTGGAGCGAAATGCATCAGATGCGGCCTACAGTGCAATTTAGTATAACCTAACCCCCTGTCTCGTTGAACAGGTGTTGCGCAACAAAGCTGCTGTTTAGACAGATATACTTATTGGATTTTACTTGCGTTCCCGAAGGTACGGGGATTCTGGGCGAAGATGCGCCAGGGCGATCGTTCTATCGAAACAAAGTGCATCAAACGCAAAAAGCCACGTCCGAAGACGTGGCTTTAATTGCGTTGGCGGGAAGTACGGGGCTCGAACCCGCGACCTCCGACGTGACAGGCCGGCGCTCTAACCAAACTGAGCTAACTCCCCAGGCAGGCGTTCGCGTTTGTTTCCGCTCGCGTGCGCTGCGGGGATTAGTATACACAGAAGTCTGTCCGGCACGCAACAACTTTTTTGAAAAAATTTTTCGGTCCCTCCCTGCCGTCACATTATTCAACCAGTTTTGCGGGCGTGCGCCGCTGCGCGGCTAGCCCGCGTGCTCCTCGGCGGGGTTGGTCTGATGGATCTTGTTGAACTTTGACCTTTGGCTCATAAAAAACGGGAGATGCGATCTGCATCCCCCGTTTTTGTTGCGGTTACTCTAGATCAATAAACTTGGTGCTTATGATTTGGCCGTCGTTGACGAGCATTCTGGCCATAGTGGGACCTCGGGTACCTCTGGGGTAGCTGGCGCTGCCCGGGTTGAGGACCAAGCAACGGCCCACTTGGGCTTCTTTGGTTACGTGGGTGTGGCCGTTGATGGCTACGTCTACGGATCCCACCGGGAGGTCTTCGCGGTAGTGGGCTACAGCGAATTTGAGGCCTTCGTAGGTAAAGAGCGCCAGGCGATCCACATCGGGGCCGTAGTCGCGGTAATAATCGTTGTTGCCCAGTACGGCGCGCACAGGGGCGATGGTGCATAGATGCTCGTAGTCCATCTCCGACGTAAGGTCGCCGGCATGGATAATCAAATCCGCACCTTTAAGCTCGTCTAAGAGCGCGGGCGAAAGATAGCCGTGGGTGTCCGAGATGATGTCGATACGCTTGGCGCTTGCACTGTTCATGGGATCCTTTCCGCAAAAAACGATTTGGCAGATACATACAAAAAGGCCCCACGGCTCCGCAGACGATAGGTCCACAGGGCCGCGGGGCCAGTGTGCTAGAGACTCAGAGCCTTCTTGAGCGGCACGACGCGGCGGCGCGAAACCGGCACGCGTTCGTCGACGCCCGTAATGCCCAGCTGGATGGCGCCCGAGGGCACCGTCTCAACGTCGGTAACGCACGCCAAGTTGACGATATAGCGGCGGTGAACACGGAAGAAGCCAAAGTCGCAGAGCTTGGCCTCAAACTGCGCCAGCGAGGTCGTCGACAAAAAGCGATCATCGACGGTATAGATGCAGGAGTAATCGTCCTTGGCCATGATAAAGCGAATGTCGTCCACGGGAATGAGCACCTTGCGGCCGCCCTTTTCCACCGGGATACGCTCGATGGTCACCTTGCTGTCCGTAACCGGCTTAGCGCGTTGCATGACCTTCTCGATCGCGCGATCCAAGCGAGCTTCCTCGACCGGCTTCATCAGATAATCGACAGCATCCACGTCGAATGCCTCGACCGCATGGTCGCTATACGCAGTCACAAACACGATCGCCGGCGGATTTTTGAGCTTATGCAGCGCCTCGGCAAGTTGCAGGCCCGAGGCACCGGGCATCGAGATATCGAGAAACACGACATCCACGCGACTTTCCATAAGCATCTCGATGGCGGAGCGGACGCTCGACGCCTCCGTGATCGTGCCGATCTTGCCCGTTTGCTCGAGCAAGAAGCGAAGCTCCGAGCGAGCCGGCGCCTCATCATCCACAATCATCGCACGCAGCATAGGGATAAAACCTTTCGTCAACTAACTACGCCGGGCATCCGTCGCATGACGTTGAGCCCGTAGCCTTTTATTTTACTCTTGAATGTCAAAGATGCTCTCTGACAAATCAAGATGAAGAAGCACTTTGGTGCCCTTGCCCGGCGCCGATTCGACACGCGTATAGGAGTGTGGCCCATAAAAGCGATGGATGCGCTCCGAAATATTGTGCATGGCCACACCGGCGCCGCCGCCCTGGGGAGAGCTGGCGTCGGGACGAGCAGAGCGCTCGTCAAACAGTCTGGCGGCGGTACCCTCATCCATGCCCACGCCGTTATCAGCAACGGCAATCAAGATTGCATCCTCGCCGTCTTGGTGAACGGTCACGTCGATCCTCAGGGCGCCGTCATCGCCCATACCATGACGCACGGCGTTCTCGACAATCGGCTGAATCACGAACGCCGGCACCAGCGTATCTTCCACGTCCTCGGACACATCGAACGTTGCAAGCACGCGGTCCTCGCCAAAGCGGGCCTTCTCAAAGGTAAGGTAGCGCTTGGTCTGTGCGACCTCGCGCGAGACCGGAATAAGCGATCCCGAGTTGTCGAGCGTGGCGCGATAGAACGATGAGAACTCACGAAGCAGTTCGCGGGCCCGCAGCGGGTCGGTGCGCGTAAACGATGCAATGGTGTTCAGCGTGTTGAACAGGAAGTGCGGGTTAATCTGTGCCTGCAGCGCACGCACCTCGGCGCGCGCCGTGAGTTCCTTTTGCACCTCGAGCTCGTGGATGGCGAGCTGCGTGGACAAGATCTCGGCAAAGCCCGAGGCAAGCGCGTACTGAGTACGGTCGACGGCGCGCGGGGTCTTGTAGTAGAACTTGAGCGTGCCGACGGTACGATCGCCCACCTTGATGGGAGCGATAATGCCGGCGGGGACTTGGTTGTGCGAGCCGTCCGAACCCACGACATCCACCATACGGTTGAACGACTGCACGATGCCATGTTCGATAACGTAGCGCGTTGCAAGCGTGTGGATGGGAGAATCTGGCAATAGTTTTTCCTCAAACTCGCCCGCGCAGGCAAGCACGTTTTCCTCGTCGGTGATGGCCACCGTCATGGCGCGCGTCTCGGGCAAAATGCGCTGGCACACCAAACGCGCCGACTCCTGCGTCAGACCGCCCTTAATGTCCTCGAGCATGGCCGAGGCCACCGAGAGCGTCTCTTCGGTGTACTGCGAGCGCACCGAATCGGGATTGAGCGTCAAAAAGATAAAGATGCACAGAAAGATGCACAGCAGCGCGCAGGCAATCACCGTGGCGATCGGCTCGATGCCGGTCACCAGGGCAAAAATAAAGTACATCAGCACGCAAATGGCGCAGGCAACGGCAATGATGCGAAAGATTGATAATGAACTATCGCGCTGGGCGCGGCGGTCGATCATTCGGCCCCCTCCAGGATACTGATCAGTTGTGCGTCACGCCAAAGCCCGTCCATGATCTTGGGCCAAAAGCTCTGGAAACGCAGGTAGCTTGCAGCGTTTTGGCGCGCATAGGCCTTTGCCTCGTCGATACCATGGCGCCAGATGCGCAGGTAGCCCTCATGCTCGCGGGTAAACACGCTGCGGACCATAGCGGTTTTGCGCACGCGGTCGTCGAGCTCGCGCGAAATCCACGGGCCCGGGTAGGGCATGAGCGATGCCGCCGTAACGGGAATGAGCTCCTTTTGATGCGCGGCGAACGTCAACTTGGCCCGTTCGTAGTACCAACGGTATACATCCTGCATAAAGCGCGGTGAGCGCTTTTCGGACTCCGGAGGCAAATGGCGCACGGTCCACTCGTTATCGAACCACACGTCGTAGCCAAACATGCGCATGTTAAAGAGGTAATCCAAGTCCTCGCCGCGGGTGATAAACGGGTCAAAGGCCACACGCGTAAAGGCGCGGGCGTGCAGGGCCATCAGGCCGCCGCACACGTAGTTGGAGCGCGAGATGCGGGTGCCCGAGAGCGCCTTTTTCATCCAACGGTTGAACTCGATGCGCTTGGTCCACCAACGATGGCAGATGCCCGCCTTGTCCGTGGGAGCCAGCGGCGATCCGTCGCGATCGTAGAAATAGCCGCTCTTGACCAAGATCGGCAGGCCCTGACGCGTCTGCTGACCCAGCGCGTAGGTCGCACGCTTCATAAAGTCGGCATCGATGACAGTCTCATCGTCATCCAAAAAGATAACCGCGTCATGCCCCAGCACAGCGGCACAGGCCAGCCCCATGTTGCGGATGGCGCCGTAGCCTCGCAGACTCACGCACTCGCCCGAACCCTTGGGCGCGATCTGAGCAACCCGGTCTGCGATGCGCGAGGCCTGGGTGTTGGTGACGACGGTGACCTTGAGCGTGGGATGCGCGTCGACAATCTCGTGCACGCGCAGCGACACATCGGCTGTGGCAGAAACGGGACAGACCACCAAAAGGATGATGCGCGGGATGTCGCGCACCTGTTCAAGCGAGGCCAGGCAGCGGTCGAGTTCGGGATTGTCGGCGTTGAGTCGTGTCGAATGGTCATAGGTGCCAGGGGCGTTTGCGCGAGCGTCATCGCCCGCCCAATACGTTGGAATCACGACCGTGGCGTTCATGCCTTACCCTCCCTGCAACACAAAAACGGGACGCCGCCAAACACAGGCGACGCCCCGCGACCTAGCTGACTCCATCATACCCACTTGGGCTAATCATTGTTCGAAAGTCAGAATGTTTATTGCGGATAGCCCCAAAAGAGTATCGCGGCGGACGCAATTACCGGCAAGTTCCTATGCGGCCTGCTCTGCCGTTTGAGACATGCGGGACAGACGGACCAGCAGCGCAAAGCCCACCACCAGCAGCACGCCGATAGATAGGACGCCCAGCGAGGGGTTGCCGGTCAGCGAGGTGACGACCGACACCAAGAAGGTGCCCATAACACTTGCATAGCGGCCAAAGATATCAAAGAAGCCGTAGTACTCGTTGGACTTTTCCTTGGGAATAATGCGGCCAAAGTAGCTGCGGCTGAGCGCCTGCACGCCGCCCTGGAACAGGCCGACCAAAATGGCAAGCACCCAGAACTCAAAGGCGGTCTTGAGGAAGAACGCGGCAAAGAGCACGATGCCCATATAGGCGGCGACTGCCACCAAGATCATGTTGAGCGTGCCCACGCGGCCGGCGAGCTTGCCGTAGATGATGGCGGACGGGAAAGCCACAAACTGCGTGACGAGCAGCGCCAGGACCAACTGGGTCGAATCGATGCCCAAGGCCGATCCGTAGCTGGTTGCCATGGAGATGACCGTGTGCACGCCATCGATATAGAAGAAGAACGCGATCATGTAGACCAGCACGGTCTTGTTGTGGGCGATCTCGCGCATGGTGTGTCCGACCTCGGAGAACACGCCGCCCACAATGTAGCCGATGGTGTCTTCGGGCTTGCGCTCGCGACCGTATTTTTGCTTATAGGTGCGGATGAGCGGCAAGGTAAAGATGAGCCACCAGGCGCCGGTGATAATAAACGACAGGCGCGTGGCCAACATGGTGGGGACGCCAAGGGCCGGACCGCCCATAATGAGCGCCAGGCAGATGATGAACGGCACGGTGGAACCGATGTAGCCCCAAGCGAAGCCCGAACTCGACACGGCGTCCATGCGCTCATCGGTGGTGACATCGGGCAACATGGCGTCGTAGAACGTCATAGACGAGTTGAGGCCGATGGTGCACAGCACATAGACGGTCAAAAACGCCATGGCGGACATCGGGATAGCCTGTGCAAAGCAAAGCACGAGACCCGTCAGGAAGAAGCCCAAGAAGAACTTGATCTTGTTGCCGGCGTAATCGGCAAGCGCGCCCAGAATGGGCATGAGCATGGCGATGACCAGCGAGGCGATCGTCTGCGCATTGCCCCAGGCGACCACCAGGTCGGCCGAGGAAGCGCCGGTATTGATGGCGTTAAAGTAAATGGGCACCACCGAGGTATTGAGCAGCACGAGGGCCGAGTTTCCCACATCGTACATGACCCAGTTACGCTCGAGCTTGGTGTATTTCATGGACAGGGACCCTTCGTATTCGCCCGATATGCAGTTAATTCATCGTACCCCAATTGTCCAGAAGCACCGGTAAGGATTCGGCAAAGGGGCACGCATGGGCCCTATTCCTCGCGGTCGAACTCCTCATCGACATTGAGCACGCGACCGCTGTAGTTGACGTGACTGGTCACGGCCTCCATGTCGCCGGTCTCGATAAAACGCGCGACCGTACACTCGTAATCGACCAGCGCGCGATCAAAGACCTCGGGGAAACTCTCATTCAAGACCTCATCGGTAAAGGGATTCTTCCATGTCAGATGGCCCAGGTTACCGGTGCGCTCGGGCAGCTCCGTCGTCACGCGATGGGCAAGGCCGTCGAGCAGCGAGTAGTCGTGCACCAAGCCCTCAACCAACGAGATCGCGCGCGTCTTTACGGAGCCGGCCGGCTCAATCGCGCGGTAAAGTCGCTGCATATTGGCAACGGCGGCACCGTATTCCCCCGCCGGAATGTCAATACCGTACACGCGTCCGGCAACATAGCTCATCAGCACGCCGGCAACGCGATTGATACGGTCGGTGGTGACGATCTCGCCCGCCGGCGGGTAATCGTCGACCGTAGCGCCATCGCGTTTAAGCTGCAGCATCAGTACATCCAGGTCACTCTCGATCACGGCATGGACCTGACTGCTCGAATCCTCAAGCTCTGAATCGGACTCCACGATGCCAAACTGTTGCTCATAGACAAAGGGATGGGCGTTGCGGTCGAGCACGTAATGAGACAGCAGGCCCAACGCAAAGGCACGGCCCAAGTTGGCGTCGCGCGGCAGCAGATGCGACACGCCGTCGCGCAGGCACGCGAACTGGCGAGACATGCGCGAGCGATGCATGACCTGCGCCAGCAGCGTGCAGTCGGAAACGCGCGGCGTCAGAATGTGAAAGAAAAACGGGTCGGGGCCTTGGTTGCCCAAGATAAAGGCAATGCGCTCTTCATCGGACGCGATGACGCCCTGCGGAAGACGGTCGATGCTTTCCTCGCCAAACAGATGATGGGTGATAAGCGCGGGCATAATGATCCTTTCGATTTCATTCGATGCCACCCATTATGCCCACCGCGCGCCCATACCAAACCTGTAATGATAAACGATATGCTGAACGATGCGCGCCGCAGCCAGTCTTTTCCGTTGCTCACGCCTTCTCCACTGCGGCCCCGGCATGGAAACAGGGGGTTATCGTTTAATATCAACATATGCACCCCGCACCCAATTCTTGTCATACCATTATATGGACAGGCAGCGCTTGCCTCGCATCCATCAAACAGCCTCGCGTCGCACGGAGACACTCATGATTACAGTCGCCGACATTTTGGCCCTACCGGCATTTGAGCAAATCGACCTAGTCGCTCCTATCAAAGACGCCGGGGAGCACCGCGTCTACAACGTTGGCATCCTAGACTGCCCTCCCTCAATCAACGACTACAGCGCATACATGCCCGGTGAATTCATTCTCACCAATCTTGGTTTTTGCTACGAAGATCCCGACCTCTCCGACACGTCGCTTATTGCCATGATTGAACGACGTGTCGCAGCCATTGCCGTGAAACGTGTGTACTCGCCTTGCTTCACCGATGCAGTCGCCCAAGCAAGCGTGCGTATGGGCGTCCCGGTGTATCTCTATTCCGGTGCCTACCATGAACGCGTCGCTTTCGAATCGCTTAATCTTCTTCAACGCGATCTTGACGCATCCGACAAAAGCGATGCCGTTGATCAGTTCTTGGTGGGAAGATCGAAGTCTCAAGTACGACAAGAAATCAACAAACTGGCAGGTCTCACCGGCTCGACGATGCGTTGCATCGCCATCTCGGCTGAAAAGGATGACCGATGCTCACTGTACGCAATTCAAGATACACTCAACGATTATCTGGACTCGTTTCGCCAGCGACACGAGGATGTCCAAAATGCCTGTGCGTTTCGCTATCACGATGCATTGCTCGTTTTTGTCTCGTATGCCACCGATGAACAGCACGAGGGCGTCTTCTGCGACCTAGAGAATGCCATTCGAGGCGTTGGCGTAAATTACTGCGGCGTAGGCGACCTGGTACCCCTCGGCGAGGCAGATATCTCCATTCGCCAGGCAACGATTCTTCTCAATGAATCCCATCTGAGCGGAGCGCGCAGGCTTGAGTGGTCGGATCTGTCCATGGACGCTTTCTCGTATGCAGCGCAGACCAACCCAATGTTCGAGCGCACCGCGCAAGGTTTCCGCCGCCGTATCGAAAACTACGACGCACACAACTCTACCGAACTGGTCCAAACGGCACGCGCCTTTGTGCGCTGCAGCGGCGACATCGTCGACACCGCCGAACACCTACACCAACACCCCAACACCGTCCGATATCGGTTGCGGCGCATTCGAGCGCTCCTTGACATGGATGACTCACACGACCGTGAGCTACTCGTATTCCTTTCGCTCGCTTTCCTCAGCAGATAGCGCGAGCCAACCGGAATCGTCATTTTTCACAAAACAGCCCCAACTACGCTCGGATGATTGGGCTTACAGGCCGCCAATCGTTCATGAATGTCCATACATTTGTAAAAAATAACAAATAGACCCCTAGAAGGCTTTGAGTTGGCACCAAATACACGGCATCTGGGTGCTTCTAGACTTTGAGTCATGGTTTCGGCGTGCCGCTGCACCGGCACCCGACAACAGGTATCGATGCCCCAAATGGGGCGAACGAAACACCTAACCTGTCTGGAGGGGCCCGCACGGGCGTCCGTCGGGGATAGGACAAAACCCGACGAAAGGGGACAAACTATGACTGATTCGGTTTTCCAGGGTCGCCACCTGCTCTCCACGAGGGACTACACCAAGGACGAGCTGATGTGGCTCATCGGCTTCGCCGAGCACCTCAAGGACCTCAAGAGGCGCAACGTCCCGCACCGCTACCTCGAGGGCAAGAACGTCGCACTCCTCTTCGAGAAGACCTCCACCCGCACCCGCGCCGCCTTCACCACCGCCTGCATCGACCTGGGCGCCCATCCCGAGTACCTGGGCAAGGGCGACATCCAGCTGGGCAAGAAGGAGACGGTCCTCGACACCGCCAAGGTGCTCGGCTCCATGTTCGACGCCATCGAGTTCCGCGGCTTCAAGCAAGACCACGTCGAGCAGCTCGCCGAGTATTCCGGCGTCCCCGTGTGGAACGGCCTCACCGACCGCGAGCACCCCACCCAGATGCTGGCCGACTTCATGACCATCAAGGAGCACTTCGGCAAGCTCGAGGGCCTCACGCTCGCCTACTGCGGCCAGGGTCGCAACAACGTCCAGAACTCCCTCATGATCACCTCCGCCATCCTGGGCGTGAACTACGTCAACGCCACGCCCAAGGAGCTCGAGCCCGACCCCGAGATCGTCGCCCTCGCGCAGAAGTTCGCCGCCGAGTCCGGCGCCACCATCCGCGTCACCAACGACCCCGTGGACGCCGTCCGCGGCGCCGACGCCGTCTACACCAACGTCTGGGCGGCCATGGGCGAGGAGTCCCAGTTCGCCGAGCGCGTCCGCCTGATGACCCCGTTCCAGGTCAACGCCGAGCTCGTCTCCCACATCGAGAACCCCGACTGGATCTTCCTGCACTGCCTCCCGGCCTTCCACAACGCCGAGACCGAGTATGCCGCCAAGATCAAGGAGGAGCACGGCATCGAGGCGATGGAGTGCACCGACGACGTAATCTACAGCGAGCACTCCCGCTGCTTCGAGGAGGCCGAGAACCGCATGCACACCATCAAGGCCATCATGGCCGCGACCCTCGGCAACCTCTACATCCCGCGCGTCTAGCACGGAGCACCGATTTTCCACGCGCCGCACGGTACCCCCCCCTCCGCGCGGCGCCCCTCCATCCGCCTCAAGAGAGGAAGCCCCATGGCTGAAGAAATTAAGGAAAAGCCGGCGAAGAAGAAATTCCAGATGCCGAACACGTACGTGATCCTGTTCGCCGTCATCGCCTTCATCGCCCTCCTGACCTGGTTCGTTCCCGGCGGAGCCTACGAGCTCTCCGAGGGCGGCGACGCCATCGCCGGCACCTACCACGTGGTCGAGAGCAACCCCCAGGGTCTCTGGGACATCTTCATGGCCCCCATCACCGGCATGCTCGGTGGTGGCACGGTCTCCGGCGCCATTTCCATCTCCCTCACCATCATGCTGTTCGGCAGCTTGCTCGAGATGATGGATCGCACCTGCGCGCTCAAGACGGCCATCAAGCGCATCACGATCGCCAACCAGAACAACATGCACGCGCTTATCGCCATCCTCGTTATCCTGATGGCATTCTTTGGCACACTCGAAGGCGCTTACGAGGAAGGCATCGTCTACTTCCTGATGTTCGTACCCGTCATCCTGGCCCTCGGCCTCGATACGGTCACCGCGATCATGATCGTCGTCCTCGGCACCCAGATCGGCTGCCTCTCCTCGATCATTAACCCGTTCTCCACGGGCATCGCATCAGGCATCGCCGGCATCTCCCCCGGCGAGGGCATGATCCCCCGCATCGCGATGTTCGTCATCTTCACCGGCCTTGTCATCCTTCTCATCTGCCGCTATGCAGACAAGATCAAGGCGCATCCCGAGAAGTCCGTCCAGTTCTTCCGCCGCGAGCAGGATCTCAAGGAGTTCCCCGCCGCCGACGACGAGGACCTCACCCTCACCGGCCGCCAGAAGGGCGCGCTCGTACTGTTCATGCTTACCTTCGCCTTTATGATCGTCGGCCTGACTCCCTGGACCTCCCTCAACCCCGAGTGGACGTTCTTCGAGGACTTCACCGCCTGGGTCGCCGCGACTCCGGTCCTGCGCAACATCCTGGGCACCGACATCACTGCCTTCGGAAACTGGTATTTCCCCGAGCTCTCGATGATCACGCTAATCATGGTCATCCTCATCGGCCTAGTTATGCACTATGACGCCGACACCATCATCGACACGATTCTAAAGGGCGCCTCCGGCCTGGTCTCCACCGCCTTCGTCGTGCCGCTGGCCCGCGGCATCCAGGTCGTCATGGACAACGGCCAGATCACCCCATCCATCCTCAACATGTGCGAGAACGCGCTTGCCTCCCTGCCGCCCTTCGCCTTCGTCGTCGTCGCCCTGGTCTGCTACTTCCTCATTGCCTGCCTGATCCCCAGCTCCACCGGCCTGGCCGCCGCCACCATGGGCATTATGGGCACGCTGTCCACCTTCGCCGGCGTCGACGTCTACATCATGGTCATCATCTACCTCATGGCGCTCGGCCTGGCCAAGATGATCACCCCGTGCTCCATCGTCGTCATGACGTGCACGGCCGCGGCGCACATGAGCTACGGCGACTGGGTCAAGAAAATCGCCCCCATCGTCGCCATCCTGTTCGCCGCCTGCTGCGCCTTCCTCTGCGTCCTCGTGATGCTCTAGGCGCCCCCCCGTGGGGATTCTCGCGCGGCGGGCAAGCCCCTCCGTTTTTCCCGCCGCGCGCTTTCCATCTAAGGTATGTAGGTCTTAAAGAAAGGAACCTGCCATGTCTGAAGAGAAAATCTACGTCTCCAACGCCACCAATCCGCTTAAAAAAGTCATGATGTGCTCGCCGAAGTACTACACCTTCAACGGCATCAATGTCATCACTTCCGAGTGGATGAAGAAGGGCGATACCGAACAGAACGACATCATGGTCAAGGAATGGCAGATGCTCGTTGACGCCTACAAGGATAACGGCATCGAGGTCGTCGAGGTCGAAGCCAACCCCAAGTATGAGGTCATGACCTTTGCCCGCGACTACGGCTGCATGATCAAGGAAGGCGCCGTCATGGGTCACTTCCGTCATCCGGTCCGCCAGATCGAGGCCCAATCCTATGAGGCAAAGCTTAAGGAGATGGGTGTCCCCATCGTCGCCCGCGTTAACGCGGGCTGCATGGAGGGTGGCGACTTCTGGATGATCGATGAGCACACGCTCGCCTGGGGCATGGTCGATCGTACCGATGAACAGGGAGTCGCCAGCCTCCGCCATCAGCTCGAGAAGTTTGGCTATACCGTCGTCGGCGTTCCCTGCCCGCCCGACAACCTGCACCTCGACATGATCTTTAACATCGTCGC
This sequence comes from Collinsella sp. AM28-11LB, assembly GCF_003469895.1. Taxonomy (NCBI): domain Bacteria; kingdom Bacillati; phylum Actinomycetota; class Coriobacteriia; order Coriobacteriales; family Coriobacteriaceae; genus Collinsella; species Collinsella sp. AM28-11LB. The sequence continues at coordinate 127,297 of NZ_QSKJ01000001.1, forward strand.
TCCCCAGGTTGCCCTCGCCTGTATCGATCAGCTGCCCTACAACTTCCTGCAAATGCTCAAGCGCCGCGGCTTTGAACTCATCCCCGTCGCCAGCGAGGATATGTACAAGCACGGCTGCAACGTCCAGTGCATCGGCAACAACAAGGTCGTTGCCATCGAGAAGAACAAGCACATCAATGACAAGATGCGCGCTCTGGGCATCGAAGTCATCGACGTGCCGCTCGACCAGATTCTGCACGCCGGTGGCGGCCCGCACTGCCTGACCCAGCCAATCGAGCGTCCGTAGTCCGAACGTTTCGCCTGGACAGTATTGTCCGAGCCTCTCATGGGGCGCCGCTCTGCTGGATTCCGGCGCAGCGGCGCCCCTTTACATGCCAACCCCGTAACGGGAAAAGGAAGCCACCTATGAAGATCCTGATCAGTGATTATGCCGAGAGCATGATGCCCCAGCACGACCTTGAGACCGAAACCCTCAAGTCCCATCTTGGCGACGACATCGAGGTTGAGGTCTACGCGTACACCGATGAGGCACGCGAGGAGTTCTACGAGCATCTCGCCGATGCCGACGCCCTGCTCACTGCCTTCATCAAGGTGGACAAGGAAGCCTTTGAGCACGCCCCCAATCTCAAGGTTATCGCCATCAACGCCACCGGCTATGACAACGTGGACATGGACGAGGCAACCGCGCGCGGCGTCGGAATCTGCCCCGTCGGCGAGTATTGCACCTGGGATGTTTCCGAAAGTGCCATCGCCTACATGTATGCCCTCAACAAGAACTTTAAGTTTTACATCGGACAGATCGAGCAAGAGCACCGCTGGGACTACGCGGCGGCGCCCGAAGTCCCTCGCCTAGAAGACCAAACGCTCGGCATCTTTGGCTTTGGAAAAATCGGTAAGTGCACCGCTCGCAAAGCCAAGGGTCTCGTCAAGCGCATTGTATCCAATGATCCGTTTATCGATCAGGATCTCTTTGAGCAAAACGGTGTTGAACAGGCAGAAATCGATGAGGTATTGGCCGAGGCCGACATCATCATCAATCATATGAACCTCAACGAGACGAACTACCATTATTTCGATGCCGAGAAGTTCTCCAAGATGAAGAAAAAGCCGATCGTGATCAATCTGGGTCGTGGCCTCTGCATGGACGAGCCCGCTCTTATCGAGGCGCTCGACTCGGGCCAGATTCGCGCATTTGGCGCCGACGTTTTGTATGACGAGACGCCCGACTTGGCAAACCACCCGCTCGTCGGCCGTGACAACGTCATCATCACGCCGCACTCCGCATTCTATTCGTCTTCATCGTTGCGCGACCTCATGATCTTCCCGTGCAACAACATCGGACACTTCCTCAAGGGCGAAAAGGACCAGCTCTTTAAGCTAGTTAACGACGTTCCCGTCGAGAACGTGCTGTAGGAGCCTAAACGGCTTCCAAAACATGTGGCCCAACGGGATGAAGGCCTGTTCTTCATCCCGTTTTATTGCTCCCCCCCTCTCGCTAGAGCAACATGCAGTCACCACAAACCGAAACAGCAGGGGCCACAAGACCAACAGCAAAGAATTCTCTAGGGGATAGTTCTTTAAAATACCAGCATATATACAATAACGTATATCACATTGTACGTTCACCGATAGGTCGGCTCGTTTGCGGAATACATGCCGCCAAAGACGTTCTCACATACTACCCGAGTGATAATATCGATATGTGATGCACGTATTATTAAACGCATCGCTTCCCTGACATGAAGGGTGCAGCCTTCAAGTCGGCAACAGAGTCAAGACCTCACCACTTAATTTAGAGGCGCATCCCCCTCGCGGGGATGTGTTTCGTCGTGAAGGAGCTCGGTATGTTCGATAAGGCTGCCGGCTCTGGCGAGAAGCGCAAGCCACGCCAGATGCCATCATCTTTTACCATCCTCTTTGGCTGCCTGCTGCTCGTGGCCATCGTCTCGTGGGTCGTTTCGTCATTTAGCCCCGATGTGCAGGCCGCAACGCTTGGCAACTTTATGGCCTCCCCCTTCTTGGGCTTCGAGAGCGCCATGCAAGTCTGCGTGTTCATTCTTGTGCTCGGCGGTTTTTTGGGCGTCGTCCAAAAAACGGGCGCACTCGACACCGGTATCGCCGTGCTCGTCCGCAAACTGGGCGGCAATGACCTACTGCTCGTCCCCGTCCTCATGCTCGCTTTTGGCATCTGCGGATCCACGTACGGCATGCTCGAGGAATCTGTCCCCTTCTACCTGCTGCTGGCATCGGTCACGTTTGCCATGGGCTGGGATCCGCTCGTAGGATGCATGGTCGTCCTGATGGGCTGCGGCCTTGGCGTTTTGGGATCGACGGTCAACCCGTTTTCGACCGGACTCGCACTCGATGCCCTCAAGGCAGCCGGCATCCCCTATGACCAGGGGCTCATGATCGGCATCGGCCTGGCAATGTTCACCATCGCCGAGATTTCGGGCATCATTTTTGTCATGCGGTACGCCAAGCGCGTTCGCACTGACCGCACTTCCTCATCGCTTACCCCCGAGGAATGGAAGACCGCCGAGCGCCTCTACGGCGACAAGGATGGCGATTCCGCTGAAGACGCACACGTCGAGCTATCCAAGATTCAAAAGCGCGTCCTTGTTCTCTTCGCCCTCACGTTTGTCGTCATGATTATCGGCTTTATTCCGTGGCAGACATTCGGAGTTGGCTTATTTGATATCGGAGCCACGGGCGATGACCTCAGCACCGCATGGAGCGCGCTTTTGACCGGCTTGCCACTTGGCCAGTGGTACTTTACCGAATGCGGCATCTGGTTCTTCACGATGACGATTATCATCGGCAAGGTTGCCGGCATGCAGGAGAAAGAACTCGTTGATACCATCCTGCACGGATGCGCCGACCTGGTTTCCGTCGCGCTCGTCGTCGCCGTCGCCCGCGGCGTCTCCGTACTCATGTCCATCACCGGACTCGACGTGTGGATCCTCACCAACGCCGCCAACGCGCTCGCCGGCGTATCCGCCGCAGTGTTCGCGCCACTCTCGTACGCCCTGTACTTTGCGCTATCCTTCTTGATCCCCTCGAGCACCGGCATGGCAACCGTCTCCATGCCCATCATGGGACCGTTGGCAGCATCGTTGGGCTTTGCCCCCGAAGCCATGGTCGCAATCTACCTCGCCACACATGGCGTTGTAGCCATGATCACCCCCACATGCGGTTCCATCATGGCCGGTCTCGAACTTGCCCAGGTAAGCTACACGACCTACATCAAGACGGCCGCCAAATATATGGCCTTGCTTACCGTGATCACTGTTTCATTTGTCACCGTGCTGATGCTCATTTTGTAATCGGCAGGCACATCGCGAATCGTATCTTTAGAAAGGGGCTCACAGAGCCCCTTTCTCTTAGCTCAAAGATGAACTCTAGGCGTTGTATTTGTTACCCTCGCCGAAGGTGCCGGCCTCGACAATCCAGCCGTCCTTCATGATGACGTCCATGTTGTCGGTGTTGAGCACGTGGATGTCGGCGGCGACGTCACCATTGACGACCAGCAGGTCGGCGCACTTGCCGGCCTCGATGGAACCGGTCTCGTCCTCGATGTGGCACATCTTGGCACCGTTGAGGGTGGCACAGGTGATGGTCTCGACCGGGGTGAAGCCGATCTTGTCGACGAACTCGTACATCTCCTCAATGGAGCAGGTGCCGTACGGGGTGACGAAGGAGAAGGAGTCGGAGCCGATCGTCATGACGACGCCGCGCTTCTTGGCCTCGCGCAGGCAGTCGTAGTTGCGCTGCAGTTCCTTCTCGACCAGGGTGCCCTCGTACTTGTCGTGCAGCTCGGGGACGTAGACGGGCGGATAGGTGGCGTACCAAGTGGGCAGGAAGGCGATCGTCGGGGTGAAGAAGGTGCCCTGCTCGGCCATGAGGTCCATGGTGCGCTCATCGATATCGAAGCCGTGGATCAGCTGCTCGCAGCCAAAGCGGACGGAATCGTAGGCAGCGGCGTGGTTGTTGTAGCAGTGGCTCCACACGGGGATGCCGACCATCTTGGCCTCTTCGACCACGGCCTGAATCTCCTCGGAGCAGTAGTGCTGGTCGCGGCCGGAGTCCCAGCGCCAGATGCCGCCACCGGTAGCCCAGATCTTGATGGCATCGGGGTTCTCGCGCAGGCGACGGCGGACGGCCTTACGCAGATCCCAAGGACCGTCGACCTGATCGCCCCAGGGGTGCGATTCCTTGTTGAGCTCCTGGCTGCAGTGGTGGGAGTCGCCGTGGCCGGCAACGCGGCAGAAGCCAAGGCCGGTTGCCAGAACGCGCGGGCCCTTGAAGACGCCCTTGTCGATGCAGTCACGGATCTGGATACCAAAGCGGCCGATCTCGCAGACGGTGGTGAGACCGTGGATGAGGCAGTCGTAGGCCTGCTTGACGGCGACTGCCTGCTTCTCGAGGAGCGGCTGCATGACCCAGTCGGTGTCATCGTCGGTCAGGTTGCCCGAGAAGTGCAGGTGGGTGTCGATCAGGCCGGGAAGGACGGTCTTGCCGGCGGCGTCGATAACCTCAACGCCCTCGGGAAGGTCCTGCATGACACCGGCGTAATCGATCTTGCCATTGTCGTCGACGAGAACGAGGGAGTTCTCGACCGGCTCGGCACCGGTACCGTCGATGAGCTTGCCGCCAACGATTGCATACTTAGTGGACATGGTTCCTCCTTATGGATCCATATAGTGGGCGAGGCCGCGTTGGGTTAAGGCCTCACAAAACTACCCAAGTGGTGCCGGGTTCGGTGCGCGGGAGAGAGGGCCCCGCACACCCGATCCGTCCCGGCTAGGCGTTATTTTTGCGGGAATTGGTGAAGGCCATGAGGGCCAGGCCAACAGCCAGCCAGCCGATCACGATGCTCCACTCCACCATGTTGAGGGAGGCGGGAGAGAACGGGATCACGAGCAGGCCAATGATGGTGCCGCAGGCAACGATAGCGAGGCTGATGCCAAACTTGCCGCCGGGCGCCTCGTAGGGACGAGGCAGGTCGGGCTCGGTGAAGCGCATGCGCAGGCAAGCGAGGGCGACCATGCCGCAGGAGAAGATGAAGGCGAGAGCCGACACGTTGGTCAGAGGGATGAGCATGTTCTTGCCCAGGAACGGACCGACGACGGTGATGACGCCCAGAACGACGCAGGCGAGCTTGGGAGCGCCGGACTTGGGATCGACCTCGGCGAACTTCTCGGGCAGCTGGCCCTTGCGGCCCATGGCGAGCATGATGCGGCTCGTGGCGCCGTAGAAGGAGTTCATCGGGCCCATGGGTCCAAGCGTGGCGATGACGAGCATGGCCAGGTACAGGAGCATGTTGATGCCCTTGAGGCAGGCAAGCGCGGGAACCGGGCTCTTAACAAACTCATGCCAGTCGAGGATGGTGCCGAACGAGTAGATGCAGACCATGTAGAAGCCGCCGGCGGCCAGCAGAGCCAAGGAGATGATCTTGCCGAACTTGTTCCAGTTGAGGCCCTCGGCTGCTTCCTCAGCCTGCTGAGGAATGGTGTCGAAGCCGGCGTAGAAGAACGGGGTCAGAACCAGGACCGAAACGATGCCTGCGAACAGGCTGGTGCCCTCGGTAGCGGGCTTGCCGCCGCCAGCACCGGTGACCTGGGAGAACACGGGCATGGCGTTGTCCGGCGAGCCGGTGAACAGCGAGACGCCCATGGCGAGTAGCATGCCGCAGAGCAGGGCCTTGGTCAGGAAGGCCTGCAGCTTGGCGGCCGAGCTGGCACCGCGGAAGTTGAGGAAGATGACGTAGGTTGCAAAGCCGAGCGCGATCAGCGTCGGGAACAGGTAAACGTCGGCGCCCAGGATGGTGTAGAGCTTGACGGCGCGCAGCCACTCAAGGCCGGGCAGGCTGCCGAACATCTCGGACACGAGGGTCGAGATGGCGATGGCCTCCCACGGGCACAGGATGCCGTTGCCCAGGGCCAGGAGCCAGCCGGTGATGTAGCTCATCGTACGGCCAAAGCTACGATCGACATACTCGACGATGCCGCCCGAAATGGGGATAGCAGCCGTGAGCTCACCGAAAACAGCTCCGACGGGCACGAGGAAGATTGCGCCCAAGAGGAATGCAATCATAGCGGGAACGGGACCGCCGCCCACGACCATCCAGTCGCCGACCTGCAGAACCCAATCGGTACCGATGATGGCACCGAAACCGATGGTGAAGAAGTTCCAGAGCGAAAGCGTTTTCTTCATGCCGCCGTTGTCCTCGACTGCAACTTCTGCGTTCTTGTCCGCCATTGTTCCCCTCCTTTCCTTTTTGACGCCCCCTGGCGTCACCCCTTGCGCGGCCTGTTCGACCGCGCGCTTTTATTTCGTGGCTTTAAGATACGGCCTCGGCGCCACGCTGCCGCTTATGGCTCGACCGAAGGCAAAACTGCAAAACGAGCGGCGCCGTTTTTGGGACGAACGGCGGGAGACGCCATTCGTCCTGAACGCTTTCATCTTGTCTGCTTTTGGATACCTGTTGCCGTGACGCTTGGCGCGCGGCGCGGCAACGTTCATACCATTTGTCAGGCTTTTGGCGCACATACCCATGTGTCGTGCATCTTTTTATGTAGGATAGACAAGTTACACACGAGGCAAGGTGATTCGAATGGCATACGGATACAATGACGGCGACCAACGGCCACAAAGCGTGCGCCTTGCCGGCCGCACCACGCCAACGCCCAGAAGCACCTCCGACAACGGCAACCAGCAGCGCCCCCAAGAGCAGCCCGGGGCTTCTTCTCGGCAACAAAGCCGTACCGTGCAGCAGTCAGACCGCGTGAGTACGAGCACACGCCAACGCCAGACCGACACATCACAGCCGCGCCGCTACGATCGCCGTAAGACCGACTACTACGTTAAACGCTCCTTTTCGCGACCTCAACGCGATCGCGGCAATTCCGCCCCTCACCCCGCGTCGCATACCACAAGCCACGTGCTTCCGGCCCGCCGCCTACGCCTTGCGCTTTGCTCCATTGCCGCCTGCCTCGTCTTTGTGTTTTTGGGATCCTGTATCTCCCACGGATCAGCCGGTCTTGAGCCCACTGCCGAGGACAAGCTGCTTAAAGCTCCCGTCGCGCCCGGTTACTCCTTTGCGTTCTCGACCCCACGCTCGCAATGGCAGGCCGGTACCATGCCCCACATCTACCAAATTGACCCCGCATGGTCGGAGCTGTCCTATGCCGGTGGCACTATCCGCGAAAACGCTTGCGGTCCCACTTGCCTCGCCATGGTCTATATCTTTAAGACCGGCCACACCGATAAGACGCCGGTCGATATATGCGCGCTGGCCGAAGCCGGCAACTACGCCCCCACTGGTGCCACCGAGTGGTCGTTTATGACAGGCGGTGCGTGGCAGCTGGGACTCAACGGAACACAGCTCTATAACGATCGTGAATCGATTACCCAAGCACTTCGCTCGGGTGCGCCCGTTATCGCCGCAGTGCACCCCGGTACGTTTACCAACGTAGGCCACTACATCGTGCTCTACGGCATCGACGATGCCAACCAGATTGGCGTCTACGACCCCAACTCGGCCAGCCGCAGCGCCCGTCGCTGGGGCGTCGTAGAAGTCCTCAACGAAGTCGAAGCCATGTGGGCCTACTACTAGTCAGTGAGCACTCATTGGGGACAGACTTAAACGAGTGGTCGTTGGGGACAGTCTTACGGACGCCGGCCGAGAACAGACGAAAAGGGCCATCCCGAACTGCTTGGAACTACCGGCACGGAAAGCGCATCCTGCTTTGGGGCCCAATAGCGGGATGCGCTTTCCGTTAGCGGCCCGTTTGGGAAACTAGGGACCGCTTTTCGACAAAAATCTGGGATGCATTTTCCGATTGAGGGCCTCAAGGGAAACCGCACCCCATGTTGGACGCTCATTCTGGGATGTGCTTTCCGCAGTTGATCGATGCGGCCTTTAAGGACTGTCCCAAGCTGCCGGCAGGAAAGGAACGTCCCCAAGTGCCGGGTTTCCGCAGTCTGCAATGCTCCTCATGAACAGCCGCCTCAATAGCAAAAGCCCCGCGGCCGAAGCGGACCGCGGGGGCAACAGACCTGCAAGAGTTAACTCAAGTCCTCGCCATTTGATGCAATGACCTTTTGGTACCAGCAGAAGCTGTCCTTTCGGTAGCGATCGAACGTGCCTTTGCCCGTATCATCGGCATCGACATAAACAAAGCCATAGCGCTTCTTCATCTGCCCCGTCGAGGCCGACACCAAATCGATACAGCCCCACGGCGTGTATCCCATCAGGTCAACACCGTCCTCGACAATTGCATCGCGCAGCGCAAGAATATGCCTGCGCAGGTAATCAATATGATACGCATCGTGGACTTTGCCGTCTTCCAGCGCATCGAGTCCGCCCACACCGTTCTCGGCGATAAAGAGCGGAAGATGGTAACGATCGTGGTAGCCGGCAAGCGTCACGCGCAAACCCAGCGCATCGATCTGCCACTTCCAGGCAGTCTCTTTATCCTTGAGGTACGGATTGCGCAGCGTCGGGAACACGTTGCCCTCCGCCTTCTCGGCGATCACCTGATCATCGGCGCACACCAAGCGCGAGCAATAGTACGAGAACGAGATGAAGTCGACCGTATGCTCTGCCAGATACTCCGTATCGCCCGGCCCAAAGGGCACGTGAACACCCTCTTTCTCGAGCGCACGCAGCTTCCAAGCAGGATAGGCGCCCGCAGCCATCACGTCTGTGTAGAAGTAGCGGCCGCGGTCCTCCTCATACGCAAGCCATACGTCCTCGGGCGCACAACGGTACGGATAGGTCGCACCGGCAGCGATCATGCAACCCACCTTGTTTGCGGGATCGATCTTGTGCAGAATCTCGACAGCGCGAGCGCTCGCCATAAACATATGGTGCGAGAACGCCGCGGTCACGGCTGCACGGTCACGCTCATCCTCGAGCGTGACACCCGCGTTGAGATAGGACAGCGCCACGCTGTTGATCTCGTTGAACGTAAGCCAATAACGCACGAGGCCCTGGTACGCGCGTCCGACGGTCTCGACGTAGTGCGCATACCGCTCGATCATCTCTCGGCTTTGCCAGCCACCATAGCGCTCGACCAGAGCCAACGGATAGTCGTAGTGCGACAGCGTCACAAGCGGCTCGATTCCATGCTCGCGAAGCGCCTCGAATACCTGACGGTAAAACTCCAAGCCCTCGCCGTTGGGCTCGGCCTCCATCCCTGTGGGAAAAATACGGCTCCAGCAAATTGAAAGACGCAGGCACTTAAAGCCCATCTCGGCAAAGAGCTCGACGTCCTCGTGCCAATGATGGAAGAAGTCGTTGCCCCAGCGGCATGGATACAGCCTGTCCGGATCGTCCACGGGCTTTTGCCTGCCAAACATTACATCCCAGCGGTCGGAACCCTGTGGGATCAGGTCGGAGTGCGACATGCCGCGGCCGCCCTCGTTCCAGCCCCCTTCGGCCTGGTTGGCGGCGAGGGCACCACCCCACAAAAAGCCCTCGGGCATACCGGCGGCAGACGTTCTGTCAAAGTAACTCATGCTACTCAGTATCCTCGGCAGAAGCTGCCACGGCGTTCTCCTGCTCCTGAGCCAGGAGCAGGTTGTCGTACACCTTAAAGAACGGGTACCAGACCACAGCCATGACCACGATCAAAACGATCGTAAACACCCAGATGCGCGGGTCGAGGCACTGGATAAAGCCCTGAACGAAGATGGGGAACGTGCCGCTCACCAAGATGTAGAAGTTAGAGACAAGACCCAGTGAGACCGCACCCCAATACAGCAGGGCCGAGATCATGCCGCCTAGCACAAACGGAATCATGAGGATCGGGTTGAAGATGATGGGCGCGCCGAAGATCGCGGGCTCGGAGATACGGAAGAAGCTCGGCACGATCGATGCCTTGCCAAATGCCTTGAGCTGCTGCGACTTTGCCCTAAACGCGCAGAGCGCCACAAAAGAGAACGTATTACCCGTGCCGCCGATGAGGTTGATGACCATCGACATGAGCACCGGGTGGAACTCAAGCGGCTGCCCGGCAGCATAGAGCGAGGCGTTGGCGGCAAAGGCGGCAAGCGTGACCGGGGCGGTGATGGGCATTACGATCATGTTGCCGTGGACGCCAAAGCACCAAAACAGCAGCGTCATGAAGCAGATAAGCAGTGCGCCGGGCACAGAGTCAACTGCGACGGAAAGCGGGGCAGCGAGCAGCTTCTCGATAACCGAGGGGATGGACAGCGCGGGATCGATCATCTGGATCAGCAGGTTGCCGCCAAAGAAGATGAGGATGTTGGCGAGCATAGGTACGATGGCGCCAAAGGTTTCGGACAAAAACGGCGGCACGCCATCGGGCATCTTGATGGTGATGCCCTTGGTCTGGCAGAAGCGCGTGACCTCGACGGAGACCAAGGCAACGATGATGGCGGTAAACAGGCCCTGCGCACCCAGATAGGTGCAGGGGACCGCCTGGAGCACGGACTCGTCAGCAAGCTGGTAGTAGGACGACGGCGCCGCGGCGATCAGGAACATCACCAGCGAGGTCATACCGGCGTTAAGCTTGGGCATCTTGTAGGTGCCCGCCAGGTTATAGGCGATTGCGAACGTCACGATCACCGACAGTATGCCCATCGTCATGTTGAAGGGGATGAGCAGCGTGAGCTTATTGGCCGTGGCAAAATCGAGCCAAGGGCCAAAGACGGACCAGAACCCGCCCTGCGCCACCAGGTCGGCCGTGACCGGCGGGTTGGCGAGGACCATAAAGACGGCAGATACCAAGATGAAGCTGATCGCGCTCATAAAGCCCTTTTGCATGGAGGCAAAGTGGCGCTCGGTGCCGCAGAAATTGGCGATAGGGGTCAGTTTTTCCTGAAGCAGGGTCATGAACTTCTCCATGGTCGTCTCCTAACCCAACAGCGACTGGGCGAGTGCCAGCACGTTGGCGGCGTTGCCCATGCCGTAGTCCTGTGCGGGGATGACCGCGGTCGGCTTACCGCTCCCCTGCTTGACGGTGTTGAGCTGGTAGGACACCTGCGGCCCCAAGAGCAGCACGTCATAATTGGCGCACGTCTCCTGATACTCGCCGATACCCACCGCATCGATATCGAGCTCGATGCCGTTTTGCTCCGCATATTTCTCGAGTTTCTTCATCAGAATGCTTGTAGACAGACCAGCTGCGCAAACAAGAAGGATCTTCATAAGGGATTCCCTTCGCATTGATTGGTTGGATAGTCACCGCACGCCGCTAGGCGTTCTTGGTTGCAGTGCGCTCATACAGACAGATCAGCTCCTGCACGAGCTCCTGAGCAAGCATGGAGCACATGAGGTGGTCCTGAGCATGGACCAGCAACACATCCACCGACAGATGCTCGCCCGCTGCCTCAGTCGAAAGCAGCTGCGTTTGGATATGGTGAGCCTTGATTCCCGCATCCTTTGACTGCTTCATGAGTTTGGCGGCGGCGTCAAAATCCCCCGCTTTTGCCTTTTCAAGGGCTTCGAAGGCAAGGCTGCGTGCCTCTCCCGCTGCAGCGACCAGCTGAAACGAAACCATCTCGGTTCCCTGATCGTCCATAACGGTCTCCTCTCCCGTGATGTTTGGTTTGTACTTGAATATTCGAAACGCCTATCTCCCGCCCGCAATCCTCGAGGTTTATTGCAGGTAGACAGACAGGGTTATCGACAAAAGAAGTCTTAAGCCGTATGCGCTTGCACAAGCGCCATCAGCTCATGCCAGGATCGGCGCTCGCGTAGGCGCTCGACTCCCTGGCGGTCCATAAAGATCTCGGCGAGCAGTGAGCTCAAGATCCGCGCCTCATCGCCGCCCGACCGGGCAAACGACACCATAAAGACGATATCGACCTCATGGCCGTATTCGTCCCAAAGAATGGGATGTTCGAGCAGGCCCACGGTAACAAAGGCCTCGGCGCTCAAAGGATGCATCCCATGGGGCATGGCCACCCCATTGCCAAACGAGGTGGCACTCGCGCTCTCGCGCTCGGCAACCTCTTGGGCAAACTGGGCATCGACACGGCCGCTCTCGACGGCGCGCTCGGAGAGATATCGGAGAACGGCCTGCTTCGACGACGCCTCAACGCGGTTGAAGAACAGGGCACGGCTAAAGAAAGCGCTCAGGGAGTCCGATTGCGCAGCGTCATCACTCAGCACCTTGCGGATAGCGTTGACATCGCTCGTCTCCAAGAAGAAATCGGCCTCGCGGACGGGCACGGGCAACTTGACGTTGAGCGGCACCGTTGTGAACACGTAGTCGATGTGCGAAAAGTCGAGCGTTCCCACGCGGGCGACATCGCATGTCTCAATCGAATCGATATACATGCCAAACTGCTTGCGGTACTGGTGCTCGAGCATACGGGCGCTTCCCGCTCCCGAGGCGCACACGATCAGGATGCGTTTGCGACGCGGCTGGTCGGCTTGCTGCTCGAGGGCCAGGGCAAATGCCATGGCGATGTAGCCGAGCTCTTCATCAGAGGGCTGGCTGCCAAAATGACGCTCGAGTACCTGCGAGGTGCCAGCTGCCATCGAATAGGCCAACGGAAACCTCGTCTTGATATCGGGCAGCATGGGGTTATCCATATGCATGTGATATTCAAGGCGATAGCCCAGAGGGCCGATATGCCGAGCAAGGTTCATGCGAAGTTCAAGATCGCCGCTAAAGTCAAACCTAAACTCATCGTTGACCGCACGTACCATCTCGGAAGCAATCTCCCACATCTCGTCCGAGATAACGGCAGAGCCCTTCTCGGGCACGCCCGTGCCCCTGCCGAGCAAATGGATTGCGATAAAGGCAACCTCTTCTCGGGGCATGCTCACGCCCAGGGCATCCTTGATGTTTGCGGCAATCTGGAAAGCCGCGGCGTATTCGCGCGTTCCCTCCAGTTTTTGAACGTCCGATTCTGCAGCTGGGACATAGCAGCCCTGCTCGATGCGGCCAAGAGCGATGTAAAGATGCATGATGAGATTGCGGGATGCCAGCGAGCTCACCGTGACGGGCGAGGCCGTCAGGGCATCGTCCACACATGCGGCGATGGCCCGCAGGCGCTCGGCGAGCTTTGCATCGTCGGTGTCGGGCAACACGGGCCTCACCAGCGAGGCCAGGCACAGGCGCCGTTGCGACTCCCCGCCCGCAACGCGGATTCCGTAGCGTGGGCGCTTTTCGAGCGTTAAGTCAAATTGGGCGAGTTTCTGCTCTACCAGACGCATGTCATTGGACAGAGTTCGCGCCGAAACGTAGAGTAAATCCGCATACTCCTCAATCGTCACCCACTGGGACCGCATGAGGAGGTCGTTAAGAAGGAAGGACACACGGCCGTCGCGCGTATCAGGAATGCCCGGATGAGCCAGAGCCGCACCGTCTAGCAAGCGAGCAAGCTCATCTGCACGTGCAACATCGATACGATACTGCCCCTTGCTGCCAACGATGCGTGCAACCCCTGCAAGGTTGTCGTTTGCGCGATGGATATAGTTTCTCACGGCGCGCTCGCTTACCTCGAGACGCTTGGCAAGTACCGCGACAGCGACAGGCTGAGCGTCCTCGATCATATTTACAAGCTGCTTGACGCGAGCATCCATGTCCTCCTCCTTTCCCTGCGTCTAGTCTAACGCGGTAAAGAATGACACTCCACGTCGCGCTCGTTCCGCCAACTCGGAACAGGTTGCGGGGAGTCCAGCTGAGCTATGGAGAGCCTGGGAAGAGGGCCCGAAGGCAATGCGTCGGTGTGGGATGCGCCTTCCCAGCCATTGGGCAGTCATTGGGGACAGGCTTAAATGAGTAGTCGTTGGGGACGTTCTTGTTTGACTAGTCGTTTAAGAACGTCCCCAATGACTATTAAGGACTGTCCCAAGCTGCCGGCAGGAAAGGACCGTCCCCAAGTGCCGGGTTTGTCCCCAATGACTAGGTGAATAGCAAAAGCCCCGCAGTCGGAGCGGACTGCGGGGCTCATGAAGAGAGGTAGTTTGTGGGCGCTTTGCCTGGCGCCCACGAGAGAGGCAACGGAGTAGAGACTACTCGTGGATGCGGGTACCGGAGAGGCCGGCCATGGTCTCGGCGGCCTTGTCCAGGGCGCCGATGATGCAGGTGCGGCCCTTGCGGGAACGGGCGAACTTGATGGCGGCGCGGACCTTGGGCTCCATGGAACCCTTGCCGAACTGGCCCTCGTCGGCCAGGCGCTCGGCCTCGTCGGCGGTGAGGTCCTCGAGCTCCTCCTGGTTGGGCTTGCCGAAGTTGATGGCGACATGCTCGACGGCGGTCAGCAGGAACAGGACGTCGGCGTCGCAGTCCTCGGCCAGCAGCTCGCCGCCCAGGTCCTTGTCGATGACGGCGGGAACGCCCTTGTAGCAGCCCTTGTTCTCGTAGTCGCGGACGACGGGGATGCCGCCGCCACCGCAGGCGATGACGATGAACTCGTTGTCGAGCAGGTTGAGGATGGAGTCAGCCTCGACGATCTTCTTGGGATCGGGGGAGGCGACGACGCGACGCCAGCCGCGGCCGGAATCCTCGACGAAGACCTTGGAGGGGTCCTCGGCCATGAACTCCTTGGCCTGCTCCTCGGTGTAGAACGGGCCGATCGGCTTGGTCGGGTTCTTGAACGCGGGGTCGTCGGGGTCGCACTCGATCTGGGTGACGACGGTGGCGGCGTGCCAACGCTTGTAGCGCTTGTGCATCTCGCGGCCGATGCCCTGCTGCAGGTGGTAGCCGATGTAGCCCTGGGACATGGCGCCGCACTCGGGCAGCGGCATCTCGGGGGTGCCGATGGCGTCGTGGGCGGCGGCGAAGGCGTTCTGGATCATGCCGACCTGCGGGCCGTTGCCGTGGGTGATGATGATCTCGTTGCCCTGCTCGATGAGGCCGAGGAGCGCGTGGGCGGTGTTGCTCACGGCCTCGATCTGCTCGACGGGGTTGTTGCCGAGAGCGTTGCCGCCAAGGGCGACGACAATACGATCGGGCTTGCCAAGAGGCTTAGACATTGCTGGAATCCTTTCTGTAAAAGGCCTACAACCCATTAATAACCCGCGTCCGTGCGATACGCGAGTTTATTAAGGTTTATATTCTCTTTATCGCTCATTTTATTCATTTTGAAAATAGTGGAGCGGCGAACGGTCGTTTTTACCCGCTCAGCGTAAAGAAGCCCAGCTCAGGCATATCTAAGCCATTTACGTGCAACTTTATTTAAATAGAGCAGAGATTAGAGCAGATTATACAAACTATATCTCTGCTAAACACAAAACAGACAGCATAATATCTTACTCGCACTATACGAGATTCTATGCACTTATAGGACGAGTATGCATCCCTGCAAAAACATGGGGCTTTTCATCCAACAAAAAGGATAGTCGATCGTGCTTCACCCTGCGGTAAGCGACTGTGAACAAGTTGCGCTGTGCCCAAGCGTCCAAAAAAAATCTAAACAGGGATATTGCTTCGGCTCCCAAGGCGTGATACTTTAGCCAAGTACAGCACGGGCTGGGGCGGCAGGCATCTGTCGTGAAGTTTGGGTTCGGCGACCCCGTGGCTGTCTTCTCCTTTATCCGCCAGCGAGCCCCTTGAGCGACGGATTGAGGAGGTCCTTACTATGACAAAAATGCTCAAGATTACGCTGAATGGTGAGACGTTTCTCGCCGACATGCTCTGGGACAAAGCGCCCGAAGCATGCAGATTGTTCGAAGCGTCCTGTCCGGTCGAGTCGCGCATCTTCTCGGCAAAGATTTGCGATACCGAGGTGACCTATCCCGTATCGGGCCCCATCGCCAACTACGAGCACATCGAGAATCCCGTCTTTAACGAGCCGGCGGGTGCGGTGAGCTGGTACGGCGGCTGGTCTTCGGTCTGTATCTTCTTTGATGTTTGCGAGCCTTTTGGCACCTGCAACATGTTTGCCCGCATCTGCGAGGCCGACCGCGAGCGCTTTGCCACCGCTTGTCGCAACATTTGGGACAATCAGGGCATGTACATCAAAAACGAAATCGTCGAGATCGAAGCGGAGGCCTAAAGATAATGAATATCGACACCCTGCTTGTACTCGACCTTGCAGAGTACACCACTTCGCTAGAAGCCCTTGCCGACCAAATGATGCTTGAGGAGCCGCGCGATATCGACTATATGCGTCGCCGCAAGCTCGACACTGGCCGCGAGTTCGCAGTATGGAACTTTACCGTCGGCTACTGCATGAACGCTGCCGACGCCCTTTCGCTCCTGCGCGCCCAGGCAGCCGAGAACGTCAACGGTAACACCGCCGACTTGGCCACCCTCAACAACAGCGCCGCGCGCCTGTGCGACTGGTTCTCGGGCGCCTTTGACGTCACCGGCAAGATGGACGATACGACCGCCGTCCTCGCCCGCAGCCGCGACCTCTACGCCCAGGTCGAGACCCATGAGCAGTTTGCCGCCCTCACCCGCGCCACCGAGCGCTATCTGGTCCAGCTGCAATTTTGGGTCGATCGCCAGATTCCCTGGCCGGCCATCAGCGACCTGGTCCACGGCTACCGTCTGCGCACCGAAACCGGCGAGACAAGGTAAACCGGACTAGCAGCACCAACCACACCCCATCACGGGGCCCAAAGTAGTAATCAAGAGGCTGGAGACGCAAGCAACAGCGTCCCCAGCCTTTTTGCATGGTACCGCGCCGGTTCGATGGCTTTGAGACCTAAGCGAATCTTCGCTATCTGCCAATTTCTGTATGATTTGGGTCATTTCTGACTGCCAATTTTTGTACTTATAGGGGCAATCCTATCTACCAATTTTTATCATTTAGGAGTTTTAATGCCACCCAGTAAGATCATTGATGGGCTTTTGAACTGGCAAAACAACTCCAATAAGGCGTTGCTTGTTATCAGCTCCCCCTCTATACCCAGAGAAGCGCGTGGTTTCGCGGCAATGCCGCGAAACAGCAACCGGGACAAAAGGCCCTGCCAACCACGCCCCCCGTTCAGCCCCACAATCCGAGGACGTAGTCGTAGCAGGATCTGAGGGCTGCCCTTCGCGGACATTCCGCAGGACGAAAGAACCCCCGCCGCACGAAGTGCGCAGCGGGGGTTCTTTCATGTCCGAGGACGTCCGCGAAGGTCAGCCCTCAGATCCTGCGGTGAGAGACCTAGGCCTCGTTGTACACCGTCTTGAGCTTCAGCAGGTGCTGGTAGCGATCCATGGCGGCCTGCTCGTTCTCCTTGAAGAGCTCCTCGGCGCGCTCGGGGAAGGAACGCGTCAGCGAAGCGTAACGGGCCTCGTTCATCAGGAACTCCTGATAACCGCCCGCGGGCTCCTTGGAATCGAGCGAGAACTTCTTGCCGGCAGCAGCCTCGGGGTTGAAGCGGAAGAGGTTCCAGTAACCGCACTCGACAGCCTTCTTCATCTCGGCCTGGCAGTTCTGCATGCCGCCCTTCTTGATGGAGTGCATCTCGCAGGGGCTGTAGCCGATGATGAGGGACGGGCCGTCGTAGGCCTCGGCCTCATGGATGGCCTTGAGGGTCTGAGCCGGGTTGGCGCCCATGGCAACCTGTGCCACGTAGACGTAGCCGTAGCTCATGGCAATCTCGGCCAGAGACTTCTTCTTGGTCACCTTACCGGCAGCGGCGAACTGAGCGACCTGGCCCAGGTTCGAGGCCTTGGAGGCCTGACCACCGGTGTTGGAGTAGACCTCGGTATCGAAGACGAAGACGTTGACATTGTGGCCGGAAGCCAGGACGTGGTCCAGGCCACCGAAGCCGATGTCGTAGGCCCAGCCGTCGCCGCCGAAGATCCAGAAGGACTTCTTGGTGAGGTAAGCCTTGTCGGCGAGAATCGCCTTGGAAGCGTCGCAGCCGCACTTCTCGAGCTCGGCAACGTAGGCAGCGGCAGCGGTCTTGGAGGCCTCGGCATCGTTGACGGAGTCGATCCAAGCCTGGCCAGCGGCCTTGAGCTCGTCGGACGGACCATCGGCAGCGATGATGTCCTGGGTGGCGGCGATCAGCTTGTTCTGGACGGCCTCGTAACCGACAGCCATGCCCAGACCGTGCTCGGCATTGTCCTCGAACAGGGAGTTGTTCCACGCCGGGCCGTGACCGTCCTTGTCCTTGCAGTAAGGAGCGGTGGCAGCGGGGTTGCCCCAAATGGAGGAGCAACCGGTGGCGTTGGAGATGAACATGCGGTCGCCGGCGACCTGGGTCACCAGACGTGCATAGGCGGTCTCGGCGCAGCCGGCGCAGGAGCCGGAGAACTCCAGGTAAGGCTGCTTAAACTGGCTGCCCTTGACGTTGGCCGCGATGAGCTCCTTCTTCTCGGAGACGTTCTCGACCATGTAGTCCCAAACGGGCTGCTGGTCCATCTCCTGCTCGGTGGGAACCATCTCGAGGGCGCCCTTGGGGCAGACCTTGACGCAGTTGGTGCAGCCCATGCAGTCGAGCGGGGACACGGCCATGGTGAACTTCATGCCCTTGGCCTTGGGGCCCATAGCGTCGAGCGTGCGGGTAGCCTCGGGCGCGGCGGCAGCCTCGTCCTCGGTCATCGCGAACGGACGGATGGTGGCATGCGGGCACACATAGGCGCACTGGTTACACTGGATGCACTTGGTCTCGTCCCAGTGGGGAACGACCACGGCGACGCCGCGCTTCTCGTATGCGGAGGCGCCCAGCTCAAACTGGCCGTCGGCGCAATCGACAAAGGCGGAAACGGGCAGGCTGTCGCCATCCATGCGATCGATGGGCTCGAGCAGGTTCTTGACCTGCTGAGCGATGGCGGACTTGGTCTCCTCGGAGAGCTCGACGGGAGCGGCATCCTCGGCGGTAGCCCAGTCGGCCGGAACCTCGAACTTACGGAAGGCGGTAGCGCCAGCATCGATGGCCTTATGGTTGGCGTCGACGATGGCCTGGCCCTTCTTCATGTAGGACTTGGTAGCCGCGTCCTTCATGTACTGCAGGGCGTCCTCGGCGGGCAGGACCTTGGCCAGCGCGAAGAAGGCGGACTGGAGCACCGTGTTGGTGCGCTTGCCCATACCGACCTTGGCCGCCAGGTCGATAGCGTCGATCAGGTAGACGTTGACGTTGTTGTTCGCGATGTAGCGCTTGGCCACGGCGGGCATGTGCTCGGCGAACTCCTCGTCGCTCCACTGGCAGTTGACCAGGAAGGTTCCACCCGGCTTGACGTCGCGGACCATCTTGAAGCCCTTGACGATGTAGCTGGGGTTATGGCAGGCGACAAAGTCGGCCTTGGTCACGTAGTACGGCGAACGGATCGGGGAATCACCAAAGCGCAGGTGCGAGACGGTGACGCCGCCGGTCTTCTTGGAGTCGTACTGGAAGTAGGCCTGGACGTACTTGTCGGTGTGGTCGCCGATGATCTTGATCGAGTTCTTGTTGGCGCCGACGGTACCGTCGCCACCCAGACCCCAGAACTTGCACTCGATGGTGCCAGGGGCTGCGGTGTTGGGCGCATCCTCGGCCTCAGGCAGGCTCAGGTTGGTCACGTCGTCGACAATGCCGATGGTGAACTCGCGCTTGGGCTCGTCCTTCTTGAGCTCCTCAAAGACAGCAAATGCGGACGCGGGAGGCGTGTCCTTGCTGCCCAGGCCGTAACGGCCGCCGACGACCTTGATGCCCGTCTTGCCAGCCTCGTAGAGAGCGGAGACGACGTCCTGGTAGAGCGGCTCGCCGATGGAACCCGGCTCCTTGGTGCGGTCCATGACGGCGATCTTCTGGACGGTCTCGGGGAGAACGTCGACGAAGTGCTTGATAGAGAACGGACGGAACAGGCGAACCTTGACCAGGCCAACCTTCTCGCCGTGAGCGTTGAGGTAGTCGATGACTTCCTCGAGCACGTCGCAGAAGGAGCCCATGCAGACGACGACGCGGTCGGCATCGGGAGCGCCGTAGTAGTTGAACAGGCCGTAATCGGTGCCGAGCTTCTCGTTGATCTTCTTCATGTAGCCCTCGACGACGGCAGGGAGCTCGTCGTAGACCTTGTTGCAGGCCTCGCGGTTCTGGAAGAAGATATCGCCGTTCTCGTGGCTGCCGCGGGTGTGCGGGTGCTCAGGGTTGAGCGCGTGGTCGCGGAAAGCCTGGACGGCGTCCATGTCGCACATCTCGGCCAGATCCTTGTAGTCCCACATGGCGACCTTCTGGATCTCGTGGCTGGTGCGGAAGCCGTCAAAGAAGTTAAGGAACGGGGTCTTACCCTCGATAGCGGCAAGGTGAGCCACCGGCGAGAGGTCCATGACCTCCTGGACGTTGCCCTCGGCGAGCATGGCGAAACCGGTCTGACGACAGGCCATGACGTCGGAGTGATCGCCAAAAATGTTCAGGGCGTGGGAAGCGACGCAACGCGCGGAGACGTGGAAGACGCCCGGGAGCTGCTCGCCCGCGATCTTGTACATGTTCGGGATCATCAGGAGCAGACCCTGAGAAGCCGTGTAGGTGGTGGTCAGAGCACCGGCACCCAGCGAACCGTGAACGGTACCGGCTGCACCTGCCTCGGACTCCATCTCGACGACCTTGACCGGGGTGCCGAAGATGTTCTTGCGACCCTGGGCCGCCCACTGGTCGACATGGTCGGCCATCGGGCTGGACGGCGTAATGGGATAGATTCCCGCTACCTCGGTGTACGCATACGAAACATATGCGGCCGCCTCGTTGCCGTCCATAGACTTAAACTTACGCGCCATATACCCCTCTCCTCTCATATAGGTATACAGGCCCCGGCGATTGCCGGGATGTTGGCGTGATGGGATTTTCGCTGTTGCTTCCATCATCTGGCAGGCAGACTGAGCAGCAGGTACATGGCGTGGAGAGAAGGCATGCCGAGGCGAGGGGCAGCTGATGCACCCCACAGACTCGACCGCCCGTCTTGCACATGACCGAGCGCCGCAAAGGCCGCATGCCGGATGCTCCCGGGCACGCCCCGGCGATGGGAAGCGCCCGCAACGGAAATCCGCATGCGGGTTTATTGTACCCCGCCGCCAAGCTATATTTCGTCAAATATAGGTGGGCGGTAATAGGTGGGCGGTAAAGGTTTACCTTGGGTGACCGCCAAGGGCCAAAATGGCCCCTCCATCCCCGGGCGACTGGCTCTGGCGCGCCAAGGAGTGTCCCCAAGTGCCGGCAGAAAAGGAGCGTCCCTATCTGCCGGCTAGAGGGCACCGAAGAGGATGGCGTAGGTAGTGGATTCGCCGAGCTTGAGCTCGTCGCCGGGATTGAGTTGGGCGGAACGACCGGGCTCGACCTGAATGCAGACACGCGTGGCCCCGTTTACCACCACGGTTCCGTTGGTGGACGACAAGTCCTCGACGTGCCAGATATTTTGAGCATCGCACCAGATATGGGCATGGCGGGCCGAGACATCGTCGCCGACGTCGGTAATATCGCCCTCACCAGTGGCCAGCGCGCCAATCTCAACACCCTGCTCACTCGGCTGAATCCAGCGCGGGGCGCTCACGACAAAACTGTTTTGTATGCGCAGCAAGCCCAAAGGGTGCGCCGGGGCGGGCTCGCGTTCGCCCGCGGTCATCGACATGCCAAGCGAACGCGGCGTGGATGTGCCTCCGCCACAGGTCGCGTGCGCGTAGTCGATGGCATAGTTCACCGAGGACCGCACATCCGCCGAACAACCGACGGCGACAAACAGCACCAGCACGGCCTCGGCGCGCTCGGCGGGCATGAGTTCCGCCGCCTGGGACAGGCGATCGAGCGCGTTGCGATAGAGATTCGTGTCCTGGTGGCACTCTTCGAGCGCGCGTACCATCGGCTCACCTGCAGGACCGCAGACCATATTGATTACAGCCGTGGAGTCCATGGGATTGCGCTGGCGCAGGGCCAGTTGCGACATAATACGCGCAGCCGAGGTACCGTATTCGGCAAAGTAGCGCTGCTGAAGCGTGCCGACCGGCGCGCGAACGATAAAGCGGGAAACCCAAGAGCGATCGGCGGCTCGGCTCTGCGGGCTGCGGCCATCGGCGAGCGGACGGGACGAAAGCACCAAGCCACACAGCTCGATATGGCTCAGATGCGCCGCGCGCTTAAAGATATCAAACATGGCGCCGCATGGGGTGAGCTCAACTTGAGATGCCATGACCTAGGCCTCCTTGGTCGTAGAAATAGAATCGGACGATACTTCGACAGGTCCGCCAAAAGTGCGGGCAGCTGCGGCGCCACCAGCAAGCGGAGTCGCCATCTGGGCTTTTGTGCGTCGCGGTGCCGAAACGGGAAGTTCAAAGGCAAAGCCCATCGCAAGCAAAAACCACGTAAGTGTATAGGTTGCAATCAGAGCGGCAACAAGGCCGCCCATCACGTCGCGTTGAGAAAAAACGCTACATGCAGCCACAGCCAATACCGGAACCTCGCAGGCAGAAAGCGCAAGCACACCCTGTAGGAACCCCGAGCGCCGATCGCGCGCAAGTGCCCCCGCGGCAACGCCGGCTATGCCTGGCAGCGCCAACGCCAGTGCGGCAATAATACCCGGTAGCGACCCAGACCACACGAGCGATCCCAAAGTCGCCGTCACGCGAGCGCCCGATGCCAGCAGCGCCGCCGAAACCACGACCACAGTCCAAACCACGCCGCAGACGACCGCCGCGCCGACCATCAGCGCGCGACGAACCGCGCGGCCGGACGCATCCATGGGGCACGGCGTGAGCGGCTCGCCACGGAGCGAACGACCGACATTTTGCGCATAGTGGTCACAAAACGCCGAGAGCGCCGCCTCGACCGCCGCCGGCTCGGGACGATCTTTTTGAGAGCTGGACAGACAGGCCATCACCACGTCGAACAGCTGGGCATCGACAAACGCCAGCGCATCGCGTAGCTCCTCGGAATCCGGCTCAAGCCCCAGCTGCTGGGCCTGCTCGGCCGCGGCGAGCGCCACATCGGGCTCACGACGAAGCAACTGAGTCAAATCGCAACCGGGCGCATGGGCACCAATGGGATAGTCGGGCTGCGTGTCCATCTTGAGACGGTAGGGGCTGGCGATGTCGCGCGTCTTTTTGCGCGAACCCGAGGCGCCCGAAATGCTCGGCACGGCTTCGTATGGCGCGACGCCGGCAATGAGCTCGTAAACCGTGCTTGCCGCGGCATAGACGTCGATCGCCGGCGACATACGCAAAGCGCGCAGGTCGGGAATATCGTCGGTGAGCATCTCGGGCGGGGCATAGGCAACCGTCGCGCGACGCAGCGTGGCATAGCGCTCGGTAAAGGATGCCTTGCCGCCGGTACCAGCCACGGCCGACGCAGGCTCAAGCGCCAGCGACGAGCCAAAGTCGATCAGGCACAGGTCAAAGGTGCCCTCGGCAAGCTGCCGGTCAAGCGGTAGACGCGCCGTACGCACCATAATATTAGCGGGCGAGATATCGCGATGGACAAAGCCCTCACCCACCAGGCTCATACGGCAGAGCAGATCGAACAGGTCGCGACCCAAACGCGCCGCCACAAGCGGCGACAGGCGTCCGGCATCGTCCACGGCGAGCCGCGAACGCAAGCGGGCGAGCGTCTCGCCCTCGACCCATTCCATGACAATTGCAGGCACACCGTCGACCTCGCCCCAGCCATAGAGGCGGGGAAAGCCCTTAAGGCCCGAAAGGGCGCGATGGCATTCATATTCCTCGCGAAACGCCGCCTTGAACTTGGCGACCAGCGCCTCGTGAGTTGCATCGTCGTCAAACTCATCGCGCGTCGGCAAGATGAGCTGCTTGAGTGCCACGGCCTCGCCTTGGGCGTTGACGGCACGCGTCACGCGGCCGATACCGCCACGGCGCATGGTGGCATCGTCGGCAAACAGTATCGTAAAACGACGCAGATAGGCAGGCAGTTCGTCCTGACCGAGCGCAATGGCCGGCTCAAACCCGTCGACACGCGCCAGGCGCAGGCCGACCATGGGATCGCGACCGAGCGATTGTGGTGTGGTGGATGCAAGATCGGTCATCATAGGGCAAGCGCCGCCACGTTATTGTTGAAGTTACCGAGCGCGACGTCATCATCGCCGTAATGGCCGACCCATTGACATAGGTTGGTGTAACAGCCCCACAGATTGGCATACTGCTGATACCACTTTGACCGGGGCGAGAATGTCTGACGACCGAACTCGGCTCGAATGACAAACATCTCCCCGACCAGGCTGTCGCACGGCCTGGGATCTCCCGTAGAGTTATAGGTCGAGACCACGTCATTGGCACGAGAAACATAGCCGTCGAGCATGTTGTACTTGGTCACAAGCCAGCTGTGAATGCTCTCTTCCTCAGCAGCGGAAAGGCCACCGGAGTTTGCATCGTTGTCAGTGTTGCCGCCCGTCGAGCCGCCGTTTCCAGACCCTCCGGCAGAGGAACCCGACCCAGAGCCACCGCCCGAACTCGACGAATCCGAGCCGGAGCCAGAAGTATCCGAGCTACCGGGCTTTCCGGACTGCTGGGCGTCCTGCTCCTTCTGCTGCTCGACCTTATTCACCGTTGCCGCCACGCTATTGTTGGACAACCGATCGATGATCTTGGTGTTGGTGAGCACGATGGTTTTGCCATTGGCAAGCGTGACTTCGTTGTCCGGGGCCTCGGCGCCGTCCGCGTCGCCGGTGCCAAACACAATATGCGCGACCACACTTGCCCAAGCATATCCAGTCGTGGTCCCCAGGTCACTTTTGACCTCATGCCCCACGCGCGGTTCGCGTGCGGCATGTGCCTGCATCATGGACGGCACGGTCATGCCATAGGCAGAAACGCCAGCTATGACCAGCACCAGCGAGCAAGACAGCAGTGCGTACGCCCGCGGCGCCAAGCCCAGTCGGCGTCGCATGCGCACCGCGGCGCCGCGCTTTGTCTGAGTGCCACCGGGCCGCATGCGTTCTCCTCCAACAAAAACACGCCGCTCGGGAGCGGCGCATTCATTCGAATCCATATTTGAGTGTATCAGCGAACCCAAAAGGTTGCGCAACGAATGGGCAAATTAAGGATGCGAGTGGAAGCATCCATGCGATAAGCGGATACAAAGCATCTTTGTTGCACAACAAACTTACAGTCGCACGGGGAAATTATGGCTACCCCGTGCGTCGCGATGAAGACATACGGCAGGAGCAGGCTCGCCACCTAAATCGTGCGACGGGCCTCGATGGCGCGCCCAAGCGTAAGCTCGTCGGCATACTCCAGGTCGCCGCCCACGGGAAGGCCGCTCGCCAGACGCGATACCTCAACGCCCAGCGGCTTGATAGTGCGGGCCAGGTAGCTCGCCGTGGTCTCGCCCTCGATATTGGGGTTGGTGGCGATGATGACCTCGTGGATGTCCTCGTGGCCCAAGCGTGCCAGCAGCTCACGAATGTGCAACTGCTCGGGACCAATCTTGTCCATGGGACTGATCACGCCGCCCAATACGTGGTAGAGACCGTGGTAGCTGCCCGTGCGCTCAATCGCCTGGACATCGCGCGGCTCGCCCACCACGCAAATGCGAGTGGTATCGCGCATCGAATCCTGGCAGATGGAGCACTCGTCGGCCGTGGCGTAGTTAAAGCAGCGGCTGCAAAAGTGAACCTCCTGCTTAACCTCCAGGATAGCCTCGGCCAGGCGGCGCGCCTCCTCGGCATCGGCCTCGAGCAGGTAATAGGCGATGCGCTGGGCCGACTTGGGACCAATGCCCGGCAGACGGCCCAGCTCATCGAGCAATTTTTGCAGACTATGGTTGGCACTCATATATATGCGTGTCTTAGAACGGCATGCCCGGGATGTTGAGGCCGCCGGTGATGGCGCCCATCTGCTTGTTGGCGAGCTCGTTGACACCGCGGACGGCCTCGTTGACGGCAGCCATGATCATGTCCTGCAGCATATCGACGTCCTCGGGATCGAGGGCATCGGGGTCGATGGTGAGGTTGACGAGCTCCATCTCGCCGTTAACGGTCACCTTGACCATGCCGCCGCCGGCAGAGGCATCGACGGTCTGGGACTTAAGGTTTTCCTGCGCGGCGGCAAGCTGCTCCTGCATCTTGCGGGCCTGCTTCATCATCTGCTGCATGTTCATACCGGCCATGATGGCTCCTTTACGTGCGGCCGCGCGACGAGCTGCAAAGGCAGCCGGGACGCGGCGGGACTTTCAAACGCAAAAATCGTACCACGGCGCGGGGCAAGCGAGCGGGGCGGACACGCTACCCCAGTCGATATACATGTCCTGGAGTGCAAGCCGCGCCCAAAGATTATGCAAAGTTGAATAATTAGCATCTACATAATATCGAAAGCTAAATCTTGTAGAGCCGGAACCCGGCATTTGCTGCATCCAGCTAGATAGCAAAATGCTAAACCGCCGCTCGAGGTGGCGCTCATGACGGCATGGTAAAATTTGATTGTCAAAGATAGCAATTTGGAGGTGCCCCATGAATGCCCCCGACGCGCTCCAAAACATCCGCTCAAAACACCCCGTTGCATATGTGGTTCTCTATCTCTTTGTCGGCTGGGCACTGCTGGTTGTCATCACCCATGCCATAGCCTTTGGAGCAGAACTACTGATAGCCAGCTCGGACCAGCCCGTCGTCAAATGGGAAGCGACCGATGAGTGCACCGACGGAACCCGAACCATTTACTACAACAGCCCGTCCCTCTACCAAGAGTTCAAGGTCAAGATAAAGGACTCCAAGATTGTCGATGCCGAACTGGGCTCTTTATTTACAATCGGAGCAACCGTCAACGCCGAGCAAGTCGAATACACGGACAGCCATGCGACATATCGTATCGACCTCAGCATCCTAGGCCGACCGTCACGCGCCTGTCTGCTCGAATGCGATATACGCGGCACCACACTACACATGTCCGAAATACAGATGCGCCCGGACAAAGAGATCTCTTCTTGAGCAGCGTACCCGCCCGCACAGTTACTCCACCGGTTTGAAGATGGTGGCCTGTCCAAAGACGTTGCGGATGAGGGCCTTGGCCTCATCCTCGGTCTGCGGGATGCTCGGGGCTGCGCCCTGGTGGCCGAAGGGACTGCCGGCGCCGGGGTTGGACTCCCAAGGGGCAGCGGGGGCGTCGTCGCTTGCGAGAGCGGACGTCGCGACTGCGGGAGCCGCGGCTGAAGCGGCAGGGCTGGGCGCAGGCACCGCGGCAGGCACGTCGAACGGAGGAAGATCCTCCCCGCTCGTATCGCCGGCGAAGCCGCCGACCATGGCGTCGTCGTAGGGCACCTGCTCGGATTCCCACGACGCAGCCTGCGCAGACGGCTGAGTCTTGGAAGCGGACGCGCGCTCGGGCGCTCGGGGCGCGGGTTCGGTCGGGAGCTTACCCGTAGCGGGGGCGCCGGCGGGGTTGTCGGAGCGCAGCCAGGGGGCCTTAGCCAGGTCGGATGACTTGGGCGCAGGCGCGGCGGCGGGCTTGGGCGCGGGGACCGAAGCGGCCGGTTTGGGCGCAGCGGGTTCAGGTGCCGACGGGGTCGGTGCCGCCGCCGGTGCCGCTTTTGGCTGCGTCGCGCTGGTGCTCGAGGATGCAGTGGCCGCCGAGGACACGGGTTGCGGGTCCGCAGATGCCGCAGCCCGTGCAGATGGAGAATGCTCCTCATGTTGAGGAGCCGGCGTGCCACCCCCATTCAGGACATAGTCGACGGTGCGACGACCGAAGACCGCGCTGACTGTCGGCAAAAACACCGCCTGTGTATCAGCACGCCCGAGCATCTTGATAGCAAATGCCGTAGGGAACGAAACCGTGAGCTTAGAACCATCGTCTGCCGTAGCGCGAGCGTTCAACAGGAGAGCCGCATAAGAAGGTTGTTGGGCCTTGACGCGCTCGACGACCTCGGCCCATTTGCGCTGGAGCTCGCCGGCATCCTCGACCGCGGGGGTCTCGGCGGCGCCGGCGGCAGCAACCTGGGCGGCGTTGTTGGGCTTTGACACCGGCACGGTCGATGCAGCAGGCGCGGGAGCCGGGGAGGTGGGCTGGGACATCGGAGCCGGGGCAGGCTGAGGCGCAGCCGCGGCAGGCTTGGGGGTCGGCGCGGGCGCAGGCTGGGTCGCCGGAGCGGCAGTGCCTCGGTCCCAGGGCATGCCGCCCTGGCGCGCAGACGCAGCGGCGGGCACGGCAGATGCCACAGGAGCGGCAGCTCGGGCACCCGAGATCAGTGTCGGCTGTTGCGTCGTCGCAGGCGCAGCCGCGGCAGCCGCAGGCGCGGCACCAGCAGCAGCCACGCTCGCCGGCACGGCGCCGTTGGCAACCATGACCTCCAAGCGTGCCACGCGCTCGGCCAGGGCCTCAATGGTCAGATCGGCCTCGGGAC
The DNA here is from genome assembly GCF_003469895.1 of Collinsella sp. AM28-11LB. Lineage (NCBI taxonomy): Bacteria > Bacillati > Actinomycetota > Coriobacteriia > Coriobacteriales > Coriobacteriaceae > Collinsella > Collinsella sp. AM28-11LB. Next base: position 155,474 of record NZ_QSKJ01000001.1, read on the forward strand.
GTGTCAGGCGCGTGCAGGCGATCTCGAGCACCAGGCGCACGTCGCTCGCACCCCTCATCTCCAAGGCGGCGTCGTCGAGCACGGTCAGTACGCGAGCCAAACGATCGGCAGGATGCTCGCCAAAGGCAGCGGCCTCGGCAGCAAGCGCCTCGGCCTGCTCGACCCCGCCCTCAAACAGCTCGGCACGGGCACCGGCAACGCAAGCCACATACACGTCGCGCACATGCGCCACCAGGTCGCGCGTCAGCTCAAGCAGGTCATTGCCCTCCTCGACCTGTGCACGAATGAGCCCATAGAGCTCAGCAATATCACGCTCGGCGATGGCGCGGGCAAACTCGCCCAGAATCTGGTCCGAAACCTCGCCCAAAAGCGAGCGGGCATCGTCCGCATGCACGGCGCCGTTGCCAAAAACGCTCAACTGCTCCAGCGTGGAGAGCGCGTCGCGCATGCCGCCCTTGGCATGGCGCGCCACGATGGCGAGCGCCTCGTCGTCGTAATCGAAGCCCTCCTGCTCGCACACGTAGGACAGGCGATGCTCGATATCCTCGTTGCCGATGCGGTGGAAATCGAAGCGCTGGCAGCGCGAGAGGATGGTCTCCAGAATCTTTTGCGGATCGGTGGTGCACAGCACAAAGATCACGTGTGCCGGCGGCTCCTCGAGCGTCTTGAGCAGCGCGTTGAACGCCGCCGTCGTGAGCATGTGAACCTCGTCGATGATATAGATCTTGTACTTGCCGCGCACCGGGGCAAAGTTGACGGAGTTGATGATCTCCTCGCGCACGTTGTCCACGCCCGTGCGGCTTGCAGCATCGAGCTCGTAGACATCGGGGTGGTTGCCCTCGGCGATGAGCTCGCACTCCTCACAGGTGCCGTCGGGCATGCAGCCGCTTGCACCCTCGGCGCGCGCCGCCTCGGCGTTGCGACACAGTAGCGCCTTGGCCAGAATGCGCGCCATGGTGGTCTTGCCCGTGCCGCGCGGTCCGCAGAACAGGTACGCGTGGGACAGACGCCCCTCGGTGATGGCGTGCTCGAGCGTCGAGACGATATGCTGCTGGCCCACCACGGAGTCGAAGGTGAGCGGGCGATACTTTCGGTACAACGATTCCATGGGTGCTCCCCCGGGTATACTGAGTCTTGTTGCCGCGACGGCCATGCGGTCGCACGGCATACTGCATTCATAATAACCCGTACGGCGAGCCCGCCGCGATAGGAGTCCAAAGAGCATGGCAGACGCAGAGAGCAACCTCGTTCCCTCCGAAGCAGCCGACCAGGTCGAGGTCGCGCTCGAGAAGCAGGCCGCAGCCGATGACGGCATCCTGTACCTCAACGAGTACCAGTACGAAAACGACCTGGTCACCGACTTCGCCCGCCTGGTCGCCTCGCCCAGGCGTCGCGGCTCGCTGTATGTCGCCGCGGCAATTGCCGCGCTGCTCGGCATTGGCATGCTGGTGGCCGGCGGCAACTGGATCAAGTTTGGCGTCGTCCTGATCGTATTCGGCGCCTTTTTGGCCTGGTGGAGCAAAAACCTGCACCACACCCTCGCCCGTGACTTTATCGACGCCGTCGAGGCCGACGAGTCCATGGGTGGCCGCTATCGACGCGTCGCCGCCAACGAGGACGGCCTGATGGTTTGGGGCAAGAGCGGCAAATCGCAGTTCTTCCCGTTTGAAAAGCTCGACCACGTACTCGACGGCGAGCGCATCTTTGTAGCCATGTTCGCCGACCAGGGTGTGACTATCCCTAAGGACACCTTTGTCCGCGGCGATGCCGAGCAGTTTGGCACCTTCCTCAAGGCGCACATCAACAAAAAACTCCGCATCGAGACCAAACGCAAGAAGATGAAGGCAGAAAAGGCCGCTGCCGAAGCCAAGCAGGGCGACAAGCCCCAGGAGACCAAGGGCAAGCAGCGCAAGCAGAAGAAGAACAAGAAGAAGCGGTAGGCCAGCCGACACCGAAGACGCCTCGCCCCGCGTCATTCCGGGCCAGGGCGCCTGGGATCGAGCGCGAGTGCCACCGATGGACCCATTTTGCCTAGCTCTCGAGTTACTTCACTTCAAACCTTAAGAGCCTTCTCTCTGGCAGATCGGTCATCTTCATCGTATAAGTCCCAGGAAAAGCCTTCTCAAAACGGACGGTTTCGTAATCTTCGAAATAGTCGTTGGTGTTTTGCATCATAAATGGGACGAGTAACTCGTTTTCTGCCCCAACCTCCACGGCAAACGCGGCAGAGCCGCCAAGGACCGGCATGGCTTGCGTTATCAGATCGGTATTGACCACAAAGTCATAGTTTGGCGCTCCCTCCGGCACCAAATGCCAAACATACGCTTTAATCCCGCCTTCGACATTGTCCTTATTCCTGACACGCATCTTTACGGCAATAACACACGTGATGTCAGCGTCCTTCAATTTCGTTTTCGTATCCACGGTGCCATATTTTGAATAATCATCATGCGCACGCTTGAGATACTCGCGCGGCGTGAGCAATTCTGCCCCGTCTATGCAAAACGAATACCCATCAGTCGCTACATCCTTCGATCCCAGAAACGCTCCATCCATCGAGAGCCATTCGCCCTCCGCGTAATATTTTTCAGGAATGACTGTCCGATTCCTGTTAACGACGCTCACCCTCATGCCCGCAAGGCCGGTAGCAGCACAGCCGAAAAGAGCAAGCACCGCCCTTCTTGTCCACAGGGTCTTCTTCATCGCGCTCACGACCTTTCCCGAACTTTCACAACGGCACCGTCGCGCATGCAGTAAACCCGATCGGCCAGCTCCTCGAGCACCTCTCCGTCATGGCTAGACAGAAGAACCTCGCGACCCGTTGATGCCGCCATCGCCACAACGCGCTTGAGCATTTCAACGCCCGCTTCGTCGAGGGCATTCGTTGGCTCATCGAGAACAAGCAGCTTCGGCTTTTCCATAATTGCCGCAGCTATCCCCAGACGCTGCTTCATCCCAAGCGAGTATGCTCGGAACTTCTTTTTTTCGTCTGCATCGAGCCCCACGAGCCGCAGGGCAGAGCGAATGTCCTCGGGGGTGGCAACGCCCTTGATCTGAGCGATGAGCTCCAGATTGTCGTAACCAGACAGATATCCTAAAAAGGAAGGCGCCTCTATCAACATCCCCAGACTCGGCGGAAACGAGATATCCGCCCCAAGTCTTTGGCCATCGATAATAATCTCGCCCTCGGTGGGTCTAATCAATCCGCAGACCGCTCGCATGAGCATGGTCTTACCCGAACCGTTTATCCCCTGAAGCCCGACCACAGTCCCAGGGTCAACCTCGATAGACACGTTGCGCAGGACATCGTTTTTGCCCATGCGCTTCGATACGTCCCTAACGATCACACTCATATCTTGTCCCTCTTTTCGATAAGGTCGGCCCTTCGAAACCACAGTCCACCCAACGATAGGCATAACGACATAATCACAATTGAAAACAAGCCACTCGAGCCCGTCGCAATTCCTTCTTTGACGATTCCACCCCAGCGCAACAGCATCAAGGCATTTCCCAGTAGCGCCCAATGCCGCGCATATGCCGAACAGATCAGGTAGCTCATTACAACCGCAAATGAAACTGACGGCCCAAGCACAAACCCAACCGTTGCCTGCACAAACGCAAGCGCCTCAAAAGCAAGAAAGAGACCTGCGAAAAACGGCAGTGCACCTGCTTCGCTCGCCTTGAGAAACCACGGCGCCAAATTAGCCAGCTGAAGCGACTCGCCATGGATGACCGCGCTGAACGAGGCACTCACCATCAAGCTCCAAATCACAACAGAGCAAACCACCACGAGCAGCGAAAATGCTGTTATCGCCGCCACTGAGATAAAACGCGAGACCCACCAAAGGGTTCTCGCCCGGCATCGGACAAGCGTTTGCAAACCAAACCCGTGCAACGATTCGGCGGGATAATCGAGTGTTGTATAGAGAATAAGCAGAATGAGAAATAGCCATCCTAGCGGAGGCACAAACATGACCCCGGGCCTAGGCTCAAACGGAGCAGATCCGGCAAACACGAGCGCAAGATTGTCCGCAAACCCCAAGGCATCCGTCCTGACCCCATACACAGAAGACAAACCGTAGGCGTACACCAGGTTCGCAACGGTCACTGCCGCAATCGCAATAAAGGTAATGATGTTCTTCTTCAAAACGGTCCTCAGGTCCGCGGCGACCAGCCTAAACAGCATCAGACCATCTCCCGCCTTTTCCACGCCCCAGAAAAAGCCAACGAAGCAAGGGTCAATAATATGATTTCCGCAAAACCGGCTCGAATGTCTGGCCAGTTATTCAGCGATTCCGACCTGATGCTGTTGAAGATATTGCAGTTAAACCCCACACAAGCCATTACGCCGAAGATCCAGCCATTTGCAAAATGCCACGCAACCATTAGCAGATACGGGACAATTATCGCTTTGATTCTGCTACGAAACAAAATTGAGAAGCCAGTTACAGCCATGGATAAAGTCCCGAGCGTGACCGCATCGAACAGCGTGTATGCAAGCACATATAACAAAGGATGTGAATAAAATAGACCGGAGAAATAGCTATGTAGGTAAAGCCCTACGTAGGTCGACTCATCGACCCGAGGAAGATACGCAGGAAAAAGCATCGAGACAATCAGGAAATTGACGAGCAGAGGAATGGCAGTCACTGTAAACGCGGAGAGGAAAGCAGACAGCACCTTTACGTTCACGTATGCCTTTCTGGAAACGCGCGTGCATATCTGCATGTCATAACCACTCAAACGCTCAAAGAGGCACGACCAAGATCCGGCCAACATTGCAAGCAGGGGCAGTGCATAGAAAAACACCGACGCAGACAGTGGCGCGTTCGCGCTCACAACAATCCAGTTACCGAAGCTGCTTTCACGTGTTTGACCGAGATAGTTTTTGGCTTGCATGCCAACGCCGTAACCAAAAGAAAGAAGGTTGTGACGTTCTTTTTCCAAATTTGCCCACGGCTCCAGCGCAGCAGCTATTGCAACTGCGACTGCAATCAAGAGAGCAAAGATAAAAGCTGGGCGTCTTATCGTTTTCGACAGCTCATATCTTACGAGCCTTTGGTTCATACGTCCTCCTCCCCCTTCCGACCCAGAAAGCCGGAAGGGAGCCAATTCAAACAACTATGCGGGAAGCTTGCGGAAATGCCCGACGCAGTCGGGGCTCCATACACCAATAACAGTGCCGTAGCCAGACTCCGCCCATGCAGTCAGTCGCGCCGCAGATCGCCCGTTCTCACGGACGAGGTTATACATTTCCCACTGTCCCTTGTGATTCGAACGATACGTTCCCTGAGTACAATTCATGCTGCCGCTACCGCTTGTGTTATACGCACCGTCTGTATATAACCGAAGCGGATTTCCCGTATAACCTTGGATATCCAGATAGAGCGATGAGGAATCATCCTTTTGACGGTAGCCAGTTGCACTCGTCCCGGCACATTGAAAACTAAATGCCCTATCGGCATTGTTCGTACAGGTCGTAATTCCCGTATCGGCGTTTTGAGTAATGCTAGAAACCTGAGAGGTGTCAAACTCCTCTTGCGCGAACGATGCAGCGGGAACCCCTAGGGACAGACCCGCAGCAATCGCCAACCCGACTCCGATTCGAGTAATAGCGCTCCTTGGCTTAATCATGGCCTTCTCCAATCAAAAGCGGCTAACAATGCGTCGACGCACAGCAACCTTTGCATGAATGGAGAAAGATGTCTGTAAACACTCGCTATTGAGTTGATAATCCAGGCGTTTACACGTTATCTACCTGCGATAACAATGAAATAAGCTCTGCTTTGTTCTTGATCTTCAACTGGCGATAGGACGCGGATCGCAGCGCTTGCACCGTAGATGCAGCGTAACCGACATCCTGCGCAATGGTCTTTGTCGTTGTGCCCTCTGCCGTCATCAACAATATTCGGGCCTGAACATCGGACAGGGCGCGCGACGTAAGCAGAGCCAGCCGGCGCACGTGAGCTGCTTCGGTGGACCCGTTCGCACGGTACTTCAAGACGGCCTTCTCGTCCTCAACCGAGCGTACGAGCACGATGTGCGTAACGAGCATGGGCACAGACCAGCAAACAATCACCGTTGCCACGACGACATTGACAGCCGAACTATGCCCCAACAGCGACGCAAGGAACAGCGGCTCGAAAACCATCAGATCCTGCGCCATGTTGAGCAAGACGACCCAGACAGGAGCCGTCGCCCCAAAGCAAAGCATCCATACCCCAAGCATTTTGCGCTGCGGACAGCTTCGCAGCACTACATATGTGAGCAGCATCCCCGCCAGCACCACGAACCCATGAATTCGCCCCCTACTGGCCGCATAGATTGAAGCAGCGACACCTATTGACACCAATGGCACGATAGCCCGAGCACGGGCATGCACCTTAAACGGACGCAGCCCAACAGCGAGCGAAGCTGTAGACGCCACGCCGCAAAACAGGACCGGCACAGCCATCAACGGAACGCGTATGCACCTCCATGCCGAGATATAGATAAAAGACCATTCCGCAGCAGACAGTATCGCCCACATGCACGGACCTCCGAGCTCAATCGCCTCACCTGCTCTATCCAGCGCAGCTTCACGATTCGGTTTTCCACCCGCGTAGCGTAGCGACAGAAACAGTCCGAGACCCAATGCATAGCTTGAGAGAGAAAAAGCGACAGCCCACGAAACACCGGATCCCCAATCGCTATCCGCCATTACCAACGGGCCAGCCGCAAGGAGGATAAAAAATAATGTGAGCAGGTATCGAAACAGCCGGTGCGTTCGAGCTGATGCCAACATATCGTCAGCATGCCGCTGCGGCAGCTCAGGCCCTACAGTATCACCCTCACCCGCAAACAACGCCACGAGCTCGCGTGAGCCCGCAACTGACGCCTTCCCGTATGCTCGATGAAGCGTTGTTCGCACCGTCGATGGCTTCGTATCCGTCTCCTTGGCAATTTCCGCCGGCGTTTTCCCTTTGAGCAGCAGTCGAACAAACTGCTCTTCTCTAGGCGACAGGGCAGGAGAAAACGCCTCCGCATCGAATGGGTCAGACGCGTGGGCGATATCCGAATTGTTGTCCCGTTTTCTCCTTAGTAACATGCATACGAAGGCAGCGGCGATAGCAGACCCCATCGCAAGCAATGCAATGATCGCGGCATCGCTTGCGAAGTATGCCGCCTCAACAGCCGGAACAAGGCCAATAGGTACTGCCACGAGCACAGAACGGGCAAACACGTCGCTCTGCCCCCGACCAAAGGCGCGGGAGCAGCGAAACAGCGGGGCCACAGCCAATGCGAGATAGACCAACGGAATTAAAAGCGCAAGGCCAATTGATGCGGCCAAAACAGAGGGTATCCCCCATGGCTCGGGGACAATTCTCCATGAAACTCGACAGCAAAACAGCAGGCAAGACAGGACGGCTATTGTTTCTGTAAAAATCGCGTTCTGCAGGCGACGATTCTCTCTTTCGTCGGTCGGCGTCGCCCCCTGCGTCAAAGGAGAGCCCGCCGTGTCCCAAATAACATATGAGAGGAGCAACGCCCCAGCAAAGCACGAGACGCACGAAACGCCATGCAACAGCCAGATCGGTGCAAACACGAATGGAATAGAATCTCCGCGAGCATAGAAGGCCAAGTCAACCCACTCGGGAACCGTTGCAATAACACCAAGGAAAACACCGATAGCACCGAGATGCCTCGGCCGTCTCATTCCCCCCTTGCATAGCGCAGCACCATGAACAAACGCCGCGAGGCATGCGCCCAGGATAACGAGCCAGGTCATTGCACCTGACGCCAGGCCGATTGAAGATGAAAACCGGTGATAAGGGGTGACCGCCATTACGACAAGCGCAATGGCGCAGGCAGATGTAGCAGAACGGCGGGAAAAAAGCATATGGCCTCCATAGCGTGTCATTATATCGCTCGAGCCGCTCGTTTATCTCTGTTCCCACACCAGCCAGCATCAACGATTCAGGCGAACTCCAATCCGAGCCAGATCACGGTCCAGCTTTTGTCCGCAGTCCCCGCTCCAAAATGGGATGCGGTTTCCTTTTAAGCGCCGGTTCGGAAAGTCCGTCCCGTTCCAGGCCATTATTCTGGGATGCAGCTTCCGCAAGCTGCCCCCTTTGGAAAGCGCATCCCATTATTTGGTTGAAAACCGGTCCCCCACTTTCCGAACGAGCCGAAACGACCCGAACCGATCGGGCCACCTCATCCCCGTTTCCTCGCCATCTGCCCGAGCGTGCTACACTAGCAGCATCTATGCCACCGCGAACGGCTTGGCCCCGCGCCCGCCGCTCGCAAACGAACTTTAAACGCACGAGGGTTGGCCATGCCGCTTTTCTCGCAACATACCGCCCGGTTCTCGCCGGACGTTCCTTTGGAGGGCACCAGCTCTCGCGAGCTGCTCAAGCGGTACCAGCCGCTCGAGACGCTTGCGACCGGCGGTTTTGGCTCCATCGAGATCTGCCGCGACACGCACCTGCGCCGCCGCGTCGCCATTAAGCGCATCCCCCTTATCAACGGTTCCGGCATGCCCGCCAGCGACATCATGGATGTCCTGCGCGAGGCGCACACTGCCGCTATGCTTCAACATCCCAATATCGTGCAGGTTATCGACTTTACGCACGACACCGCCTATGCCTACCTGGTTATGGAATATGTCGATGGCATGTCGCTAGCCGAGTTTTTGCATCGCGTGGACGGCCACTCACTTACCTTTGACGAGGCCGCGGCCATTGCCGATGCCCTGGGCCAGGCGCTCACCTTCGCCCATAGTAATGGCGTACTCCACCTGGACATTAAGCCCGCCAACGTGCTCATCGACCACTCGGGCAATGTAAAGCTCACCGACTTTGGCATGGCGCGGCTGTCGTCCGCCGGTGGCTTTGGCGGCTCGCGCGGCGGCACCATCGGCTACATGCCGCCCGAGCAGCTCGATATCGAGACCGGCACGGTCGACGAACGCGCTGATGTCTTTGCCCTTGCCTGCGTTATCTATGAGGGCTTGTGCGGCAGCGCTCCCTTTATGGCGGCCACGCCCGCCGACTCGCTCGACCGTATCATCGGCGGCGCCACCTATCCCAGCGAGCTGATACCACACTTCCCCCCGGGAGCCGAGGCCACGCTCATGAGCGCGCTCTCCCCCATGCCGCAGGACCGCCCCAGCAGCATCGAGACATTTTGCGACCAGCTCCTTGCCGGCTTGGGGAGCGTGCGCGAAGGCCGTCGCAGCTTGGAGCAAATGGTTGGCGAGCTTTCGGATGACGAGCAGGAGCTCGACGATATCGAGCCGTCGTACTACGAGGACGACGCCATCGAGGTCGACCCCGCACTCGGCTGGGCGGGCACGCGCTGGAGCCATGCGCGCGACTACACCATGCGCGCTATCTCGGCGCTAGCGTGCGGCACCTTTAGCTTTTTGCTGATGCAAACGGCTGGGGTCGCGGCGCTTCCCGGCCTGGTCATTGCGGCTATCGCGATCGGAGCGGCGGCCGGCCTGGCCCCCCAGATTGGCTCGGCCATCTCGGCCGTGGGCTTTTTGGTGCTCATGGCCAACGCCACCATGCAGGCACAGGGCATCCTGTCGATGTTGCCCGTCGCGGTGATCTTTGCCGCCGCCATGTCCGGTTGGTGGATCGCCTGGGGTCGCACCGAGACTGCCGCGAGCGCCGCGCTCACCTGTGCACTCGCGCTTGGCTGTCTGACCGGCAACACCTTCCTGGCAGCTGGGGTCGCCGCCGGCGTCGCGTCATTTTGGCTCGGCCCGGCAAGCGCCGCCGCGGCAACGGGCATGGGCGCGCTTTTTGCCCGTCTGGCCACGGTCGCGCTTTCAGCCGGAGGCGTGCTGGGGCTCGGTAACGTTGCCGCAGCGCTGGGAGACCCGCTCCTTTGGGCTGCCTTTGTGCTGGTCGCGGCAACTGCCGCAGCGTCATCTGCGCTGCTCAATGCCCATGCCAAGCGTGCCGATCAGGGCTCAAACCTTGCCGCAATCGCCGCTATCGCTTTCACCGGCATCGGCTGCGCAGCGGCGTCCTGTCTTGCACACCATATGGAAATTGCCAGCCTTGCAGCCGCGGTCGTCGCCAAGGCGGCGGTTGCGGGAACCCTATCCTCTATAATCGTTGGGATATGCCTATATATGCTCGGATACCAAAGAACCTATACGGAGAGTGATCTTTCGTGAACTTCCTGAACATCTTCGAGGACCACGTGGCCGGCATCTTCGGTGCCACCCGTGCCCCGTTCTCCTTTAAGAAGCTTGCCAAGCAGGCCGCTCGCGACATGGAGGATCAGACTCTGGTGATCAATGGCGTCAACACGGCGCCGGCACTCTATACCATCCTGATCGCCGCCGACGACGACCCCATGCTCGCCCCGTTCTACCCCGAGCTTTCGCGTGAGGTCCGCGAGTTCGTGAAGGCGCAGGCCGAAAAGCGCCGTTATGTCTTTGTCGGCGAGCCCCTCGTGCGCTTTATGATCGATCCGCAGCTGCGTGCCGGCAAGTTCTCGGTCTTTGCCGAGAACGTCGATGCCCCCACGCTCGGCCGCCTGTACGAAGAAGAGCGCGCCTATCAAAACGGTCTGGGCCAAAACAACTCCGCCGCAAGCCGTGCCGCCAGCGCCCCGCGCGCCGGTCAGCAGCAGTTTGCTGCCCCGCAGCAGCAGCGCCCCGCCGCCATGCCCCAGCAGCAGCCGACGCCTCGCGCCGCCGCTCCCGACCCGCTTGCCGTAGCAGATCCCTTCGCGCCTAGCGTCCCCGACCCCGCCGCTCCTATCCCGGTGCCGCAGACCGTCTCGCGCGACGCGCTTGCCGGCATGGGCGGAGCCGCCGCGACCGGTGCCGCCGTGGGCCTAGGCACCGCAGCCGGCATCGCCTCCAACATGGCGAGCACTCGCGCCCCGCAGCGCCCGCTCGCCCAGCTCGTCGACGTCGTGAGCGGCGAGAGCCATAGCATCACCTCCGCACAGGTGACTATCGGTCGCGAGCGCTCAGTTTCCGATATTGCCCTGCGCGACCCCAACGTGTCGCGCCGCCACGCCCAGCTCACCTTTACGGGCTCGGATTGGTCGATCGAGGACCTCAATTCCACCAACGGCACGCTCGTCAACAACCGCCGCATTACGCGCTGCCCGCTGCGCAACGGCGATCTGCTGACGTTTGGCCTGAGCACCTTTGAATTTAGGGGATAGTCGCTTATGAACATCGATATCGTCCTTTTTGCAGGCCGCATCGTCCTGGTCGCCCTGCTCTATATCTTCCTGTTCGCCGTCATGAAGACCGGCGTGGGACTTGTGCGCGGACAGCGCCGCGACTCGGCTATCTGGACGATCGATGTGGACAAGGGCCCGCGCGGCATCCGTGGCATCCACGTAGACATGCTCGGCCCCGTCATCGTCGGTCGCTCGCCATCTTCGGACATCTGCATCAACGAACCGTTCGTCTCGGCCTCGCATGCGCGCTTTTCGCTGCAGGGCCCGGCGCTCATCATCGAGGACCTCAACTCGCTTAACGGCACGCTCGTCAACGGCCGCCAGCTTGTGGAGCCTGCCACGCTGCGCGAGGGCGACGAAGTCCAGATTGGCGATGTGGTCATGAAGGTGAACCGTCGATGATCGACGAGGAGAACAAGTCCACAACTATGACCGAGGCACCGGCTGCCGCCACAGCTGCACCGGCCCACGCCGCTCCGGCGGGCTCCGCACCCGTGGAACCCGAGGACACCGTGTTCTCCCTGCCTCTTTCGCATGTAACGCATGATATTTCGGATCTCGCCGATAACGAGGACGAAGAGAATGCCGTAGCGGCGCCCATCGGCGCACATGCTGCGGATCAGCCCACAGCGCCAGAAGCAACCCCGACGCCAGCTCACTTTGCAGAGCCCGTCGCCGCGGCAATCAACGAGAGCGCTGCGGTGTTTGCGGCACCCGAGCCCGCCGCGCCGGCGTTTCCCATAGCCCCGTCATCCGAGGTTGCGCCCGCGTCTACGCCGGCGCCCGAGGCAGGGCCATCCCCCGAGGACGGCCCTGCGCCCAAGACCCCGCAGCCTGCGCCCGCAAGCGAGTCCGATGCCGTGGCCGAGCCCGCCGCCCAGTCGCAAAGCACGCCCGCGCCGTCGCACTTTGCGACACCCGAGCCTATAGACGTCAGCCCGCAAGACGACGAGTCGACCGCCCGCGTGTCCGAGGAGTCGGGCTCCTCGGACACCGGCGATTCCGAATCAAACGCCGAGACCGACACCGTCTCTCCCGGTGACACAGCCGAGATCGACGTAGCCGCCGTTGAAGCCAAGCTCAAAGACCCCGGCTCGACCATGAGCTTTGAGCCCCTGACCGAGGAGCGCATCGAGACCGACTCGACCTATGATGCCGGCACCACCACGCAACTCATGTGGGGTGCCCGCTCCGACGTTGGCTGTGTGCGCCCGCACAATGAGGATTCCTACCTGGTGCAGTCGCCGCTCTTTTGCGTATGCGACGGCATGGGCGGTCACGCCGCCGGCGAGGTAGCCTCTTCCATCGCCGTCGAGACTATTGCCAAGACGGCCCCGCAGTCCGCCGACGCAGCACGCCTGGCCGCAGCCGTCGAGGCAGCCAACGCCGCCGTAATCGAGGCCGCCCTGAACGGCCTAGGCAAGCCCGGCATGGGCTGCACAGCCACTTGCGCCTATATCGAAAACGACACGCTCGCCATCGCCCACGTGGGCGACTCTCGCGCCTACCTGCTCCACGAGGGCACGCTCATCCGCGTGACCCGCGACCACTCCTACGTGGAGGAGCTCGTGGACGCCGGCGAGATAACGGCAGACGAGGCTCGCGTCCACCCCAACCGTTCGGTCATCACCCGTGCGCTGGGCTCAGACCCCGCCATGTATGCCGACCACTTCACTCTGCATATCGAGGAAGGCGACCGCCTGATCCTGTGCTCTGACGGCCTTTCGAGCATGATTCCCGATAGCGATATCGAGAACATCGCCACGCAGTCCTCAACCGCGCAAATCTGCGTCGACAACCTAGTGGACGCGGCGCTTGCCGCCGGCGGCCACGACAACGTGACCGTAGTAGTCGTTGACCTGGTTGACGATGGCGTTATGCGCGAGGCGCAACGCGTGCGTCGCCGCAACGTCACCATCGGCGTCGTCTTAGGTCTCGTCTTGGTGCTGGCGGCTGCCATCTGGGCCTACACGGGTGTCACCGGCTCGTACTACCTGGGTACCTACCAGGGCAATGTCGCCGTCTGGCGCGGCCTGCCCGGCAAGCCACTCGGACTCAAGCTCCACTGGCTCGAAAGCGAAACCAGTATCAAGCTGTCCGACCTGCCCGAAGACACGCAAAACCGCCTCAAGGCGGGCATTCCGCAAACAAGTGTCGACGATGCGCAGGACACGATATCCAAGTACCGCCACCAGATCGACGAGGAGCAGACCCGCCAGGTGATCGACGCGCAAACGATTCGCGACAACACCGACCAGGGATCGACCTCCGAATCAGATTCCGAGAAAACCGCCGAACAGTCCGCCGAGGCCGAAGCCTCCGATAAGAATTAGAAAGGGAGTGCCGCTTATGAGTCGCCGCAACACCGAACTGCTCTTGCTCATCGCCTCGGCGTTCCCCGTCATCCTGCTGTATGCGATGTACGTCCTCACCGCGGGCGCTGCCATCTCCTTTGAGACGCTCGCCGTACCGATCGGCCTCTTCGCCGCCTTCGCCGCAGCACATATCGCCGTGCGCATCTTGGCGCCTGGCGCCGACCCCGCCATCCTGCCCATCGTATTTATACTTTCGGGCATCGGCATCACGTTCGTGACACGCCTCGCCCCCGCTCTCGCCATCTCACAGCTCATCATCCTGTTTGTCTCGGTGGCGCTCATGGTGGGAACGCTTGCACTGGTCAAAAACCTCGACGTGGTCATGCGCTACAAGTACACCTTTGGCATTATCGGCATCATTCTGTTGATGCTGCCCATCTTTATCGGCACCACGATCTCGGGCTCCAAGCTGTGGATTCGCATCGCGGGCTTTACCATCCAGCCCGGCGAGTTCGCCAAGGTCTTTATCGTGCTGTTCCTGGCCGGCTACTTGGCCGAGAACCGCGAGCTGCTCTCCATCTCCAACCGCAAGATCCTGGGCTTTAAGATCCCTCGCCTGCGACTGCTGCTGCCGCTGTTTGCCGTGTGGGGTGTGTGCCTGCTCGTCGTCGTCTTCGAACGCGACCTGGGTTCGGCCGTGCTGTTCTACACCATCTTCTTGCTGATGCTCTACGTTGCCACAGGGCGCTTTTCGTATGTCGTTATCGGCCTTGCGCTCTTAGCCGTTGGAGCCGTGGGCGCCTACAAGTTCCTGTCGCACGTTCAGGTGCGTTTCCAGGTTTGGGTCGATCCGTTTAAGGACGCCCAGGGCCAGGGCTACCAGATCGTCCAGTCGCTCTTCTCGCTTGCCGATGGCGGTCTGGTCGGTGTTGGCATCGGCAACGGCATGGCCAACAACATCCCCGTCGTCGAGTCCGACTTTATCTTCTCGGCTATCGGCGAGGAGATGGGCCTTTTGGGCGGCGGCGCCGTGCTCATCCTGTTTATGCTCTTTGCCGTGCGTGGCCTCACCACGGCTGCCCGCGCTAAATCCGACCTCGCAGCCTTTAGTGCCACGGGCCTTACGGCCGCCATCAGCTTCCAGGCCTTCTTGATCGTTGGCGGCGTAACCCGCCTGATCCCGCTGACCGGCGTCACCCTGCCTTTTATGAGCCAGGGCGGCTCCTCGCTGCTGGCGAGCTTTATCATCGTCGCGCTTCTGCTGCGCGCCGGTGACGAGGCAACCGGACGCGAGGCCGAGCTTACCGGCACCGGCACCATGGCCGCCATCACCGATGATCAGGTCGCATCTGCCGCCGCCCCGACGGGCACGCGCTTTGCCACCTCGTCTTCCTACGGCAGTGGCAGCCATTCCGTCGGCTCGCGCATGCGTCGTCGCCTGCTCGACACGCCTGAATCCGGTGTGCTCGGCCGCGTTGCGCTCGCCAACCGTCTAACCCGTGCGGTGCTAGCCTTTACGGCGCTGTTTGCCATCCTTATCGGCAACCTCACCTATGTCCAGGTCATCAAGGCCAAGGACTATCAGGATATGCCGACCAACAACCACACCATCGCCCGCTCCAAGTACATCCAGCGCGGCTCCATCATCACGTCCGACGGCGTGACGCTGGCCGAGTCGCTGCAGCAGGAGGACGGCACCTACGTACGCTCCTACCCCAACGGCAACCTGGCAGCGCACGTGGTTGGCTACGTGAGCCAGCAGTTTGGCACCACCGCCATCGAGAGTGTCATGAACGACACGCTCACCGGCTCCAAGGATTACTCCAGCTGGAACAACGCCATCGCGTCGCTCGCGGGCCAGACCCAGCCGGGCAACACCGCCAAGCTCACCATCGACTCGCGTATCCAGACAGCTGCCGAGCAGGCACTCAAGGGCTTTAAGGGCGCTGTAGTGGTCATCGACCCGCGTACCGGCGCGGTACTCGCATGTGCCAGCTCGCCCACCTACGACAACACCAACATCGACGCCCTGCTGCAGGCGGGCGGCGGCGAGGACGGCTCCATGTACAATCGCGCCATGGACGCGCTGTACACGCCGGGCTCCACGTTTAAGGTCGTTACGCTTTCCGCAGCACTCGAGACCGGTACCGCCAGCCTTACCAGCACCTACCAGGCGCCCGGCTCCATGGACATCGGCAACGCACCGGTCATCAACTATGCCAACGAGAGCTACGGCACCATCAGCCTGCAGCAGGCCTTTGCCGTGTCCTCCAACGTCGTCTTTGGCCAGGTGGCAAACGAAGTTGGTGCAAACACGCTCGTGCAGTTTACCAACGCCTTTGGCTACGGCCAAGAGCTCGGCCAGGACCTGACCTCCACGGCCTCCATCATGGCCGACCCGTCGCTCATGACCGAGTGGGAGACCGCCTGGGCCGGCGCCGGCCAGCCTGTCGGCATGGACCACACGCCCGGCCCGCAGACCACCGTCATGCAAAACGCCGTGATTGCCGCCGCCATCGCTAACAGTGGCGTGGTCATGGACCCGTACTTTGTAGCCCAGGTACTCGCCCCAGACGGAACCGTGGTTAAGACCACGCAGTCCCGCTCGCTGGGCCAGGCTGTCAGCTCTGCCACGGCCGACCAGGTCAAGCAGGCCATGCTCGCCGTCGTCCAGTCCGGTACCGGCGCCGATGCCCAGGTCCCCGGCGTCAAGGTTGCCGGCAAGACCGGTTCGGCCGAGATCGGCGGCACCAACGTCAACTCGATGTTCGTTGGCTTTGCACCTTACGATTCACCCACGGTCGCCATCTCGGTGGCCTTGGAGGATTACGACAAACACGACGTCAAGGCGGCCAAGATTGCCGGCATCGTCCTGACCGCGGCGCTCGCCGCACAGGGAGCGTGATGCCCATGATCGAATCGGACACCCGAGGCGCGCCGCGGCCGAAGAGTTAGCGGCAACGCGCCACACGGCCCCAGCGGCCACATCGTAGGTACTACACACATCGTTGAGCGAATAGTTATGTTAGGAGCAGGAATGGAACAGAGGGTCCTCGGGGGAAGATACCTCCTCAAGGATAAGGTGGGGACAGGCGGTATGGCGACCGTCTACCGTGCGCAAGATCAGGTCCTCGACCGCACGGTAGCCGTCAAGATCATGCTGCCACAGTATGCTGGCGACGCAACCTTCGCCGCACGCTTTAAGCAGGAGGCCCAGGCAGCAGCCGGTCTCTCCTCCCCCTATATCGTTGGCGTCTACGATTGGGGCAAGGACGGCGACACCTATTACATCGTCATGGAGTACCTGCGCGGTACCGACCTTAAGAGCGGAATCAAGAGCCACGGTGCCCTCGACCCCAAGAAGGTCGCCCAGATCGGATCGCAGATCAGCTCTGCACTCTCGGTCGCCCACAAGCACGAGATCATCCACCGCGACATCAAGCCGCAGAACATCATGGTGCTGCCCGACGGCAACATCAAGGTCATGGACTTTGGCATCGCGCGCGCCAAGAACAGCCACCTCACGCAAGACAACAATGTACTGGGCACCGCCCACTACGTCAGCCCCGAGCAGACCCGCGGTCAGGACCTCGGCCCCACCTCGGATATCTACTCGCTGGGCGTCGTGATGTATGAGTGCGCCACCGGCCGCGTTCCCTTTGACGGTGACGACGCTATCTCGGTCGCACTCAAGCAGGTCAACGAGCTGCCTATTCCGCCGAGCCAGATCAACTCCGGTGTCGATGCCGACCTTGAGCGCATCATCCTTAAGTGCATGGAGAAGGACCCGGCAAACCGCTTCCAGACCGCCGACGAGCTGCGTCAGGTGCTCAACAGCTACCTGTCCGGTCGTGCCGTCAACATCTCGGAGCCCACGCGCATCATCGGTGCCCCCGGTGAGCTGGGCGCCACCAAGACTCGCGAGCTTTCCGATCAGACGCGCGCCATGGTGCGTCCCGTCTCGGGCGTGAGCGGCCAGAATACCGCCCGTAGCTCTGTTTCGGGCTCCACCGGCTCCTACGAGGTCGAAAAGCCCAAGTCCAACAAAAACAAGATCATCGCCGCCGTGGTGGCAGCTGTTGCCGTCATCGGCATCGTGGTGGCCTTTGCCACAGGACTCTTTGGCGACGAACAGGTCACCGTGCCCGACGTGCTGGGCAAGGACCAGCAGACTGCCGTCGAGCTGATCAAGGAGGAAGGCCTTGAGGTCGGCACCATCGACCAGAGCTATAACGACGATGTCGACGAGGGCAAGGTTGCCGAGCAGACCCCCAACGGCAACACCAAGAAGCCCAAAGGCACCAAGGTGAACCTGGTGATCTCCAAGGGCCCCAAGCCCTCCGAGAAGGTTGAGGTTCCCCAGCTTGTCGGTCTAACCAAGGACCAGGCAGAGGCGGCACTGGCAAGCGTTGGCCTAAAGGGCAACGCCACCGAGGAGGCCAACGAGGCCGATGAGGGCCAGGTCTTTGAGCAGGTCACCGAAGCCGGTAAGGAAGTCGAGAAGGGCACGACCATCTCGTACAAGGTCTCGAGCGGCCCGGATACCACGTCCGTCCCCGACCTGACCGACATGACCGAGGCCCAGGCGCGAAACGCCCTCGATATGGCAGGCTTTGGCGTCGACGTGAGCTACCAGGAGAACGACTCGGTTACCGAGGGCACCGTGATCAGCTGGAACCCCAGCGGCAAGCAGAAGCCCGGTGCCACGATTACCGTCGTCATTGCCAAGAAGTCCGGCAAGGCCAGCGTTCCGGGCAACCTGTACGGCAAGAGCATCTCTGCCGCCGTCACCGCGCTCAACAACGCCGGTTTCTATAACATTGGCTTCTGTGACCAGAACGGCAATCCCGTGAGCGGTAACGAGGATGCCACCGTTACGGGCGTCTCCCCCACCGGCAAGCAGTCCACCGACAGCACGATTACGCTGACGGTTGCACTTTCTGGCTCGGGCTCGGGTTCGGGCACGAGCACGGGCGACGATTCCGGTACGACCAACTAGTCGCCACCCAACCGCTCATTACGGCTCTCGCCGCAAACATATTCGCTCACAGGCGCCCGCTTGCTCCCCCAGCAAGCGGGCGCTTCATTTTTGACATGGCATTGAACCAGAAGAGCCCGGCACCGCTGCGGTACCGGGCTCGATATTCCTCTGGTGCCCCCGGGCGGATTCGAAAACTCCCCCCGCGGGGAAATGAGTGACGCGGGTGTCGACGGTCCGAATCCTGCCCTTAGACCAGAAGAGCCCGGCACCGCTGCGGTACCGGGCTCGATATTCCTCTGGTGCCCCCGGGCGGATTCGAAAACTCCCCCCGCGGGGAAATGAGTGACGCGGGTGTCGACGGTCCGAATCCTGCCCTTAGACCAGAAGAGCCCGGCACCGCTGCGGTACCGGGCTCGATATTCCTCTGGTGCCCCCGGGCGGATTCGAAAACTCCCCCCGCGGGGAAATGAGTGACGCGGGTGTCGACGGTCCGAATCCTGCCCTTAGACCAGAAGAGCCCGGCACCGCTGCGGTACCGGGCTCGATATTCCTCTGGTGCCCCCGGGCGGATTCGAACCGTCGACACCCGCTTTAGGAGAGCGGTGCTCTATCCCCTGAGCTACGGAGGCATGTTGTACTAGTGTAGCAGATTTGCGCCACTACCATGCAGCGCATAGCCGCTCTTCGAGATAGTCATCTGCGACGTTCTTTAATGACTAGTCGTTTAAGAACGTCCCCAATGACTAGTTGCCTTTGTGGAAGAGGTTTTTGATGACGGAGGGGATGCTCTTGGCGCCTTTAGCGGTCACGTCGATAAAATCGGGCGAACGAACGAGCTTGTCCTCGTCAATGTACTTACGCACCGCGCGTAGCGTTTCCTTGTCATTGCGCGTCGAAAACGTAAAGTGGCCGTTCTCTTTGGTAAAGATCGCAAAACGCGTGATCTTCTTGGTGCCGCGCAAAACCTCGGCGGCGATATAGTCGATCTCGTCCCACGGGATCTGAATAAAGTCCTCGGGATTGCGCTCGTTATAGTACTCAAACGCCTTATTGCCCACCATTACGTTACCGTGACTGGTAAGACCCATCAGGCAGGTTGCCGGCGTTGCTAGATCGACCGTGCTGTTCTGAGATTGCGCCATGCGCGCCTCGCCCTCCAAATAAAACAATCGGACCGCATCCAGTGTACCCACCGGGTGCGGTCCGTTTCAATGGCTTAAAAGCCCTTGCCTAGCAACTCTCTGTCTTAAGCCGAAGCGTGCTTACATGAAGCCGCAGACGCGACCGATGATGCCGACGGCGAAGAGAGCCAGGATGATGATGATCGGGCTGACCTTCTTCTTGAGGAGCTTGCAGACAAAAAGGGTCAGGCACACGGCAGCAAGGCCGGGGATGAGCTGATCGAGGTTAGCCTGAAGCGTGGTGACCTTCACCTGATCAAGGGCGTTAGCACCGAT
This sequence comes from Collinsella sp. AM28-11LB, assembly GCF_003469895.1. Taxonomy (NCBI): domain Bacteria; kingdom Bacillati; phylum Actinomycetota; class Coriobacteriia; order Coriobacteriales; family Coriobacteriaceae; genus Collinsella; species Collinsella sp. AM28-11LB. The sequence continues at coordinate 175,426 of NZ_QSKJ01000001.1, forward strand.
GGAGTTATACATCGTCAGTGCTTCCTTGACACCCTCAGAACCGGAGGGCAGGTTAGCCCAGTCGATAAAGGCGCCAGCAGACTGCGTGACCTTGGAGACGACCGGGGTGAAGGAGATGGACACCCAGCGCTCGACCAGGGCACCGATGATGAACATACCCAGGATGGAAGCACCCTCGGTGACCTTGCCCATCAGACCGCCGGAGAGATCCTTGGCGATGGAAGAGCCGACCTTGTAGCCAAACTCCTGCGTGTACCACAGGAAGGCGTAACGAATGATGTTCCACGCGAAGAAGAACAGCAGCGGACCGGCGATGCTGCCGGACAGGGCCAGGGAAGCGCCCAGAGCGCCCAGAATCGGGCGAAGGGTGAACCAGAAGGCGGGGTCGCCGACGCCGGCGAGCGGGCCCATCATACCGACCTTGACGCCCTGGATGGCGACGTCGTCGATCGGAGCACCGTTGGCGCGCTCCTCCTCGAGGGCGAGGGTAACGCCAATGACGGGGGCGGAAACATAGGGGTGAGTGTTATAGAACTCCAGATGGCGCTTAAGCGCGGCAATCTGGTCGTCCTTGCTGGTGTAGAGCTTCTTGATCGCAGGGATCATCGAGTAGCACCAGCCACCGTTCTGCATACGCTCGTAGTTCCACGAACCCTGAAGGAACTGATGACGGAAGCAAACCTTCTGACGATCGGACTTAGAAAGCTGAATCTTGTTCTCTGCCATATGTATCACTCCCTTCCTACTCGTAGTCATTCAGAATGTCGCCGAGCGGGTCGCCGGAGCCACCGCCCATGCCGCCACCCTGCTTGGCCAGGTCCTTAAGGCCAAGGTAGATGAGGGCGAGGGAGATGCCGATGAGGCCCAGGGCGATCAGCGTGAGCTGAGGGATGGCAGCCAGGACGAAACCGAGGATGAAGAACGGCCAGGTCTCCTTGGTGGCCATCATGTTGATGACCATGGCGTAACCGACGGAAGCGACCATGCCGCCGCCGACAGCCATGCCGCCGGACAGCCAGTCGGGCATAGCGTTAAGCGCGTTGGTAACGGCCTCGGCCGGGATGATGCACAAAAGCACTGCCGGGATGGCGATACGAACACCCTGCATGAGGATGCCAGCGTACTGCCAACGCTCGATACCGGCGAAGTCGCCCTTCTCGGCGCAGGCGTCCATGCCGTGGACCATAGCGGTGGCCAGGGTACGGCAGATCATGGTCAGGAACAGGCCGGCGACGGACAGAGGCACGGCGACGGCGATGGCGGCGGTAACGGCCTTGCCGGAATCAGTAACACCGCCGTTAAGGGCAAGTGTCATGATGATGGCAGATGCGACAGAAGCCAGGGCGGCGTCAGGTGCGACGGCGGCGCCGACGTTAGCCCAACCAAGGGCCATCATCTGAAGCGAACCGCCCAGGAGGATGCCCTCCTGAAGGTGACCGGTTACGAGACCGATAAGCGTGCACGCAACGAGCGGCTGATGGAACTGGAACTGATCCAGAACGCCTTCCATACCGGCAAGCAGCGCGATAATCGCGATTAGAACAATAGTAAGCGCGGACATGTATCGGACCCTCCTTTACTATGCTTGAGCGGCCAGTTCGGCCTTAGCTTTCTTCAACATGGCGTCGAGATCCTCGGAGGAATCCGAAGGAACCTTGCGGACCTCGAACTTGACGCCCTTGGCCTTGAGAGCCTCGATGGTCTTGACATCGTCATCGCCCATAGCGACAGCGTTGGTGACGACGACCTTGCCCTTGGAGTGAGCCATAGAACCGATGTTGACTTCCTTGATATCGACGCCGGCCTCGATGGCCTTGAGCAGATCCTGCGGGTTCTCAAAGAGCAGCATGGCCTTGGTGTCACCAAAGCGCGTGTCCTTGACGACCTCGGCCATCTTCTTAATGGGCACGACGTTGGCATGGACTCCCGGAGGGGCAGCCTGCTCGATCATGGTCTTTCGGAGCTCGTCGTGGGCAACGCCGTCGGAAACCACGATGATGCGGTTGGGGTTGATCTGCTTGGTCCACGTGGTGGCCACCTGACCATGAAGCAGACGGGTGTCGATACGGACGTGGGCGATCTTGATGTGCCCGTCGCCGATGACCGTTCCCGGAGGGATGGCGCCTGCAGGAGCAGCAGCGGCCGCAGCCGGCTTCTTCTCCTCGGGCTCCAGAGACTCGGGCTTGACGCGCACGCCGGCCTTAGCCTCAGTCACGAGATGTTTTGCGATCGCATGTGCAGTGTTCTTTGCGTCAAAGCGCTGCGAATATGCCTCGATGAGCATAGGCAGGTTGACACCGGTGACGATAGCCCAGGAATCGTGGCCCTCGATGAGCCCGCTGATCTGGTTGAACGGCGTGCCGCCCCACAGATCAACGAGGAAGAGCACCTGCTCCTGGTCCTCGAAGGAAGCGATTGCCTCCTCGACCTTGGCGCGGAAGTCGTCGGGGCCCATGCTCGGCTCGAGCGAGACCACGGCTACAGACGGCTGATCGCCAAAGACCATCGAGCCCGTCTGCTTGATTCCAGCCGCCAAGTCACCATGGCTAGCAAGAACAATACTTACCATCACATAACCTCCTTTTTGTCTACGTAATTCCTACACGACAAAAAAGAGTATAGCTGCAAATACTGCAGAATTATATGAAAAACTGCAAAAGCTAGCATTATTTGTTTAAACGTCTTGTTTTGTTACAAGCTGATTACATTCCAGTATTTTGACTGATTTGCTGCTGAGGATTGATAGCTGATCAATTTACATGACCGAATTGAGCACGCTGTTCATTATTGCCGGTTTTAAACAGACACAAATGTGCTCGGGTTGAGGCCATTTCGTTTAAACAGATGGTGCTTGACTAATGGTAAGAAATATGCTCTAGCAAAGTAGTCGTTGGGGACGTTCTTTAATGACTAGTCGTTTAAGAACGTCCCCAACGACTAAATTAGGCGATGTGGAGGGGGTTGGCGGCGTCGACGGCATCGGGGGCATCGGAGAGGCCATCGGGGGCAGCGTCTGTCGGGTCCTCGTCGGGGGTCTCGATCTGCTTGATCATGACCTCCTGGCCCTGCAGCAGATAGGTCTCGCCGCTACCGCAATGGGGGCAGGTCTTGCCGTGCTCGACCGTCGCGTAGTCGCAGCCGCACGCGTCGCAATGCGTCACGGCCTCGACGGGCTCCACGATAAGCTCCGCGCCCTGCGCGATGGGCTTTTTATCTGCCGCCCAACGCCAAGCGTCAAGCAGCAGATCGGGAACGACGCCCGAGACCTCGCCCAGGAGCAGCGTCACGCTCGAAACGCGACTCACACCATTGGCGCGCGCCACATTCTCGACATCGCGAATGATATGATAAACGATTCCCAATTCGTGCAAGGTAGAAACCTTTCAACAACGGTTGATGCGATGTCAACTAAACGTCAGTGAGCGACGCTCCGCGCCGCTCACTGACTTGTTAGTTTCTTTTACTTCTTCCCAAATTTAATCTTGATCGCGCGTTTCAAAGCGTACTTGCCGAGGCTGGGGAGCTTTTGCTCGTACTTGACCATCGTGGAGCACTCGGGGCGGTCGCGATCCAGATGGATGGCATCGAACGCGCACTTGGTGGTGCACAGACCACAGCCGATGCACTTATTGGGGTCGACGATCGAGGCACCGCAGCCCAGGCAGCGAGCGGTCTCGGCGCGCACCTGCTCCTCGGTAAAGGTCTCGACGTACTCGCTAAAGGGCGCAGCCTTCTCGCGCTCGCGGTCGACACGTGCCACCTCGCGGCTCGCGTTGTCATAGCTCTCAATCACAACATCGTCGCGGTCGAGCGCGGTGTAGCGGCGCTGGTTGCGGCCGATGGTGAGCGTGGAGCCCGGCTGCACAAAGCGATGGATGGACACAGCGGCCTCGTGACCGGCAGCGATGGCGTCGATGGCAAAGCTGGGGCCGGTGTAGACGTCGCCGCCCACAAAGATGTCGGGCTCAGCGGTCTGGTACGTCTGCGGATCGGCAAGAGCACCCTGGCCGCGGCCAAGCTCCACCTTGGAGCCAGCCAGCAGGTCGCCCCACACAATGGACTGGCCAATCGACATGACGACGCGGTCGGCATCGACGCGGCGCAGGTCGTTCTCGTCGTACTCGGGCGCAAACCGGCCCTCGTCGTCAAAGACGCGCGTGCAGCGCTTGAAGGTGATGCCGCACACACGACCCGCATCGTCCAGGTGAACCTCCTTGGGACCCCAGCCGCAGCTGATGTGAGCACCATCCTCGACGGCTTCGCGACGCTCCTCCTCGCTGGCGGGCATCTGAGCCTCGCTCTCCAGGCAGAACATCTCAACATGCTCGGATCCCAGACGGCAGGCGTTGCGCGCGACATCGATGGCCACGTTACCGCCGCCCACCACGATGGTGCGACCGAGCAGTGCGTCGATCTTGCCACTGTTGACCTCGCGCAAAAAGTCGACGGCCACCGTCACATCCTCGGCGTCCTCGCCCGGAATACCGGCTAGGCGGCCGCCCTGGCAGCCGATGGCCACATAAAAGGCCTTAAAGCCTTGCTCGCGCAGCTCGTCGAGCGTCACATCGCGACCGACCTCCACGCCATAGCGGAACTCGGCACCCATCAGGCGAATAACCTCGACCTCGGCCTCGATAACGTCCTTCTCCAGCTTAAAGCTGGGAATACCGTAGGTGAGCATGCCACCCGGGCGCTCGTTCTTCTCGAACACGACGGGCTTGTAGCCCTTCTCGGCCAGATAGAAGGCGCAGGACAGACCGGCCGGACCGGCACCGATGATGGCGATCTTCTGATCGAAGCCGCCGGCGCGCGTCGGCGTCACCACGGGCGGGACATAACGGGTCGCGGCATCCAAGTCGCGCTGGGCGATAAACTTCTTGACCTCGTCGATCGCCACGGCGGCATCCACGCGGCCACGGGTGCAGGCGTCCTCGCAGCGGCGGTTGCACACGCGGCCGCAGATTGCGGGCAGCGGGTTCTCGCGCTTGATGAGCGCCAGCGCCTCGTCATAGCGACCCTGCGCCGCAAGCTTCAGATAGCCCTGAACAGCGACATGCGCGGGGCAGGCCGTCTTGCAGGGCGCCGTGCCGGACTCATGCGTCTCGATGCGGTTGACGTTGCGGTAGTTGGGCGACCACTTGGTGTGGTCCCACTTGGTGGCATCGGGCAGCTCCTGGCGCGGATACTCGGGCACCTGTCCGCCAGCCTTTTTGCTGCAGAGCTTCTGGCCGAGCTTGGCGGCCCCGGCCGGGCATACCTCAACGCAGCGACCGCAGGCCACGCACTTGTCTTTCTCGACCTTGGCGACATAGGCAGAGCGCGACAGGTTGGGCGTGTTGAACAGCTGCGAGGTGCGCAGGGCGTAGCACACGTTGACGTTGCAGTTGCAGATAGCGAAGATCTTGTTCTCGCCGTCGATATTGGTAATCTGGTGCACAAAGCCGTTGTCCTCGGCCTGGCGCAGGATGTCGTAGACCTCCTCGCGCGTCACATAGTGGCCGCGGTCGGTCTCGACCACATAGTCGGCCATATCGCCCACGGCAATGCACCAGTCGCGTGGATCGTCGGCGCAGCCCTCGCCCATCACGCGACGGCTCGCGCGGCAGCTGCAGGTGCTGGCGGCATACTTGCCGTCGTATTTGTCAAGCCAGTGCTCGATGTGCTCAATCGGCACCGAGGTGCTCGAGGCGTCGATGGCCTTCTCGACCGGAATCACGTGCATGCCGATGCCGGCGCCTCCGGGCGGCACCATCGGCGTAGCACGGGACAGCGGACCCTTGGACGCCTGCTCAAAGAACTTGGCATAGACCGGATGCTCCTCGAGCTGGCCCATGCGCATGTTGAGGAACTCGGCAGAACCCGGCACCAGCATGGGCAGCACCCACTGCTTGACGCGCTCGGGATTTTCCCAGCTGTACTCGAGCAGACCCGTGTAGCTCATGTCGTCGAGCATTTTTTCGATCTGGGCCTCGGGCATACCGGTGATCTTGACCATCTCGGGCAGCGTGTAGGGGCGGCGCATCTTCATCTTGCAGAGCACTTCGGCCTGCTCGTCGGTTGCGGCCTCGGCAAACGACCAGTACTCGTAGCCCAGCAGCTCGTCGCGGTGCAACAGGCGGTTGGTGCAGTGCTCGCACAGTTTGACGATAGCCTCGCGCGGATGCTCCGGCAGCGGCGGCACAAACTCCGCTCCGATATCGGGCTCGGTATAGCTAATCCCCGGTCCGTTGAGAATCATAGTCGTCCCTTCTCTTGCCACAGCCCGGCGAGACCGCGGCGCCCCTCTTTGTACGGGCTCGACATGCCCCCCATGCCGTTCACCCGCTATTGTTGACATTGTGTCAAAAACAGTATTGACGAACCGTCAACAATATTCAAGACTGTTAGGCGAACGGTCGGGCCCAAACGGATGAAAGGCGGCAAACGTATGAGCGATAACACGGCAAACATCTCTGTCGCTGATGCCGTCCTCGCGTCCGACAGCACGGCAAAGCGCCTGACGGGTGACGAGCGCCGACGCGAGATTCTCGCCGCCGTGAGCGCCGTGAGCGCTGAGCTGGGCGTGTCCCATCTTTCGGTATCGGCCGTGACCAAGCGGGCTGGCTGCACGCGCTCACTGTTCTACCACTACTTTGCCGATATGGACGCCGCCGTCACCGCCGTTATGGACGAGGCAATCGACGGCTTTATCGCCGAGCTCGAACAGTGGAACGCCAGCCGCACGGTTGGCGACATCGAAGGCGCACTCGACACCGTCGCTCCGCTCTTTAAACGCCTGGTCGTGAGCGGCCACGAGTTGCCGAGCACCCTGACCTCCAGCAGCGGCGCGCTCTACGGCGGCTTTCTGCACAACGTGGTCCAGCGCGTGGCGCAATACATCTGCGACACCACCGTGGTGGATTTTGTCGCCCATCATGAGCTCCGCATTGACCATGTCTACGAGACGTTCTACACCCTCATTATGGGGTTGTTGATGTATATCCGCACGCACCCCGATGTGCCCGACGAGACGGTCAAGGAAATCATCGCCTCGACACTCCATATCGAGGGCTATACCGCCAAGTATCCGGAGCGCAAGCCCCAGAACTGACGACATTTGGCCAAACTGCCCGCGATCAGAAGAGGGGCCGCGGGCGTGTGAAAGGAGAGCAGCATGCTGTTCGATGTTTGGGGTAGCAATACCCTTATCCACTGGGCCGGCTGGGCCATGGTCTTTATTGGCCTCATCGTGCTCAACGAGGTCGGCCGCCGCACCAAGCTCGGCGCGGCCATCATCTTTGGCGTGGCTCCGCTGGCCATGACCATCTACTGCGTCGCCATCGCCATCGGCGTTTCGCAGGGTGCCGAGTGGGCGCTCACCAACCCCACTCATGTGTACCAGAACAGCTGGTTCCACTACGCCAAGGTGTACGCAGCGCTCGCCGGCTGCTGGGGCTTCATTGCCATTAAGTACCAGTGGGGCAAGATCGGCAAGGCGCACTGGTTCCGCGCATGGCCGTTTGTGATTGTCGCCATCAACATCATGATCGCCGTCGTGTCCGACTTTGAGAGCGCCTATCACTTCTTTGTCCTGGGCGAGTCCACCTGGGTCACCTCCGAAGGTGCCACGCAGCTTGCCGGCTGGAACAACGTGTTCAACGGCATCGCCGGCATCATCAACATCTTCTGCATGACCGGCTGGTGGAGCGTCTACGCCTCCGAGGACCAGACCGACATGCTGTGGCCCGACATGACCTGGGTCTACATCATCGCCTACGATATCTGGAACTTCTGCTACACCTACAACTGCCTGCCCACCCACTCCTGGTTCTGCGGCTTTGCGCTGCTGCTGGCGCCCACCGTCGCCGCCTTTATCTGGAACAAGGGTGGCTGGATTCAGAACCGCGCCTTTACGCTGGCTATTTGGTGCATGTTTGCCCAGGTGTTCCCCTACTTCCAGGAGGAGTCCATCTTTGTGACCCACTCCACGCTCGACGCAGGCGCCGCCACCGCGGTCTCGGTCGTCGCGCTGATCGCCAACATCGCCGCGATTATCTACATCGCCTACCGCGCCAAGAAGCTCGGCCGCAATCCCTACAAGCAGGATGTCTTTGAGGGCACCAGCGACTGGGAGAAGGCTACCGCCCGCCGCGCCAAGGTCGATTACGCGCACGCCGAGTAGCGCGCCTGACGCAAACGCCGCTTGAATGTGAAGTCGCCTGGCCGACTCCGCGCAATGCAACGTATTGCATGCCCCCGGAAAGCGATTCGTCCGCTTTCCGGGGGCTTTTTGTTGTTGCGCGCATCCACGCACATATTCAAAACCTCTCGCACAGATAAAATCAGATTTCCAATTGCCTGGCAGCTCTATATGACCCTGTTTTTGGGTACATTGTTGTCCCGATATTGAGCTTGGGGGATATATGAAAGATGAGACGAGGGGCCAAGAGGACTCGGCCCAAGATGCAGAGGCATGTGCCGAGGCCCTGGAGAGCCTAGACCGAGTTTCGCTTGGCGAGATTGCGTTTGACGTTTCGGGCGTTGACGTGCAGGATGAGCCGGAAGCCGAGGCGCAGTCCGATGATCAGGATGCAGACGATGTTGAGCCTGCCGAAGATGAGGCAGATCACGAAGACACCGAAAGCGAGGCCGGCAACCAGCCCGAATCCGACACGGGCGAGGAAACCGTCTTGCTCAACAGCTTGCCGGCCGAGGATTCGCTGACCCGTGAGCTTCCTGGCCTAGGTTCCGCACCAGCCGTGGACGAGACCATCGCCATGGGCGATATTCCCCTGCCGTCCGTTCCCTCGGCACGCGAAGCTGAGGTTCGTCATCGCAAGATGTCGCCCAAGCGCCGCAACCTAATGGTTGCCGGCGTTGTGGCCGTCGCGCTCGTCGCCGGCGGTGCAGGCTATGCTGCCTGGAACGGATATCAGCAAGAGCAGGTTGCCGCTGTCGCCGCCAATGCCCACACAATGATGTCAGTGCAGATTGGCGTGCATGCCGCGGGCCTCGACTGTTCCACTGGCTCCAAGATTCCCGTACAGGTGAATGGGCAGGATTCTGACGGCTCCTCCGTGAGCGAAACGCTCTATGTTGACGAGCACGGCCGCGGCATCAAACTGCTGCCCGGCGATTACACGCTCTCCATCGCTGCCTCCCCCATCGCGGCCGACGGCACCATCTATACCGTCCCGACCACCAAGACGCAGGTCACCGTTAAGAGCGATGGACAGGATTTAAGTGCCCAGGCTACCTTTAAGCTCAAGGTGCCTTCGGCCGACACGGTAACCGACGACCAGATCGATGCCGCCGCCAAATATGCCGAGGAGGGCGGTTGTAGCTCTGCCGCGGCCGCCAAGATACTTCAGCAGGCGGCAACCGCTCGCCGTGATGCCGCCGCCAACGCCGTGAGCGCAAGCGAGGCGCAGGCAGCCCGCGACGCCGATGCTCGGCATAAGGCAACGAACCTGTATCAGTTCGATATTCCCGTTGAGTGGTACGGCAAGGTCGAGACTTGGCAGAATGGCAGCACGCTATGCATCTATCTTGCCGGCGACAGCGATACGCCGATCGTGACGCTCGTCGCGGTGCGCGACGGCGAGAGCTTTACGCCCGATGAGGGCGATACGGTTTTGGGCACGGCAAACCTTGGTAACGGCTACACGGTCTACGCCAGCGGCCCCGTCTATCCGTATGTGGTGCCCCAGACCATCAACGGGCGGACGCAGAATCCCGTGTCGACCTACCCCATGGACACGGCCATTGAGCTTGTCGAGCTCACGACCGGCAACCGCTACACCTACAGCCAGATTAAGAACGTGCTGGTCGGCAAAGACGGCAATGCCGACGCTGCCACCAAGCTCGAGTGCGACTACCTCGCCCAGATTCTGCTGCCGAGCATCAAGGCCCAGGACTAGCCGGGCGCATCATGGTGCTCCCCAACCGTGATGAAGGGGCCAGGAGGTCCTGGCCCCACAGATCCGTAGATGATTAGGCAAGGAGCCACTTCCATGCGGGAACAACGTGTACCACACCGTGCTCGCATGGAATATCGGCCTGCTCATCCATGGTAACGATTGTCGACTCACCAAGATCGAATTGGGCCATCGAGGCATCAAGCGCGGCAATTTCGCGCTCGCGCGTTTTCTCGCTTGCCATCTCCACACTAACCTGGATCAGGCTATAAGCCCGCATGAGAAGTGCGTCCCCAGCCACAAAGTCCACCTCATGGCTTTTGCTCTTCTCTTTGATCAGCAGGCGGCAGACCGATCCGATCCTCACCGCGGGAGTCCTTCTTCTTAGCGCGTTGAACACTGCGGTCTCGAGCCTCTGGCCCTGGTCCAATGCCGATGCGGGAGAGAATGCTCCAAACATCGCGGGATCGACAGCGTAGACCTTAGACGCAGACCGCATGTTATTTGCCAGTGAACGCGTGAACTCCGGCACGGAGAACAGCAGGTAGGCATCCTCATAATACTCAAGTAAGTCGCTGAGCGAATTACGACTGACGGGTATCTGCCTGCTCTTGAACTCGTTGTACACTTTGTTCACCGACAGCTCTCGTCCCGAAGATGCCATACACCGCGTTAGGAACAGCGATGCCAGGCGAGGGTTCTTGACGTCGTAACGCTCAACGACGTCCATAGCGACCGTTCGCGAAGCATATTCCTGTAGCAGCTGAATCGCGTCTGCGGGCGTCTGCTCAAGCGTCGCGATGAATCCCCCTCGTTCAAGATATCCGATCAGATGATGTCGAAGCAGCGCTGCATCACTTGGGGAAAAGGTCGCATCTGGCTCGAAAACGCTCCCCGTCTTATATCGAACGTATTCCGAAAAGCTCAACGGAAAAAGCTCTCGTATAAGAGAACGACCCCTGAATTCGCTCTTAAGTTCTGAGGACAGCATCTTAGAAGAAGATCCCGTCACATAGACGGTCGCTTTCTCCGTATCGACTACACGCCGCAAAAACGCACCCCATTCGGGAATTTCCTGGATCTCATCAAAGAAAATGTAAGCGCCCTCGGTTCGAGCAGCAGGATGCAGCGCATAGAACGTGTCGAGCACGTCCGCCAGCAGCGATGGCTCATACGGGCGCAAGCGCTCGTCCTCAAAATTAAAGTAAAGCATCCGGTCAAGCTCGACGCCCCGGCCCCGAAGCCGCAGCATCTCCTGATACAGGCGATACGTCTTTCCACAACGGCGGGCCCCCACAACCACATTTACGATGTTGTCGCGCTTTGGCTCCTGTGGGTTTCCCAGATCAAGGTCTCGCTCAAAGACCTGTGGAACCCCCTGCTGTTCAAAGTCCTTTATTTTCTGGGCGATCAAGTCGTTGAATGCCATGATTCTCCAATCTTGCTCTCTAGCTAATCAAAATTATACTGATTCTTGATTAGTAAAAGAGCAAGATTACGTGCAACTTGATTAATGGAGAATCAAGTTTTACTGTTGCCGAGCATCAAGGTCCAAGACTAGCAGCCCACGACGCCCAAATTAGCTACTTAACGCCAGGGGTCGGCCTCGAACATCGGCTCGCGCTCGGGGCGGCGATCGCTGTAGGGATCGTAGCCGTCGTCGTCCTCGTTCTCGGCACGGATGTAGGGGTCGCGCGGCTTGGGTGCCGGCTTAGGCGCAGGCTTGGGTGTGGCGGGTGCGGCATCGGTCGCCGGCGCGCTTGTCTTATTCTTGTCTATCATCTGCATATCTCCTCGCCATGTACTCATGCTCAACATCATCGATTGTCGCACGAAAAAGGGCGGCGGACCCATTGGATCCGCCGCCCTTGGCGTTTAGAGACGGCTGGTAGATTTTAAGGCATGTCCCGAAAATCTACTCGGCGTCGGGGACCTCGTAGGTGGCCGTCGGCGTGTTGTCGCACACGACGGTAAAGCCGCCGTCCTTGTCGACATCGACCGTCACCTGATCGCCCTCGCGCACCGTGCCGTCGATGATGGCGGCGGCGATGGCGTCCACGACCTCGCGCTGGACCAGGCGCTTGAGCGGACGGGCACCGAACACGGGGTCCAGGCCGCCCACGGCGAGCATCTGCTTGGCCGCCGGGGTGATGGCAAGCGTCATGCGCTCCTTGGCCAGACGTGCGCGGACATCGGCAAGCTGGATGTCGACAATCTTCTCGATCTGCGCCATGCCGAGCGGATGGAACACCACGATATCGTCGATACGGTTGAGGAACTCGGGGCGGAAGGTCTGAGCCATGGCGGCGTCGACCTGATGGCGCATCTCCTCCTCGTCCTTGCCGGACAGATCGGCGATGGCCTTGGAGCCCACGTTAGACGTCATGATGATAATCGTGTTCTTGAAGGACACCTGGCGACCCTGACCATCGGTCAGACGGCCGTCGTCGAGCACCTGCAACAGCACGTTAAAGACATCCGGATGGGCCTTCTCCATCTCGTCGAGCAAGATCACGGAGTATGGACGACGGCGCACGGCCTCGGTGAGCTGGCCGCCCTCGTCGTAACCCACGTATCCCGGGGGCGCACCGATCAGACGCTGGACGCTGAACTTCTCCATATACTCGGACATGTCGATGCGCACGAGCGCGCGCTCGTCATCGAACAGGCACTCGGCCAGCGCCTTGGCGAGCTCGGTCTTGCCCACGCCGGTGGGGCCCAGGAAGAAGAAGCTGCCGATGGGCTTGTCCGGATCGGAGAGGCCCGCGCGGCTGCGGCGCACAGCTGCGGCGACGGCGGAGACGGCCTCGTCCTGGCCGATGACGCGCTTATGCAGCTCACCCTCCAAGCCCTTGAGCTTGTCGAGCTCGCCCTGCATCATCTTGGACACGGGCACGCCGGTCCAGGCGCTCACGACCTCGGCGATCTCATCGGAGGTCACCTGCTCGTTGAGGCCCTCGCCGTCCTGCTGCTTTTGCGCCTCGAGCGCGGCCTCGGAATCCTGAATCTGCTGCTGCAGACCCGGAATCACGGAGTAGCGTAGCTCGGACGCACGGCCCAGATCGCCGTTGCGCGTCGCGCGTTCCTCCTCGCTCCTGGCCTCATCGAGCTGGCCTTTGAGCTCCTGCACGTGGTCGATGGCGTTCTTTTGGTTGAGCCAGCCGGCCTTTTGCACGTTGAGCTTTTCCTGGATCTCGGCAATCTCCTGGCGCAGGGCTTCCAGACGCTCCTTGGAGGCGTCGTCGGTCTCCTTCATGAGCGCCTGCTCCTCGATCTGCAGCTGGGTGAGCTGACGCGTGGTGGCGTCAATCTCGACCGGCATGCTGTCGAGCTCCATGCGCAGGCGGCTTGCGGCCTCATCGACCAGGTCGATGGCCTTGTCGGGCAGGAAGCGGTCAGCGATGTAGCGATCGGAGAGGTCGGCGGCGGCCACGAGCGCGCTATCGGTGATGTGCACGCCGTGGAAAATCTCGTACTTCTCCTTCAGACCACGCAGAATCGAAATGGTGTCCTCGACGGTAGGCTCGCTCACCATTACGGTCTGGAAACGACGGGCGAGCGCCGCGTCCTTCTCGATGTACTTGCGGTATTCGTCAAGCGTAGTCGCGCCGATCGCGTGCAAGTCGCCACGGGCAAGCGCCGGCTTCAGAATGTTGCCAGCGTCCATGGAGCCCTCGGTGGCACCCGCGCCCACGATGGTGTGGAGCTCATCGATGAATAGGATGACCTTGCCCTCGGACTTCTGCACCTCCTTGAGCACGGCCTTCAAGCGGTCCTCGAACTCGCCGCGGTACTTGGCGCCGGCGACCAGCGCGCTCATGTCGAGCTCGATGAGGTCGCGGTCGCGCAGGGTGCTCGGCACGTCGCCGGCCACGATACGCTGGGCGATGCCCTCGACGATGGCCGTCTTGCCGACGCCCGGCTCGCCGATGAGCACGGGGTTGTTCTTGGTGCGGCGGGACAGAACCTGGATGGTACGGCGAATCTCGTCGGTACGACCGATGACCGGGTCGAGCTTGCCGGCACGGGCGAGGTCGCAGATGTTGCGGCCGTACTGCTCCAGCGCTTCAAACTGGGTCTTGTCCTCAGCAGATGTCACGCGGTCATCGCCGCGCAGCTCCTCGTAGACCTGCTCGATGCGCTCCTTGGTAACGCCGGCGTCGCGCAGCACGCGGCCCGCCTCGCCCTTGTCCTCGGCAAGCGCCATCAGCAGATGCTCGGTCACCACAAAGCTGTCGCCCATCTTGGTGGCCTTCTTCTCGGCCTTTTCGATCACGCGGACGAGCTCGTTGGAAAGACCCATCTGCTGGCCTTCGCCCGAAACCTTGGGCGCGCGGTCGATGGCGTCCTGGGTGGAGTGCGCAAGCTGGGCCGGGTCGGCACCGATGCGCTCGATGATCACGGAGATATTGCGCTCGCCGGCACCGAGCAGGGCAGACAACAGGTGAATCGGCTCCACCGCGCCGGCCTGTGCGTCGGCAGCCGTGCTCATGGCGGTCTGTAACGCCTCGCGCGACGTCATTGCTAGCTTATCGATTCTCATGGAATCACCTCTCTTGGGGCGGCCGCCCTACGGGGCGGCTTCACGTTGTTCGAGAAGTATTGTTGCCAGGTTTGTACGATCTTATACACAAATCTAAGTCTCTATATATAAGATTTTCTGAGTGATTGAGAGATAGGGAGCAGGCACGCTCACCCGCTACGGCCTCGTCCCCTTACTATCTCAATCTGTAACATCTAGCGGCTGTTTCTGGCTCTAGATGTTGCAGATTGAGACGAAATGACCAGCGGCACCCGTTTGTCTCAATCTGTAACATCTACTCGGCAAATAGAGCTCTACCTGTTACAGATTGAGACAAACAGAAGACACCCGAATCGAAAATCTAAATCTGTAACACCAGGCCCACTTTTAGCGGCCAAGATGTTACAGATCGAGACAAACAGAAACCACCACAAAGGTTCCCCAATGTGGTGGTTCTTGTGCGCTAGATTGCGCCGTACTCTTTGAGGAGCTTGGCGATGTCGGTGCCCTCGACCTTCTTGAGCACTTCTTTGAGTGCAATTCGCTCGACCATGGGCAGCTTCATGCTGGTGATGGGCTCACCGTCGCGTAGTTTAACGCTGCTCATAAGGAGGTCACGCACGTCAAAGACCGAACCCCAGACCTCGGGTACGCCGCGGTCGACATCGCAGAGCGTGTAGACGGCTTCCATGCCGGTGCGCATGGAGTACTCAGTCGTAAAGATCGTGTCACGCGGCGTCTCGGCAAACTGGCCCAGGAACGCGAAGTTCACGGCGCCATCGGGCACCACGTCGGGGCGGTCGCCTGCTTCACGCGGCATAAAGAAGGCGGTGATGTAGGGCATCATGACGGGCACGGTGTTGGCGTGATTTGCCGCCAGCTCAACAATCTTATCCTCGGGAACGCCCAGGTGATACAGCCATTCCTGGCAAATCTCCTCGCCGGTGCAGTCGCGCATGGCCTTCTTGACGTAGTTGCCGGGCTTGTCGGTAAACAGGCCATACACCCACACGCAAAGCTGGTCTTTGGGCTGATCGCGGAACTGCTGTTGGCGGTTGATCGTCCAGCTCATAAGCCAGCCCGAATCCTCGCAGGTCACAATGCCACCGGTCACGACGTGCCCGGTAAAGGGATCGCGATGGCAGATCTTTTGGATATAGGGCACAATCTCGCCGTCGAGCGTGGTGACCGTGGCGCTCATCCAGTTGCTCTTCTCGGGGTCACCGCAGAACTTATCGGGATGACCAAAGCTCGGATCTTGCGCTGCGATACGACGCCACATGTCCCAACCGCCACCGGGGCGAATCGTCGGATCCCATGCGGCGGGCTTATCCTGCGCGCCGATCGTCGAGTTTTCCACACAGCCGCCGTTGGTGATAAAGACCAGGTCATCCTCAGTGAGGTCGATGTTCGAAATCTCGCCTGCATGCGTCACGGTGATGCGACGCGCGACCTTCTTGGTGCTCGTACTGTAGGGGTTGCGCGCAAAGGCGGCCTGCTGGATGCGCTGAATCGTGTCCTGGCCGGTGCCAGTGACGGCGCGGCGCGGACCCTCGCCGCCGCCCACCTCAAACACCACGTTTTCGACCTTGGTGTCAAAGTGGAACTGCACGCCGTGCGCCTCGAGATAGCGCTGCATGGGCAGAATCATCGACTCGTACTGGTTGTAGCGGGTGAAGCGCAGGGCGCTAAAGTCGGGCAGACCCGCGATGTGGTGGATGTAGCGGCGGATATAGAGCTTCATCTCGAGCGCCGAGTGCCAGTTCTCAAAGGCGAACATGGTGCGCCAGTACATCCAGAAATTCGAGTTGAGCACCTCGTCGTCAAAGAAATCGGTGATGGGACGGTTCGCCAGCTCCTCGTCGGGCGTAAAGAACAGATCCATGATCTCGGTCGCTGCCTTGTCCGACAGGCCGAACTTGCCATCGGTGCCGCCGTCTTGGCCACGGTTCTTAGTCGAGCGGCACAGCGAGTAGTTGGGATCCTCCTTATTGAGCCAGTAGTACTCGTCGAGCACGGAGATGTCCGGATCTTCAATCGAGGGAATGGAGCGGAAAAGATCCCACATGACCTCAAAGTGGTTGTCCATCTCGCGGCCGCCGCGCATGACATAGCCCACGCCGGGGATGTCGGCACCATCGCAGGCGCCGCCCGCAACGGGGTCCTTTTCGAGGATATGGATGTGGCTTCCGGGCATTTGCGCATCGCGCACCAGATAGCAGGCTGCGGTAAGCGCGCCCAGGCCGGTGCCGATGATGTAGGCGCTCTTGTGGTCGATGCCCGCAGGCTTCTTGGGACGAGCAAAGGCTTCGTAGTTTCCACTTGAATAGTACATGGTTCCTCCTTGCTAACGAAGTTCGTTAACAAGCTTTTGCCCTGATCAACGCAGCCTAGCCGATACAAGATCGTCACCTTGTACGATTTTTAATCAACGGGGGCGGATTGTACAAATCTGCTTGGCTTTGGTCTCCCAAGGTCATGCCGGGCCGGGTTTCGGTTTGGGAAGTGGGCTTCGCTAACTTCCCAAACCGAAACCCGGCCCGGCATGACGCACTTGGTCGCTTTGCGCTCCAACGTGAAATAGTCAAAATCTCGCCAGCGCTGCGTCAATCTGGCCTTCGCATATTTTGGAAACGCGCTCGGCTACTGTGCTCGGGTCCTCGGCCATGCCTGCGGCAATCCAGTCGAGCATTACACCTATAAATGCATGTGCGAAAAAGCGGGACAGAAAGTCCTTGTCGCCTTGTGAGATGTTCTTGCCCGCGGCGTGCTCTTCGACCACGCCTTCGATCAGGTCGAATGTCACGGGCTGCAGAAAACGCTGGATGCGCTCGGCGCTCACACAGTGATAGACGTTCATGATAAAGGGCTTGTTGTCGCGCACCGCGAGCATGATGTTTTCCAGGCCCACCTGCCAGGTATCGGCCGTCTTGTTGTTGGCGAGCGCGCGGCCGGCGTCTTCCTCACATGCCCATTCAACCAGGTCGTAGATGTCCTGAAAGTGATAGTAGAACGTCATGCGGCTGACCCCGCAGTCCTCAGTGAGGTCCGCGATGGTGATCTTAGTCAGTGGCTTTTGAAGCAGTAGTCGCTTAAGAGAATCTTCCAACGCGCGCTTTGTCAGTTGTCCAGCCATTGCTCTCCCGCCATCAAAGTTGAATCATGAAATATTCCCATGGTACCCCGCATGCAATCACCATCCACGAAGGGAACAGACACCTTTGTGGTGGTCGCGCTCTCTACTCTTTCGCCGAACCCGTGCTTCCCGATTCGGCGTTCCAGGGCATCTCATCCTCGAACAGCCATGTACGGGCAGATCCACTATCGCGTGCAGTCTGCGGGTCGGGTAAGCAGGTCTGTTTATAGGCATCTTGGATACACTTGCCCATAAAATCGTTGAGCTCGGTCTGGTCGCCCTCCATGACATAGGCGACATCGCCGTCCATGATGTAGATGCTCGGACCCTCATTGCCCTCGTAGCCCGGATCGTACGAAACATCACATAACTTGGCGCCATTCGTGGTGTCCAACTCGATGGACGAGCGGTATCCGCCAACCATGTCGTTCGCCTTTGCTCGATAGGACGCATATCCATACCAACGCTTGAAGGTTTTACCCTTGAGTAGCTCGGACGCCCTATCGATCAGGCTTGTATCCGTGGTATAGCGCATGGCCCCAAGCTGAATGCGCGGATAATTGCTAATTCCCAGCGCAGCCGGTTGCTCATCAAAATCAACAGTAATGGTCTCGGGCTTGTCGTCGCCGGTCAGAAGTTCGATAGATTGAATCACAGGCTTAACCACCGGTTCCGTCACCGCAGCAGGTAGCAATGCCATGCCGACAACGCCCGCGCCAACCACGGCGATCGCAAGCGCCAAGACAATCAATCCAATACGGGTTGAACGGCTCACGGCAAAACACCTCACAATACAAACCTGCGACGTGCGCTAATGATACCGCCAGCCAGCAATATTACCAAAAGAAGCCGCGCGCTCCTCACCACCACAAAGGGGACAGGCACCTTTGTGGTGGTTCTCGGTTTCGACGGCCAGCTGTCACACGTTATGAGATTAAAATTGAATTGTTAGCTGAGATTATTCATTTGTCATCGAGCTTGCCTGCTCTTAGTCTCGAGGAGCGCATATGAAGCCGCCTCATTCCACCGGTCGCAACGTCATCGCCATTCTCGCCATACCCATCGTGATGCTCTTCCTTATCGTCATCACGCCCTTTTCCCTTGGTATCACCTCGCCCTTCGATTTATGCGGAATGGTCGACGCCGGCTCGCGTGCCACCTCGCTCTCCTTTATCTGTCGCGGCGTGTTTTACGAAGATGGAATTCCCACCGGAATTTGGCAGTCAAAGTTGCCACTGCTCGGTCAGATCGACGGATGCTCCCCCTATTTCTGCCTTGGACCTCAGGCGCTAAACTATCTAATCAACGACCAGCCACTCGACTCCATCACCCTCGCCTACGACTACGCACCAAACACCGATGAGCGCCACATGAACCAAGTCCTCGACAAGATGCTTGGACAGTGCGGGCTCACCGAGGAGGCCGGTCGAACCATCTATAGCAACCAGAAATTAAAGCGAACAGAACTCCGCCGTGTCGGAAAAATCAAAGGGCGAAACGGGACCGCCTACTGGGATGCCTGGGCAACACGCGACAAGGGCGAATTCGGACACAGCACCTATATGGTCACTGTCTACACCAAAGACGGAATTAAGGACAATGTTGACGATTTCGCGTCATCCAAACTCGGCATCCCCAAAACAACCAAACCCGCCAACCCGGATGAAATCCTGTAGGGACATTTATTGAACTGTCCCTCAACGAGCGCGGCAATATCGAGCTCGCCCCACCGCCACAAAGGCGCCTGTCCCCTTTGTGGCGGTTTTCGACAAAAAGAGGCCGCCCCGATAACAGGGGCGGCATCAAGCAAGTCTATTTTTGGCGCCCCTCAAGACCCAACGAGAACGCAGAAATCAAAACCACCCCTAAAAGGGGTGGTTTGCTCTTAGGGCATAACCCTTGGATTTCCGGCACGCGTCTAAAGGCGCCGGCCCTCACGGGGTTCGGGCCGCACTGCAGGTTGACCCGTGACGGGCCGGTCAAACCGGCGCTATTTGCGCCCCGGCCCCCTATCGAAGGGGTCCTCGTACTCCTTGACGCTCAGCCGGTCGAGCGCGATGTCGGCCTTCTCCTGCTCCCGGATGTACTTCGCGATCGTGGCCTCGTTCAGGCCGACGGTGGAAACGTAGTAGCCCTCGGCCCAGAACTTCCTGTTGCCGAACTTGTACTTCATGTTCGCGTGCCTGTCGAATACCATCAGCGAGCTCTTCCCCTTCAGGTAGCCCATCACGCTGGACACGCTGTACTTCGGCAGTATCGCCAGCAGCATGTGGACGTGGTCGGGCATCAGGTGTCCCTCGATGATCTCTATCCCCTTGTACTGGCAGAGCTTCCTGAAGATCTCCCCAAGGTCGGACCTTATTTGGTTGTAGATGACTTTGCGCCTATACTTCGGCGTGAACACGACGTGGTGCTTGCACATCCACTTCGTGTGCGACAGGCTGTAGGCCTTCTGGGCCATACGCCACCACCGCCCTCTCGACTCGGATTCCTTGCGGCCTGAACAATCGCAAGTGTCCGGCGAGGGGGCGGCTTTGTAAAGCCGGTTGTCCCCACCCGCATAGCGGGTGGTTTCTGATGCGGCGCGCTGCGCGCCCCGCACAGGCTAAAGCCTTTAAATGTAGCCCGGGGCTTACCCTTTCCCGAACGCGACCCTCGCGAAGCGCGTGAGCGGGCGGGAAAGGGTAAGCCCCGGGCGGACAATTAAGTGCGTTATTCGGCAGCGGCCTTGAACTTGTTGTAGTTGATCAGACAGCCGGCCTTGACGATGGCACGCTCCTCCGCCGTCATATCGGCAATGTAGAGCTCAATCTGCTCGACCGCACCGTCGGCGCGCACCACGTAGGCGGCGATGTTCTTCAGGTCGCCATCGAGCGCGGCACGGATACCCGGCACAAAGACATAGTCGCCCACCTCAAAGTTGGGCTCTGTCTCCATCTGGAAGGGCACCATGCCCCAGTTCATCACGTTGGAGCGATAGCGCTTGGTGGCGTACTCGTGGACGATGTTGGCCAGACCGCCGATCACGCGCTGGCAGCTCGCGGCCTGCTCGCGGGCGCTGCCGTCGCCGGGCTTCTTGGCGTAAATCATGGAACCGAACTCGGTCGCCTTGGCATCGGCCGCGACACCCGCGCCGGCCAGCGCCTCAAACACACCGGCAAGCTCGACATCGAGCACCGACAGGTCACCCGCGGACTCGCCGGCAACGCGACGCTTCTCCACAGCGTCAACCTCCTTGGAGCGGCCCACGTAGGCAGGGTCGCGGCGGCTGAGCGTAAACTCGGCCAGGCCCAGCGGGTTGGAGCGGAAGGAGCTCGTCTCGCCCGAGGGAATGAGCTCGTCGGTCGTGGTGACCGGGTCCATGATCTTGGAGCACACCTTGAGCAGAATGTCGTCGCCGAGCGGCTCCATCGCAGGCCACGGCTTGATATTGGGACCCTCGACCAGCTCATCTGCAGGCTCGGCCTTGCCAAAGCCCCAGTATACGCGCTTCTTGTAGGGAGCGTCGTCGAAGGTGTACTCGCAGGCCTCGTCCCAAGTCTCCTCGGGCAGATCGGTCGCCGGGGTGAGCACGCCGCCGTTGGCCGCGGTCGCCGCAATGGAGCGGGCGTCCATCAGGGCCACGGCACTCAGCTGGCCATTGCCCGGCTTGGAACCCTCGCGGTTGGGGAAGTTGCGCGTGGTGTGGCGGATGGACAGCCCGTTGTTGGCAGGCGTGTCGCCGGCGCCGAAGCACGGGCCGCAGAACGCCGTGCGCACAATCGCGCCGGCCTCCATGAGGTCGTAGATATAGCCACGGCGCGTAAGTTCGAGCGCCACGGGCTGGCTTGTAGGATAGACCGACAGCGAGAACTCGCCGCAGCCGGTATTGGCGCCCTTGAGCACGCGGGCAGCCTGCACCACGGAGTCGTAGTTGCCACCCGAGCAGCCGGCGATAACGCCCTGCTGCACGTGCAGTTTGCCGTCGAGGATCTTGTCGAGCAGGCTAAAGTGCGTCTTGCCCTCGCCGATCTTGGCGGCCTCGAGTTCCACCTCGTGAAGGATGTCCTCGAGGTTCTCGTTGAGCTCGTCGATCTCAAAGCCGTTGGAAGGATGGAACGGCAGGGCGATCATGGGCTTGATGCTCGACAGGTCAACCTCGACGCAGCCGTCGTAGTAGGCAACATCGGCGGGCTTGAGCTCGCGGTAGTCGTCGCCGCGGCCGTGCATGGTCAAAAACGCGTGCGTGTCCTCGTCGGTGGCCCAGATGCTCGACAGGCAGGTGGTCTCGGTGGTCATGACGTCGACACCGTTGCGGTAGTCGGTCGTCATGCTCGCGATACCGGGGCCCACGAACTCCATGACCTTGTTCTTAACGTAACCCTTGGCAAAGACGGCACGGATGATGGCGAGCGCCACGTCGTGCGGGCCGACGCCGGGGCGCGGGGCGCCCGTGAGGTAGATGGCAACGACACCGGGATAAGCGACGTCGTAGGTGTCGCGCAGCAGCTGCTTGGCCAGCTCGCCGCCGCCCTCGCCCACGGCCATGGTGCCCAGGGCGCCGTAGCGGGTATGTGAGTCGGAACCCAGGATCATCTTGCCGCAGCCGGCGAAGTTCTCACGCATAAAGGAGTGGATGACGGCGATGTGCGGCGGAACGAAGATGCCGCCGTACTTCTTGGCCGCGGAAAGGCCAAAGACGTGATCGTCCTCGTTGATGGTGCCGCCCACAGCGCACAGCGAGTTATGGCAGTTGGTAAGCACGTAGGGCAGCGGGAACTGCTCCATGCCCGAGGCACGCGCCGTCTGGATGATGCCGACGAAGGTGATGTCGTGGCTCGCCATGGCGTCGAAGCGAATCTTGAGCGCCTCGGGATTGCCGGACGTATTGTGTGCCTGAAGGATTGAATACGCGATGGTGCCACGCTTGGCATCCTCGGGCGTCTGCGTAATACCGCGCTCAGCAGCCTCGGCCGCAGGCACGACCTCGCTGCCACGGCGCAGGTAGATGCCGTCCTCGTACAGCTTGACCATACTGTCTCCCACTCTGCCCAAAAGATTTGGGCGCATAGCATACATTCGTTCAATATCGTGCCATAGAACGGTTGCGAGTGGGCTACGAATCTGCGCGTTCACTTTATCTCAGTAAAGCATAAGGCAAGCCGGGGGGCGGGAAGACGGGTTTGGCGCACGGAATGTCCCCAAGTGCCGGCAGAAAAGGAACGTCCCCAAGTGCCGAAATGACGAGAGTGGATAATCTCCCACTTTGAGCCTGCACATGGGCCAAAAACGGGAGATTATCCACTCTCATTCTGCGGGCACTCATTTAAGTACGTCCCCAATGAGTACCCGGCGGCGCCGGCGGAACTACAGGTCGCCGCCCGTGCCCAGTAACTTGCGCATGACTTGCTCGGGGTTGACCGAGCCATCGCGCGGGGCCAGTGCGGTGATCTTCTTCTGCATCTTGTACTCGTGCAGCTCGTCCTCGAGCTGGCGCACGCGGGCGCGGAGCTTCTCGTTTTCGCGCTCGCGCTCCTCGGCACGCTCCTTCATATCGAGAATGCGCACCACGCCGGCAAGGTTGATGCCCTCATCGGTCAGCTGGTTGATGAGCTCCAGGCGCTCGATATCGGCACGCGAATACAGGCGCGTGTTGCCGCCCGAGCGCTGGGGGTTCACCAGGCCCTTGGACTCGTAGACGCGCAGAGTCTGCGGGTGCATGCCGGTCAGCTCAGCCGCCACGCTGATCATGTACAGCGGTTTGTTCCTATTGTCCTCGGCCATGCTACCTGACCCCTTTCCGTTTCGCACGTCTACATCATAAGCCCGCGGACGCGGGCGGGCACACAGGCGCCCTAGTACGTCGCCTTGTAACGGTTGACCTTCTCGCGATAGTCGCGCGTGTCGGCCTCGCGCAGTTTGGTCATCGCGTCGCGCTCGTCATCGGATAGGTTCGTGGGAACCTGCACCCTGATCTCGACGAGCAGCGCACCCGTGCGGCCGCGGTGCTTAACGTCGGGCGCGCCCATTTCCTTAAAGCGGAACTTCTTGCCCGTCTGGGTACCCGCGGGCACCTTCAGACGAACCGTCGCGCCACCGGGCGTGGGCACGTCCACCGTGCAGCCGAGTGCCGCCTCGTAGACCGAAATCGGCACCTCCATGGTCACATCGGCGCCCTTGCGCTTAAACAGCGGGTGCTCCTCCACGTGCGTGGTCACGACCAGGTCGCCGCGCTCGCCGCCGGCGACGCCGTACTCGCCGCGACGCTTGTAGCGCAGCTTGCCGCCATCCACGGCGCCCGCAGGCACCGAGACCGTGATGGTCTGCTGCTCGCCCGTCGAGGGAATGCGGTAGGTGACCTTGTGCGTCACGCCGCGGAATGCGTCCTCGGCCGTTACGTCGACAGTCAGCGACAGGTCGCCGCCCTTGCGCGCGCGACTGCGGCCCGCGCCGGCACCGGCATTACCCGCGGCCCCGGCAAAGCCCGAGCCCCAATCGCTGCCCCAGGCGCCGTTGCCGCTAAAGATGCTGTCGAAGATATCACCCCAGCCGCTCGCGCCGGCACCGGCGCCGTAGCCACTGCTATACGCGCCGCCCGCGCCCGGCATGCCGCCGAACATGAGCATCTGGTCGTACTCTTTGCGCTTCTTCTCGTCCGAAAGCGTCTCGTAGGCCTCGCTGATCTCCTTGAACTTGGCCTCGTCGCCGCCGGCATCGGGGTGATATTTTTGCGCGAGCTTGCGAAACGCGCTCTTGATCTCTTTGTCGGAGGCGCTCTTGGATACGCCCAGGATGTCATAGAAGGTTTTGCCTGCAGCCATCGTAGCTCCTCTCCTGTTTCATCCACCGTCCAACGGGCGGCGGCTCATACTGTCATATGGCACTAGGCCAGAAAGGGCCCCGGGTGTTGCCCCGGGGCCCTTCTCAATTACTCCTCGGTGCTCTCGGCCGTGTCGGCCGCAGCATCCTCGGGCGCCGCTTCGGGCTCCGGTGCGGGGCGCTTCTCGCCACCGTAGGTCACCGTCACCATCGCGGAACGCAGGATGCGGTCCGCCATGCGGTAGCCCTTCTGGTACACGTCGTTGACGGTCTCGTCGTACTGCGACGCGTCCTCGACGCGACCCACGGCCTGGTGCTCGAGCGGATCGAACGCCTCGCCCTTGGGGTCGATGGGCTCAACGCCCTCGTGCGCAAACACATCGAGCAGCTTGGCATGCACCGCATCGACGCCGTCGACGAACTGCTTAAAGTCGTCGGCAAGCTCCTGGCTGCGGGCATGGTCGATCGCACGCTCGATATCGTCGACCACCGGCAGCAGCGCGGTGACGAGCTTCTCGGTCGCACGCTCGCGCTCGGCGATGCGCTCGTTGGCGGTGCGACGACGGAAGTTCTCCCAGTCGGCCTGCAGACGGGCGGTGCGCTCGGTGGCGTCCTTTGCCTTGTTCTCGGCGGCCTTCTGAGCCTCTGCCGCAGCATCGAGCTCATGACGAACGTCGGCAAGCTCCTTCTGGGCCTGCTCGAACTTGAGCTTAAAGTCGTTGTCGGCGGCTTCCTCACCGGCGCGGATAGCGGCTTCCACCATCTCGTCCTCGGTCATCGTCGCCTCCTTGTTGGAATCCTCTACCTGGTTCTCGGCAGCCTCGGCGGCCGGGGCCTCGTTGGCCTCGGTATCGTCTACGGCCTCTACGGGAATCTTCACGTCCTTCTCCTCAGAGTCAACGGGGGCGGCGCTGGCGGCAGCCGCCTCCGTGCGAGCTTTACGGGCGGACATGATTACTTGTCCTCGTCGTCTACAACCTCGTAGTCGGCGTCGACCACATCGTCGTCGGTCTGGGCGCCGGCGGCACCGTCGGTCTGCTGCTGAGCGTCGGCGTAGACAACCTGAGCCAGCTCGTAGGCCACGGACTGCAGGGACTCGCCAGCGGCCTTGATGGCCTCGACGTCAGAGCCCTCGAGCGCCTTCTTGGCGTCGGCGATAGCGGCCTCGGCCTTGGACTTCACATCGGCAGAAACCTTGTCGCCCAGCTCGTTGAGGGTCTGCTCGGTGGAGTAGCACAGGCTGTCGGTCTGGTTGCGGACCTCGACCTCTTCCTTCTGCTTCTTGTCCTCCTCGGCATGAGCCTCGGCGTCCTTGACCATACGATCGACTTCGTCGTCGGAAAGCGCGGTGGAGCCGGAGATGGTGATCTGCTGCTCCTTGCCGGTGCCCTTGTCCTTAGCGGAGACCTTGACGATGCCGTTGGCGTCGATGTCGAAGGTGACCTCGATCTGCGGCACGCCGCGGCGGGCGGCCGGAATACCGGTCAGCTGGAACTTACCAAGCGACTTGTTGTCGCGGGCAAGCTCGCGCTCGCCCTGGAGCACGTTGATCTCGACGCTGGTCTGGTTGTCGGCAGCGGTGGAGTAGACCTCGGTCTTGGAGGTCGGGATCGTGGTGTTGCGGTCGATCATCTTGGTCATGATGCCGCCCATGGTCTCGACACCCAGCGACAGCGGGGTAACGTCGAGCAGCAGGATGCCCTCGACGTCGCCGGTGAGCACGCCGCCCTGGACGGCAGCGCCGTCGGCAACGACCTCGTCGGGGTTCACGGACATGTTGGGCTGCTTGCCGGTCATGGTCTTGACGAGCTCCTGGACGGCGGGCATACGGGTGGAGCCGCCGACGAGGATGACCTCGGTCAGATCAGAGAGCTTGAGCTTAGCGTCGCGCAGGGCGTTGGTGACAGGCTGCTTGCAGCGCTCGAGCAGGTCGCGGGTGATCTTCTCGAACTCGGCGCGGGTCAGCGTGTAGTTGAGGTGCAGCGGGCCGGACTGGTTCATGGTGATGAACGGCAGGTTGATGGTGGACTGCTGGGCGGCGGAGAGCTCCTTCTTGGCGTTCTCGGCGGCCTCCTTCAGACGCTGCAGGGCCATGGGGTCCTGACGCAGGTCGACACCGTTCTCCTGCTGGAACTTGTCGGCCATCCAGTCGATGACGCGCTGATCCCAGTCGTCGCCGCCCAGGTGGTTGTCGCCCGAGGTGGACAGGACCTCAAACACGCCGTCGGCGAGGTCGAGGATGGAGACGTCGAAGGTGCCGCCGCCCAGGTCGAAGACCAGGATGCGCTGGTCGGAGCCCTGCTTGTCCAGGCCATAGGCCAGAGCAGCAGCGGTCGGCTCGTTAACGATACGCTTGACGTTGAGGCCGGCGATCTTACCGGCGTCCTTGGTGGCCTGACGCTGGGCGTCGTTGAAGTAGGCCGGGACGGTGATGACGGCGTCGGTGACGGTCTCGCCCAGATACTTCTCGGCGTCGGCCTTCATCTTTGCGAGCACCATGGCGCTCACCTGCTCGGCGGTGTAATCCTTGCCCTCGATGTCGACGACGGCACGGCCGCCCTGGCCCTCCTTAACCTCATACGGCACGGTCTTGAGCTCGGAGGTGCACTCGGAGTACTTGCGGCCCATGAAGCGCTTGATGGAGAACACGGTGTTCTTGGGGTTGGTGACAGCCTGGTTCTTAGCGGCCTTACCCACGACGCGGTCGCCGTCGGCACGGAATCCCACGACGGACGGGGTGGTGCGGTCGCCCTCGGCGTTCACGATGATGGTCGGAGAACCGCCCTCGAGGACGGCCATAGCGGAGTTAGTAGTACCAAGGTCGATACCAAGAATCTTGCCCATTAGAAATTCCCTCTCTCTTGTGCGTTTGCGCCGCCTCGGCGGTCTGTCGCGCGGTGCTTCGGCTTGTCTTTCAGGATGTAGTGTATCCCCTTATGGGCCGGAATATACAAAATCTAAGTCAATTCATATAAGATTTCTTATTGCTCAGAGTTTAGGTTCGTAAAAGCTCAGGTAGATGCACTGTTTGAGTTCTCGGCAGATCTATTGAGATCTATGTAGAGATGGCTGAGGTTTGCGACCCGGAGCTCCGCATGCCATTTCTAGCCCGTCCACAAATGGCAGGATAACTTGCCCAATCGCTCAATATTTTGAGTCACCTTTAGCTAACATTTGCGCAGCTCGGCGACCCCACCTGCGCATTTTTTAGTAAGCCGCGGCATACTCGGCGAACGGTATGAAGATGCCGGCCAGAGGGTATTGCAAACGGTCGCTCCCGTGGTATGTTTTTGCCCGAATCAAACCGACGCGCATCGTCTGTAGCGTCGGTCAACAGAGAGGAAACTACCATGGCTCATCCCGTAATTGATGCCGACGAGTGCATCGCTTGTGGCGTTTGCGTCGACTCCTGCCCCGCTGGCGTTCTGGAACTCCAGGACGTCGCTACCGTCGCTGACGAGGACTCCTGCGTCGCCTGTGGCGCTTGCCAGGACGCTTGCCCCGCTGGCGCGATCACCGAGATCGTCGAGGAGTAACAACTCCCCCACTTGCACACTCAAAAGTACACCGTGTACAAAAAGGAGGCCTTCGCATCGCCGCGGAGGCCTCCTTATTTTGTTTGTGCGGATAACTAATTTGGCACCGCCGCAGGTTGAGCATAAGTCAGCGAAAACGCCCCTAAGCGAGCAAGGTGACGTGAAAGAGGAGGGAAGCGTATTTTGGTACGCGACCGACGATTGAACGTCAGATTGCCGCTTAGGGGCGTTTGCAGCGTCGGCTACGATAGGTCGCCCTCGTAAGGCATAAGGTCTGCGAGGTAGCCTTTCTCCTTGAGCATAGTCTCGATCTCGTCGAGGGTCTGCTCGTCTTCCGCCGCGATGCGATGGAAGTGGTAGCCGCTCGTCACCGTCAGCAGCGGGAAACTCTTGCCGCTGGCAATGCCCTCCAGATAGCGCTCGATATCGCGACGGTTACGAATGTCCAGGTCGGCCGTGATCTTGCCATACACGCGGTGGTTGACGATCACGTTGAGCACGGCGCCGCCCGCGTCGACGATACTCGTGAGCTCGTCACCTGCCTGCTCAACGCCATGGTGCACCTTGACCAGGCGCGTGGGTACCGCCGGGCTGCTCGGAGCCTCCTGCAGCACGTAGCCGCGATTGGTGGCCACGATGTCGTGCCCATCGGCACGCAGCAGGGCAATATCCTGAACCACGACCTGACGGCTCACGCCCACCTCGCGGGCAAGTGCACTGCCCGAGACAGGTTCTTTGGCTCCCTCGAGCACAGCCATGATGGCACGGCGACGCTCGCGGGCGTCCATTATTTACCGTCCAACAGACGCAGGTGCTTGAGCGAGAGGTCGAGGATCGGCGCGGAGTGCGTCAGCGCTCCCGAGCTAATAAAGTCGACGCCCAGGTCGGCAAGCGCGCGAATATTGCTCGCGTCCACGTTGCCCGAGCACTCGGTCTTGGCGCGGCCGGCGATAAGCTCAATCGCGGCAGCCATGTCGTCGTGGGTCATGTTGTCGAACATGATGATATCGGCACCGGCCTCCACGGCCTCACGTACCATGTCCAGGTTCTCGCACTCAATCTCGACCGTCGTGGTAAACGACGCATGGGCGCGCGCCATCTCGATCGCACGCGTCACGCCGCCGGCGGCATCGATATGGTTGTCCTTGAGCATGACGGCCGTCGACAGGTTGTAGCGGTGGTTACTGCCGCCGCCGATCTCAACCGCCGCCTTCTCAAACACGCGCATGCCCGGCGTGGTCTTGCGCGTGTCGACGAGCACGGTCTTGGTTCCCTCGAGCGCTGCGGCCATGCTGTGCGTGTAGGTAGCGATGCCGCTCATGCGCTGCAGGTAGTTGAGTGCCACGCGCTCGCCCGAAAGCAGCACGCGCGCGTCGCCGCGCACCTGACCCACATGGTCGCCGGCGTGCACCTCGTCACCGTCGGCAACATCAAGCAGCACCGAGCTCTGCGAATCCAGCAGCTCAAAGGTGCGAGCAAACACATCCAAGCCGGCGATGATGCCATCGGCCTTTGCGATGAGCTCCACCGTGGCGGGACGCGCCGTGGGGCACACGCTCGCCGTGCTCACGTCCTCAAACGTAATGTCCTCGCGCAGAGCCTGCAGAATCAGATCATCGACGACGAGCTTCATGGTAATGGGATTCATGGCCTACTCCTCCACGGCCTGCGTGCCGACGGCACGGGCCAAATCATCGATTGCCAGGGTGTCGGCGCTCAGAGCGCGATGGCGGCCATCGAGCGCGGGGTCACCCGCCTGCTCCACGGCCAGCGACTCGCCGGTACGCATGTACCAGGCGGCACGGCGGCCCCAGACCAGCGCCTCGAGCAGGCTGTTTGAAGCCAGGCGATTCTTGCCGTGAACGCCGTTGCAGGCTGTCTCGCCCGCGGCATAGAGCTCGGGCATCGAGGTGCGGCCGTCCTTATCGACCCACACGCCGCCCATAAAGTAGTGCTGCGTGGGCGTAACGGGAATGGGCTCGTCCAAGATGTCGCGGCCGTCCTCCAGACAACGCGCGCGGATGTTGGCAAAGTGCCCGGTCACCACGTCGCGCTCGACGGGGGCAAAGCTCAGCCACTCGTGCTCGGTACCGTCGAGCTTCATCTGCTCGCGAATAGCGGCGGCGACCACATCGCGCGGCTGCAACTCGTCGGTAAAGCGCTCGCCGGCGGCGTTGAGCAAAATCGCGCCCTCGCCACGGCAGCTCTCGCTGATCAGGAAGGTGCGACCCGGCTGCGGCGAGAACAGCCCCGTGGGGTGGATCTGCACGTAGTCCAGGTGCTCCATCTTAATGCCGTGCTCCTGCGCGATGTAGCAGGCGTCGCCCGTGAGCTGCGGGTAGTTGGTCGAATGGTCGTATACGCCACCGATGCCGCCCGTCGCCCACAGCGTATGGCGGGCATGGATCTTAAACGGCTTACCGACATGCACGCCCTCAGCGGCATTTGCCAGCTCGTCGGCGGGGCGAGCTGAATCGTCCTCGTCCACGGCAACAGCGACGACACCAGTGCACACCGTGGCCCCATCGCGCTCGGCCATCAGGATGTCGGTCATGGCAACGTGTTCGAGAATCTGCACGTTGTCCAGCTTGCGGACGGCCTGAAGCAGCTTGGTCGTAATCTCCTTGCCCGTAATGTCGGCATGGAAGGCAATGCGCGGACGGCTGTGCGCGCCCTCGCGGGTAAAGTCGAGGCCGCCATCGGCCTTGCACTCAAAATCCACGCCCATCGCTAGCAGGTCGTTGATGACCGAGCGGCTCGAGCGGATCATGATGTCGACGCTCTCGCGGCGGTTCTCGTAATGGCCGGCGTGCATGGTGTCCTCAAAGAAGGCATCGTAGTCCGAGCCCTCGGGCAGCACGCAGATGCCGCCCTGTGCGAGCATCGAATCGCACTCGTCGACCGCGCCCTTGGAGAGCATGATCACGCGCGTGCTCGTCGGCAGGTTGAGCGCCGCGTACAGGCCAGCTACGCCGCAGCCGGCAATGACGACGTCGCACTCCATATCGGGGTATTGCTTGGTTTCCACAGGAATCCTCTCCCTTGAATGTGACATAAGAAACCGTCCCTCATGCCACATTGTTCTAGCGTGCTGCGTACTCGAGCATGCGGTCGAGCGTAAGTTTGGCCTGGTCGGCAGCCTCGTCCGACACGCCGATCTGCACCTCGCCCTCACCCGTCTCCAGGCAGCGCACGAGCTTTTCGAGCGTGATGAGATCCATGTTGACGCAGGTGGGCTGCACCGCGGGGAAGTAGAACTTTTTGCCGGTGCCCTGGCAGCGGCCCTCGAGCTCGTAGAGCACACCGCGGACCGTCACGATAATGAACTCGCTCGCGTCCGACTCCTCGGCGTACTTGATAATGCCAGCGGTGGAGCCGATGTAGTCGGCCTCGGCCAGGACGTCGGCCTTGCACTCGGGATGCGCCAGCACGAGCGCGTCGGGGTGGGCCTCCGTCGCGTCGACGATCTGCTCGACGGTGATGATGTGATGGCGCGGGCAGTAGCCGTTGTTGAGGATGACGTGCTTTTGCGGCACCTGCTCGGCTACGAAACGGCCCAGGTTTTGGTCGGGAATGAACAGGATATGCTGCTGCGGCAGCTCGGACACGATCTTAACGGCGTTGGAGCTGGTGACGCACACGTCGCTCCAGCTCTTGATCTCGACCGTCGAGTTGACGTAGCAGACCACGGCCAGGTCGTCGCCATACTCGGCGCGGGCGGCGTCGACCGTCTCGCGCTTGACCATGTGAGCCATGGGGCAGTCCGCGCCTGGCTCGGGCAGCAGCACGGTCTTAGTGGGATTGAGCAGCTTGGCGCTCTCGCCCATAAACTCCACGCCGCACAGCACGATGGCCTGCTGCGGCAGGCTCTTGGCGAGCTTTGCCAGGTAGAAGCTGTCGCCGACGTAATCGGCTACGGCCTGCACCTCGGGCGCCACGTAATAGTGTGCCAAGATCACCGCGTCGCGTTGGGTTTTTAGTTGCCGAATGGCCTCGACGAGCTCTGCGGGCACCAATGCCGCGCGCTCCGTTGCCGTCGTTGCCGATGCTAGGCCGGCCGCGATATCGCGTGCAAGCTCCGATGCATCCATGTTCGCGCTCTGTGCCATCAAGGCCCCTCTCTTTTGGCGAATCTTGGGGCTTTAGTATGACACCTAGGTTTACAGCTGACAAGACAGCTGTAAACCTAGGTGTAAAGTTGAAATTAAAATTCAATGATGGACGTACCCGTGTCGCCCGTAATTGGGACTATGGGCCAACTAGACCGTTACAGCGGTGCGGCGGCCGGGGTCAGTTGTTTGATGTAGGCCCACATGCGCTGCTTAGCGGCCTTGTCGGTGAGTGCCGCCTCAAAGCCGTCGAGCGCGAGCACGCGGCGGCCCTGCACATGGGCGACCAGGCCGGGCTTGAGCATGGCGGTATCGAAGTCATCGATCGCCACGAGCATATCGGCGTAGGTCTCGCGCATGGCATCAGCCGCGTTGTTGTCGAGCAGTAGCACCGCCTCGGGGTCCAAGGCCTCAAGCGCCTCGCGGAACAGCTCGCACGGCAGAGTCTCGCCCACCGCGACCGCTCCGTCACCCGCGCCGGCGACGCTTGCCAGCACGCAAAAATCCTCGGGCGCGTAGCCGATGGCCCCAAGCGCCTTGCGCAACGCCGCGCCATCCGGGCCGGCGGCAAGCTCGCCACCCAAACGTTCGGCCTCGTCCAAATCGCCTTTGACCAGTACGATCGGCGAGCACGCGTTGCCCGCGATACGCACGCCACGGATCGCAAGCGATGTGAGCTCCTGCTCAGCCGCCTGGGCGATGGCTTCTTTTTTCTGGCTTTGTGACGTGGACATGCGCTCTCCAATCGTTTGCGTGCCAACCATTATATAAAAGAGCCACCTGCGAGTGGTTGCTTTGCGGGCGGCTGGGTATAAGCACGGTCGTACTGAGTTTTACGCGGCTGAGCCGCATCACATTATGGAGGTCACCATGGCTGACATTAAGCAGATTACCCCCGAGAATTTCGATTCCGTCGTTAACGACAGCATGCCCGTGCTTGTCGATTTTTGGGCACCGTGGTGCGGTCCCTGCCGCTCACTCTCGCCCATCGTTGACGAGGTTGCCGACGAGCTGGCGGGCAAGCTTGCCGTTGCCAAATGCAACGTCGACGACAACCAGGACCTGGCCATGAAGTATGGCGTCATGAGCATCCCCACGCTGATTGTGTTTAAGAACGGCGAGGAGATTGACCGCTCGGTTGGCGCTCTACCCAAGGCGAGGCTGCAAGCGCTGCTGGAGAAGCACCTGTAATACGCCGGTCATGTGCTGCCGTCCATGAGCGGTTTTGCGCCGCTCACCGGACTTTTGGGTGCACCGCGTGCGACCACGGATAGTATGGTAGCCACAAACAGCCCCCAGTGAACGGGTGCGGGTCGCACAGGCTCGTACCCGTTTTCTTATGCAGCTGCACGCAGAGCGGGCGTAGTAAAATCTGAACCACTGAACTGCCCCATACAAAAGGAGATTTCCCATGCATGATGTTGGAATGAACATGAGCCAGCTTGCCATGAGCGTCAAGCAGGTCGACGACACCATCGAGCTCGCTCATGAGTGGAGCCATCAGTTGCTGCATGCGACCGAGAATTTTGACATGGAGCGCATCGGCACCAAGCTCGAGGCCGCCATGGCCGCGCTGCACGAGGCGCACGACGCACTCGAGGGCTACGAAGAGGCCATCGAGGCCGACCACAACTCCGTCGGCTCCGTGAAGCTGGTGTAAGGTGGCCGAACACGAGCACGGCTGCGGGTACGAGCACGTGCATCCGCACGGGGCGGACGGTGACGCGGGCTGCCACTGTAGTGGCTCCGGCTCCGAGCTGGTCCGCTTTTCGGTTACCGCACCCGACGACCTGCTGCGCCGTTTTGACGAGCAAATCGCACGCCGCGGCGACGTGGCCAACCGCTCCGAGGCGGTGCGCGACCTGATTCGCGCATCGATCGCCAAGGAGCAGATGCGCACGCCCAATGAGCATGTTATCGGGTCGCTCACCATGATCTACGACCATCACACCGGCGATCTGACGCGCCGTCTGGACGAGGTGCAGCACGACTACACCGACGAGATCGTATCGACGATGCACGTGCATCTGGATCACCACAACTGCTTGGAGATTCTGGCACTTAAGGGTCGCGGCGAGCGCGTCTACGAGCTGGCCGACCGTCTGCTGGGCCTGCGCGGCGTTAAGCACGGCGAGCTCACGTGTGCCGCAACCAGGCAGAGCCTGGGGCTGTAGCGCACCTACCAAAAAGGGACAGGTTTGTTTTGGCAGATTTAGAAGTTTTACCTACCAAAATAAACCTGTCCCTTTTTGGTAGGTTTTGATGAGGGAAGGTCGCATGCGGCATGTGCATATTCATGTGACGGGCATTGTGCAGGGCGTTGGCATGCGGCCGTTTGTGTATCGCGAGGCCATGGCGCATGGCATTTGCGGATGGGTGCTCAATGCAGGCGACGGCGTGCATATCGAGGCGCACGCCTTGAGCGAGGCGCTCGACGGTTTTGTCGGCGCGCTTTCTGAGCATGCGCCCGCGGCGGCCCGCGTGGAACATGTCGAGGTTGCAGATCTAGCGCCCGGCGGCTGGGATGCCGCCAACGAGCAGGGCTTTCGCATTGTGGCATCGCAAGATCAAACCGCTCACACCACGCTCATTTCGCCCGATATCGCCACCTGTGACGATTGCCTGCGTGAGCTGTTCGACCCCGCCGATCGGCGCTATCACTATCCTTTTATCAACTGCACCAACTGCGGGCCGCGCTTTACCATCATCCGCTCGCTGCCCTATGACCGAGCGGCCACGTCGATGGATCACTTTCCTATGTGCCCCACCTGCGCCGCAGAGTATGCTGACCCGCTCGACCGGCGCTTTCATGCGCAGCCCGATGCCTGCTTTGAGTGCGGACCGCACATTACGTGGCGTGAGGCGGATCGCGGCGTGGTGCCAGCGGCCGTCGACGCAACGCCGGCTATCGGCTCCACGCGCGAGGCCAGCGATGCGATCATCGACCGCTGCACCGAGCTGCTGGCCGGCGGCGGCATCGTCGCCATCAAGGGCCTGGGCGGATTCCACTTGGCATGCGACGCCGCCAACGAACAAGCGGTGCGCGAACTGCGCCGTCGCAAACGCCGCAGCAACAAACCACTTGCCGTTATGGTGCGCGGTCTTGCCGACGCCGAGTGTCTGTGTCATATCGATAGTGTTGAGCGCGACCTGCTGGCTGGCAGTGTTCGTCCCATTGTGCTGTTGCACCGCCGTGCAGCCGGCAACGACTCCCATGGCTCGCCCGACGCCATCGAGCTCGCGTCATCTGTCGCGCACGACTTGCCCGAGCTTGGCGTTATGCTCCCCTACACCCCGCTTCAGCATTTGCTGCTCGCCGCAACCGCGTCGCGCGGCATGCGCGCACTTGTCATGACCAGCGGAAACCTGAGCGAAGAGCCCATCGAGACCGACGACGATCTTGCCTGGGAACACCTCGTTGCCGCCGGCATCGCCGACGCGTTGCTCGGCAACGACCGCGCGATCCTCTCGCGCTACGACGACTCCGTGGTGCGCGTGGTCGACGGCGCCATTATGCCCGTGCGCCGTGCCCGCGGATACGCTCCGCAGCCGTTACCGCTGCCGGCGCTCGACGGCGCTCCGTCCTGCGTGCTCGCCTGCGGGCCACAACAAAAGGCTACGATTGCGCTTACACGTGAAGGGACGAACGGCGAGGCTACCTGTTTTGTATCGCAGCATATCGGCGATGTCGAAAACGGCAAGACCTTCGATGCCTGGAACGCCGCGCGCACGCGCCTGGAAGATCTCTTTGACTTGGCGCCCGCCGCCTTGGTCTGCGATTTACACCCCAGCTATCTATCGAGCCAGTGGGCGCGCGAGCAGGCACGAAAATGCAATCAGTCGCTCGTCGAGGTGCAGCACCATCATGCGCATATCGCAAGCGTAATGGTCGAGGCTATCGCCGCGGCCCAGCTTACAACCGACGCGCGTGTCCTTGGCATCGCCTTTGACGGCACCGGCGCCGGCACCGATGGGACCATTTGGGGCGGCGAGTTTCTTGTCGCCGACCTTGCTGACTTTGAGCGCGCAGCGCATCTGCGCACTTGGGCCCTACCCGGTGGCGTAGCGTCCGTACGCGACGCTCGACGCAACGCCTTTGCCCTGCTCAGCGAACTTTGCCTACTCGAGCACCCAGGCACCGCTCGGCTTTTGGACAGCCTCGACGAGCAAACGCGCAGCGTGACAGCCACCATGATCGAGCGCGGTATCAACAGCCCGCGTACCAGCAGCATGGGGCGTCTCTTTGATGCCGCGGCAGCGATTCTGGGCATCTGCGACAAGGCAACCTACGAGGGCGAACCCGCCATAGAACTCGAATCCGCCGCCTGGCGCGCGCTTGACGGCGAAATCAGCCGTTTCGCTGGCAATCAGGCGGGCGTATCGGCATCCGTCTCAACGTCGCTGGACAGTTTGTTCAGATACGTATTAACTACTAACCCCCTATCTGGTATTTTTGCCTCAGATTTTGCCAAAAAAGGCTCTCCGGACACCCTATTTGCGACAAGCGCACCCGGCACAGGCCCCAAATCGACCCATTTTGAGTCCTCACAGACGACTTTTGCCACCCAGAGCCGCTCTAAAAAATACGTATCTGAACTAACTGTCCAGGCTGCCTCGGACAGCCCTTTCGTTCTGGACCCCAAGCCACTTTTTGAGGCACTTTTGAGCAGAATCGAGACCGGAGAATCCGCCGACCGGCTCGCGCTCGGGTTCCATATCGCCATCGCGCGCTCTTCGGCACGAATCGCACGCGAAATCTGCGCGCGCGAGGGCATCGATACCGTCGCGCTCTCGGGCGGCGTGTTCATGAACCGACTTTTGCTTCAGCTCCTTACCCACGAACTCAAAGACGTCGGTCTTGCCGTTTTGGTCCCCCACGCTGTACCCGTCAACGACGGCTGCATCGCCTACGGTCAGGCCGCCATCGCTCGCGCTCGCCTCGCGCAGACGGCGTTGCGATAGGCTGTTTTGCCAGCCTGCGCGCCGCCGTCTCACAGGTGTAACGCGTTTGCTCGTGACTCCCGCGAGCGCTACCATCATCTGATGGGTAATTAAGCGCCTATCCAGCGCAAAACGTATAAAAGGGGAACATTATGTGCCTTGCCGTTCCCGGTAAAGTAGTCAAACGCGACGACGACCTCAAGGCCACCGTCGACATGATGGGCATCGAGCGCCCCGTTTCGCTGCGCCTCGTGCCGACGGCACGGGTGGGCGACTATATTCTCGTACACGCCGGCTTTGGCATTCAGATTGTCGATGAGCAGGAAGCCCAAGAGACACTCGAGCTCGTCAATACCATGACCGAGCTGGCCGAAGAGGACCAGCTCGCCACCAACCCGGCCGAGGCATACTAGTGACGGCGGCGCAGCCGGTTCGCTCCGGTATCGACTTTTCGGCATTTCGCGACCCCAAGCTGGCTCGCGAGCTCATCGAGCGCATTCATGAGCTTGTCGGCGACCGCGCCATCAACCTTATGGAAGTCTGCGGCACGCATACCGTGAGCATCGGGCGCTATGGCTTTCGCTCCATTATGCCTGCCGGGCTCAAACTTCTGAGCGGTCCGGGTTGCCCCGTCTGCGTTACCGCCAACCGCAATATCGACCATGCAATCGCGCTCGCCAAGATGGACGGCGCCATCATCACCTCCTTTGGCGACATGATGCGCGTGCCCGGGTCGTCTACCTCGCTCGCCGCGCAAAAGGCGTCGGGGCGCGATATTCGCATTGTGTACTCCCCGCTCGACGCACTCGACATTGCCGAGCAAAATCCCGAACGCCCGGTCATCTTTATGGGTGTCGGCTTTGAGACCACGACGCCCACCATCGCCGCCGCCATTTTGGAGGCAGACGCGCGCGGGCTGCAGAACTTCTCGGTCTACTGCGCCCATAAGACCACGCCGCCGGCGCTGCGCGCCATCGCCAACGATCCCGAGACCACTATCGACGGCTTTATCCTGCCGGGACACGTCGCCACCATCACGGGCCTGGCTCCCTTTGACTTTTTGGTCGACGAGTTTAAGACCCCAGGCGTGGTAACGGGATTTGAGCCGGTCGACATCTTGCAGGGTATTTGCATGCTGGTCCAGATGGTTGTCGAGAGCAGGCCGGCGATCGACAACGCCTACCGCCGCGGTGTCAATGCGAACGGCAACCCCGTGGCGCGCCAACTGGTCGAGCAGGTGTTTGAGCCGTGCGACACCACATGGCGCGGTCTGGGGCCGATTGCCGGCTCGGGCCTCGTCATTCGTCCCGAGTTTTCGCACTTTGACGCCCGTACCCGCTTTGACGTGCCTGTTGAAGCGACAATCGAGCCACGTGGGTGCCGCTGCGGCGACGTGTTGCGCGGAGCCATTACGCCGAGCGACTGCCCTCTGTTCGGCCACGCTTGTACACCCGAGCATCCCGTCGGCCCCTGCATGGTGAGCTCTGAGGGCAGTTGCGCGGCGTACTACCGTTACCGAGTCTAGCCCGAACGCCCTCCGCGCACTGACACCTCCCACGATTGGAGTTTTCGATATGTCCCATAGTGTCACCGATAGCACTGTCCTGCTGGGCCACGGCTCTGGCGGCCAGATGATGAAGCGCATTATCGATGAGGTCTTTCTGAATGCCTTTGGGTCGCCTGAGCTGCTTGCAGGCAACGATGCCGGTGTCGCCGCACTGCCCGCAAGCGGGCGAATCGCCATGTCGACCGACAGCTTTGTGGTAACGCCGCAGTTCTTCCCCGGCGGCAATATCGGCCGACTCGCCGTATGCGGAACCGTCAACGACGTCGCGACCTCGGGCGCTAATGTGCGCTACCTCTCATGCGGCTTTATCCTCGAAGAGGGCTACCCCATGGACAAGCTGCGCCAGATTGTGCAGACCATGGCCGAAACGGCGCGCGAGGCGGGCGTGTCCATAATCACCGGCGACACCAAGGTGGTCGAGCGTGGCGGTGCCGACGGCGTCTACATCAATACCGCCGGCGTGGGCGAAGTGCCCGCGGGCGTGGTGCTCAGCGGTGCAAACTGTCGGCCCGGCGACGCCATCCTGGTATCGGGTACGCTAGGCGACCACGGCATCGCCATCATGAGCCAGCGCGAGGGCTTGGCGTTTTCGAGCAACATCGAAAGCGACGCTGCGCCGCTCAATCATCTGATTGCCGACGTGCTCGCCGCCGCCCCCGACACCCGCTGCTTCCGCGACCCCACGCGCGGCGGCCTGGCATCCACGCTCAACGAGTTTGCCCAGGCCAGCGGCGTCGCCATGGAAATCGACGAGGATACCGTGCCCGTGCGCCCCGACGTGCAGGCGGCATGTGAGATGCTCGGCTACGATGTGCTGCAGGTGGCAAACGAGGGCAAGATGGTCGCCGCGGTGCCGGCCGAGCAAGCCGATGCCGCGCTGGCGGCCATGCGCGCCGCCCGCTACGGAGAGAACGCTGCCATCATCGGCCGCGTGCTGCCGCTTGCCAAGGGCACCCGCCCCGCCGTGCGCGTACGCACCGGCTGGGGCTCGACCCGTATCCTCGACATGCTTGTGGGAGAGCAGCTGCCGAGGATTTGCTAACGACAAAGGCTCAGGGCTATTAAAGATATTCAGATTCCAAACATGCCCGGCACGCATGCCCAGTATCATGGGGTGCGTTTTACAACTCAAGCGGCAGGAGCACCCATGGCAGCAGCTTTTACCCATGTGATCTTTGATCTGGACGGCACCATCCTCAACACGCTCGAGGACCTGGCAGCCGCCGGTAACCATACCTGTGAGATGCACGGCTGGCCCACGTTTGCCGTTGACGAATACCGCTATAAGGTGGGAAACGGCATGCTCAAGCTGGTTGAGCGCTTTATGCCCGCCGAGTATGCGGGCGACGGGCGTATGTTTGAGCAGACGCTTGCCGAGTTTAGGGCCTATTACGGCGAGCACAAGGAGGACCACACCGCGCCCTATGCCGGTACGATCGAAATGCTCGACCGCCTGAGCACCGCGGGCGTCACGCTCGCCGTGCTCACCAACAAGGACCACATCTCGGCGGCTCCGCTTATCGAGAAGTACTTTGGTTCTGAGCGCTTTGCGCTGGTGCAGGGCCGTGTTGATTCGTTTCCGCCCAAGCCCGAAGCACCCGTCACACTGCATGTGATGGAAGAGCTGGGCGCCAATCCGGCGACCACGCTCTATGTGGGCGATTCCAATGTCGATGTTTTAACCGGCCACAACGCCGGTCTTAAGAGTGCGGGCGTCAGCTGGGGCTTCCGCGGCCGCGCAGAGCTGGAAGCCGCCGGCGCCGACTACGTGGTAGATACGCAGGACGAACTCGCCGAGCTAATCTTGGGCGAGTAACGAAGCTGGCGCGCTGCTCGGTCGCGGCGATGCTGCCGCGCGGAAAATGCGTCCCGTTTTGATGCCTCAAACTGGGACGCATTTTCCGGTTGGGCCCCATCGGGGAAACAGCATCCCGTTTTGGAACACTATTCCGGGTCGCACTTTCCGCAACCCGCCCCATTCGGAAACCGCGACCCATTATTCGGCCAAAAACCGGGTCGCATTTTCCCGACCACTCGATGCAACGCCGGCACAAGGAGTGTCCCCAACTGCCGGCAGAAAAGGAACGTCCCCAAGTGCCGACCCAATGACTACCATGGCAACGCCGCAGGTAGAGGACGGACAGCGAGCGACGTCCAGAGCGACAAATCGGCATGAAAAGAGGGCGGCATTGACCTTCTGGTCATGCCGCCGAAGTTGAAAGGCAGATTGCCGCTCTGGCGGGCTTGCAGCGTCGAGCAGTTACGGCGTTTGGTAAAACGCCGTAACAAACTACCGCGTAACTCCCCTAGCTCAGCATTGCATCCATCATCTCGGAGTTGACGGAGTCGTCGGCAGACCACTCGCCGTCGTCGTTGCAGGTGTACTTGAAGATAACCGTGGTCTTCCTGGGCTCGGTGGCCTTGGTCACATCGACCATAACCTGACCGGCCATCTTGTACAGCTCGTCATCGGAGGGAACCGTATCAAGCGCGGCGACCTTCTCCTGATACTGGGTGGAGAAGTCCTCGACGATCTTGTTCATGGACTTGCAGGTGATGGAGACCTCGGCGGTCGCGACACCCTTGTCCTCGTCGACCGTCACGTCGCCGATCTCGTAGTCAAAGCCTTCGAGATAGGTCTTGGCATACTCCTTGGGATCGATACCCAACTGCTCGAACTCGTCGCCCGAAGCCTCCTCCAGACCAGAAAGGAACTCGTCGCCACCGTTCTTGACCTCGTCAAACTGAGTCGTAAGATCCTCGGTGATGAGTTCCTCGATCGAAGGGCCTCCGCAACCAGAAAGTACGACCGCGCATGCAACCAAGACGGCCATGAGGGGCGCAAGCAGCAGCTTCTTTTTCATGTTGTTCCTCCCAATGAGCGGCACCGCGCTTCCCGGACGCGGCGCACGTTGTAATAAGTAAGCCCATACTATCCACTTATAAACACCCTCGACGGCACGAAGGCGCGGTCGGTTCGTTTTAGCGTCCGAACGGTTTGCGAGCCCGCCCAACGTGCAATAAAACGCTTCCCCGCGGTGCAATAAAAAAGGCGGCCGGATAACCCGACCACCCTTGCACACCCTTTGGATGCCGCAGCTTACTTGCGGACGACCTTGACGATGGCATCGCCGGCGGCGACAGCGGAGTCAGCCTCGACGGCGAGCTCGACATCGGCAAACTCGGCGGTGTTGGACACGGCCACCACGACGCAGTCCTTGTAACCGGCAGCGGCGATCTTGGCGCGGTCGATCTTGAGCATGGGCTGGCCAGCCTTCACGACGTCATCGGCCTTGACGAAGCCCTCGAAGCCGTCGCCGTTCATGTTGACGGTATCGACGCCAACGTGCACCAAGACCTCGATGCCATTATCGGACTGCAGACCCACGGCGTGACCCATGGTGACGGTCACCTTGCCGTCGCAGGGGGCATAGACCAGGTCGTCCTCGGGCCACACGGCGCAGCCCTTGCCCAGAACCTCGCCACCAAAGACGGGATCGGGCACGTCGGCCATCTTGATGACCTTGCCCTTGACGGGCGAGCACAGCACGTCGGCGCCGGCAGAAGCAGAGATGGAGGCCGGAGCAGCGGCAGCCGCGGGCTCAGCCTTCTTCTTGAACATGTCAAACAGACCCATAGGTTTTCTCCTCTTGATTAAGCGCAACGTTATGCGCATGCCTATGGTGATTATAGTGCCAAATGGTTCAAATGCTAAGGTGGGGACTCGAATCGCGAGCCCATCCCGAGGCTTTTCCACGGTGGCACTCATCTTGTCGATTAAGCCAGGCCCTCGGTACCGTTGGACTGGATGATCTTCTGGTAGGCGAAGAAGCTGTCCTTGCGGCGGCGCTCGTAAGTGCCGGTGCCGTCATCGTACTTATCGACGTGGATAAAGCCGTAGCGCTTGCGCATCTCGCCGGTGCCGGCAGAGACCAGGTCGATGGGACCCCACCAGGTATAGGCGATCAGGTCGACGCCGTCCTCGATGGCCTCGCCCATGGCCTTGACATGGCTCTGGAGGTAGGCGATACGGTACGGATCGTGGATGGAGCCGTCCTCCTCCACCTCGTCGTAGGCGCCCATGCCGTTCTCGACCACCATCAGCGGAATCTCGTAGCGGGCGTAGATCTCGTTGAGGGCGATACGCAGGCCCGTCGGGTCAATCTGCCAGCCCCAGTCGGTGCTCTCGAGGTAGGGGTTCTTGCCGCCAAGGGTCATGTTGCCCTCGGTCATCTCGTGGTCCTTGTGGGTGCCCACGGTGCCCGACATGTAGTAGCTAAAGGTGTAGAAGTCGACCTTGCCGTCGGCGATGTCCTGCAGGTCGCCGTCGGCGATGTTAAGCTCGATACCGTTCTCGGCCCAGAAGCGCTTGGCGTAGAACGGGTATTTGCCGCGCACCTGCACGTCGGAGCAGTACCAGTTCATGGTGTTCATCTCCTGCTGGGTGGCAAAGACGTCGGCCGGGTCGCACGTGGCGGCATAGGACAGGATAAAGCAGTCCATGTTGCCCATCTTGAGTTTGGGGAAGTGCTCGTGCGCATAGCGGATGGCGCGACCGCTCGCCACAAACTGGTGGTGGAGGGCCTGGAAGCGCTGCTGCGGGGTGGTGTGGGCGCCGGAGGCCGGGCCCTCGTAGCCGCGAATCATGCTGGTCTCAAAGAGGTTGCCCAGGTCCAGGGTGCCACAGTTGATCTCGTTGAAGGTGAGCCAGTAGGTCACCTTGTCGTGATAGCGCTCGAGCACGGTCTGGGCATAGCGTTCAAAGAAGCCGATAAGCTCGCGGCTCTCCCAACCGTTGTACTTCTCGACCAGGGCATAGGGCATCTCGTAGTGGCTGAGCGTAACAAGCGGCTCGATGTTGTGTGCGCGCAGGCAGTCGAAGACGCGGTCGTAGAAGGCGAGGCCGGCCTCGTTGGGCTCGGCATCGTCACCGTTGGGGAAGATGCGGCTCCATGAGATGGACATGCGGAACATGGTAAAGCCCATCTCGGCAAAGAGCGCGATGTCTTCCTCGTAGTGATGGTAGAAGTCGATACCGTCGTGATTGGGGTAGAAGCGGTTGGGGTCGATGTCGAGCGTAATCTGACGTGGCTCCTTGTAGCTGCCGCCCAGGAAGTGGTCATCTACGCTGGGGCCGCGGCCGTCAACGTTCCATGCGCCCTCAAACTGGTTTGCGGCCGTGGCGCCGCCCCAAAAGAATCCCTCGGGAAATCCCATATGTGCCTCCTCGCAGCGGGTTTTATGTGCTGAGCTGAGTATCGCGCGCGCCCGGGCGCCGAAGGCGCGGAGGCGCTGCATTGGACACTTCTTTTCGCCCCGGCGCGTCCGCTGGCTGACACTTTTTGATACCGAGGCCTAGACGAGGCAAAAATCGACCTGACGGCCACCCTCCAGCCCGGGTGGATGAAACGAAACAACCTATTTAGATGTGGCATATCGATAGCTAAAAGCCCGTTCCGTCTTGCTCATCCACGGTATTTTGCC
This sequence comes from Collinsella sp. AM28-11LB, assembly GCF_003469895.1. Lineage (NCBI taxonomy): Bacteria > Bacillati > Actinomycetota > Coriobacteriia > Coriobacteriales > Coriobacteriaceae > Collinsella > Collinsella sp. AM28-11LB. The sequence goes on from NZ_QSKJ01000001.1 coordinate 219,415, forward strand.
GGTGTGCAGCCGTAGGCGGCGCGGAACTTGCGGTAGAAAAAGCTCATGTTCTCGTAGCCAACGGCGCGCGCCGCCGCCTCGGCCGTGGCACCCGCGCGCAAGAGCTCCACGGCACGCGCGAGCCTGCGCTCCTGGACCAGCTGCCGATAGGTCTTTCCCATATGCTGCTTGAGCAGCGCCGACGCGTAGTTGGGGCTCACATGAAAGCGTGCCGCCATCTCCTCGAGCGAGCAGGCGGCAAACGAACGCTCGATATAGCCGAGCACCCCTGCCACAAGCGAGGCCGCGCGCCCCGACTCATCGCGCCCCGCCGCCGCGCCGCGCACGAGCTCGCGCTCGTAGCAATCCATGAGCTCGGCCAACAGGAGCTGAAACAGGCGCAGAACGATCTCGGCGCTGTTGAGGCCCGGCTCGTAGTGTTCGCAGAGCATCTCCTGCATGTAGCGCCGCACGCGCCGGCTCTCCCCGCAGCGAAAGCGCACGTGCCCGCGATGGTCGGTCTCACTGTTGAGCGCGTTAAACAAAAACCGCGATACTGCACTCTCGCGCGAGAGGCTCGCCTCGAGGCTGCGCTGTAAAAAGGTGCGTGAAACGGTCATACTCAACATGATGTCTTCCTCGCCGAGCGCCGCCACCGCATGCGGGCAGGCGGCGTCGAGCAGCAGCACCTCGTTGCGCTCGAGCACGAGCTTCTCCCCCGCAACCGCCTGCGGACAGCGCCCCCGGTACACATAGCTGATCTCAACGTAGTCATGCACGTGCTCGGGTACCGCGTTAAAGCGCGAGTTTCTCCTGATCATCAGGCCAGCTGGCATTCCGGCCTGAGTATATTCCGTCCCAATCTGCCCGATCTTTCGCACCGACCGTCCGTCGACCTCAACACGCTCGGTCATGATCGACCAGTCAAAGGGAGCCTCGTCCCTATATCGCCTCTCGCTGGCGCTCAGCTCGCTCAGCCGGCGCTCGAGCTCCAAGATCTCCATGGCCCCACCAATCGTTGATTCGGTCATATTCTGCCGTGATTCGGATATTAGCACGCCGCCGCCTGTACGCCAGAATGGAGTCATGCAACATACGCTGCCCACCATCGGCTTGCAAGGAGGATCCATGACCGCGTACTACCAGCAGGTGCTCAACGGTACCTACGACAACCACGTGCTCCCGTTTTTGTGGATGAAGGGCGAGAGCCAACAGACCATTGCCGAGTATTTGGAAAAGATTGCCGGCGCCGATATCCACGAGGTCTGCCTTGAGAGTCGTCCGCATCCCGATTTTTGCGGTAAGGGCTGGTGGCGCGACCTGCGCTTTGTGATCGACACGTGTAAGCAGCTGGGCCTCAAGATCTGGATCTTGGACGACGCACACTTTCCCACCGGATACGCCAACGGCGCCGTCAAGGAGGCGGCGCCCGAGCTCCGCAAGGTCGTTCTCACCCACCGCACCATCGACGTGGTGGGCCCCACGCCGCAGGCGAGCATCGTGCTCACCAACATGTTCGACAAGACGGAGCGCTTCTATGGCGTTACGTTTATGCAGGCAGGGCGCACCGTCGAGGTCGAGCACCGCATAATCGAGGACGAGCACGGCACGCCCTGCCGCTTGGTCTTTGACGCGCCCGCCGGCATTACGCAGGTGTGCGTGATGTTCACGAGCGGCAAGACCTCCTACAACGAGGACTACATCAACATGGTCGACCGTGCCTCGGTGGCGCAGCTCATCAATGCCGTGTACGAGCCGCACTTTGCGCATCTGGGCGATGAGTTTGGCGAGACCATCCTGGGCTTTTTCTCCGATGAACCCGGCTTTGCCAACGAGAAGGGCGTCACCGGCGCCGATGGTATCTCCGACACACTCATCGGTAAGGCCACCGCGCCCCTGCCCTGGTCGGCTGAGCTCGAGCGCCGCCTGCGCGCGGCGCTGGGCGAGCGCTACCTGGACGAGCTCCCGCATCTGTGGGATCGCAAGGACGCCGGCGCGCACGTGCGCCACGTGTACATGGACATCGCGAGCACCCTCTATAAGGAGTGCTTCTGCGACCAGCTCGGAGACTGGTGCCGCGCGCGCGGCGTGCAGTACATCGGCCACGTTATCGAGGACAAGGACTGCCACGCGCGCCTGGGCGTGGGCGCCGGGCACTACTTCCGCGCCGTGGGCGGTCAGGACATGGCGGGCGTGGACATCGTGATCAACCAGCTCATCCCCGGCATGGACCAAGGGCTCCACTCCTACGGCCGCGGCGTGTGGGACCTGGAGTTCTACAACTACGTGCTGCCCAAGCTGGGCTCCTCGGCAGCGCATCTCGACCCCAAAAAGCAGGGCCGCTGCATGGCCGAGGTGTTTGGCGCTTTTGGCTGGCACGAGGGCCTGCGCGAGATGAAATGGATCGCCGACCACTTTATGGTGCGCGGCGTCAACTGGTTTGTGCCGCACGCCTTTAGCATGGCCGCCTTCCCCGACTTCGACTGCCCGCCGCACTTTTACGCGCACGGTCAGAACCCCCAGTTTGCGCACTTTGGCAAGCTCATGAGCTACATGAACCGCACCTCGAGCCTGCTTTCGGGTGGACGAGCCGTCACGCCGGTGGCGCTTCTGTACCACGCCGACGCCGAGTGGGCGGGCGAGGCCTCGTTTATGCAGCATGCCGCCGCCGAGCTTGTGCGTGCGCAGGTCGATTTCGATATCGTGCCGGCCGAGGCGTTTGATGACGCCGGGCGCTACGTCGTGGAGTTCGCCGCAGACGGCAGCGGCTTTAGCGTGAACGGCCAGGCGTACCGCTGCCTGGTGATGCCCGGCGCCGAATATGCCGGCGGGGCCGTACTCAACTTTGCCGCGCGCGCTGCGGCCGCAGGCGTTGGCGTATATGCCCTGGATAAGCTGCCGAGCAAGCGCTATGACGGCGAAACTGCCAGCCGCGCGGGCTTTGCCCCTGTGGAGGCCAACGAGCTTGCAGGCGTGCGCGTTGTTGCCACTTCCGAGCTTGCGAGCGTGCTCGCCGCAGCCGGCATACAGACCGTGGCGTGCACCGATCCGCAGCCGTGGCTGCGCGCGCTTCGCTACGACCGCGCCGACGAGAGCTACCTCATGCTGGTAAACGAGCATCCCAAGCAGGGCATTCACACGCATGTTGAGCTCGCTGACGGCGCGCCCGTGCACGGCGTGCGCCTCGATTTGCTCAACGGCAGCGCACCCGTCGCCTTTGACGGCACGCTTGAGCTCGCGCCCTACGAGAGCTGCATTGTGGTGCTCGGGACCGAGGCGCCCGCTGCCGACGAGCGCGGAGGCTCCGATGCCGAGCGTGAGGTCACGCGCGTTGACGGCCCCTGGAACGTCTCCTTTGCCGCGCCCGGCGCCGATGCCACGCACCTGGTCTTTGGCGAGGCCGTCGAGCTTGGCGACCTGCACGATCTTTCCTGCGCCGAATTCCCCGGCAAGGCAGGCACTTTCCGCTACCAGGCAAGCTTTGCCGTTGCTGAGAACCTCGCCGGCGCCGCGCTCGACCTGGGCGAGGTCTTTGAGACCGCCACGGTCGCGCTTAACGGCGCTAATCTGGGCTGCCGCATCTGTCCGCCCTACCACTTTGAGCTCGGCACCCTTGCCGCCGGCGAGCACACGCTCACAATCGATGTGATCAACACCCTCGACCACGCCATCCCCGACATCTTCGCCCTCACCGAACCCTCCGAGCCCAGTGGCCTGCTCGGCCCCGTCCGCCTGCTTGGCTAACGGCCCCACACAACAACGCCCGGCTTGCTCCCCGGCGTTTTGTTTACCGCTATGATTGATACATCGCGATACGAACGTATAGGAGTCATATGGACATCAAGCGCAAAATCACCCAAGGCAAGGAGCTCACCCCCACCGAGCAGCAACTCGGGCAAACGGTTCTCGCCATGGGCGAGGACGTCCGCGGGCTCTCCATTAAGGAATTTGCGCGCCAGGCCAATGTCTCCGTTGCGAGCATCCACCGCTTTTGCAAAAAGCTCGGCCTCGAGGGCTTCAAAGAACTCAAGGTCGAGCTGATGCGCGCAGTCTCGCGCGCAGACTCCGCCCCCGAGGTGGATATCAACTTTCCCTTTGATGCGACCTCCAGCGCCCAGGAGATCTCCGAGCGCATGGCGCGACTGTACGAGACCACGCTTTCCGAGACGCGCGAGATCCTCGACCCGGCACAGCTCGATTACGCCGCCAAGCTCGTCTTACGCGCCGGCACCGTGGACATCTACACGGGCTCGCACAACCTGTATCCGGCGGGAATGTTCCGCGATCGCCTGCTTTCCGCCGGTAAGAACTCGACGTGCTACGACAATATCGAGGCCCAAGTGCGCACGGCGCTCGCCTCGGGCCCCGACCATGCGGCGATCGTCATCTCCTACAGCGGCCTTGCCCCCAACCTCAAGGAGATCTTGCCGATCCTCTGCAGTCGACATGTCCCGGTCATCGTCATCGGCACGCCATACTGTGCCCGCATTCACCCCGGCTTTGCCGCCTATCTCACCGTGAGCGATATCGAGAGCCTGAGCCACCGCATCACGCAGTTTGCCAGTCACATCGCCGTGCAATACGTGCTCGATTCGCTCTACAGCAGCTACTTTGCCAAAGATTACGCCCGCTGCTCCGAGTTCCTCGAGCGCTCGTTCCCCTACACCCGCCTGCCCGGACTCAAGTAGCGACGAGCGTGGATTTTTGGACACTTAAATGACGAGGGTGGATAATCTCCCACTCTGAGCCTGCGCACAGGCCAAAAACGGGAGATTATCCACCCTCATTCTGTAGTCGTTACTCGGGCCCTTTTGCCGCTGGTCGCGTTGGAACCGCGCGCTACTGAGCGGGCGAGACCACCAGGAGTGCATCGTGCTCGAAGGGATGCTGGGCCACGCGCACGGCATCGTCGACGGACATAACCGGCAGGTTGGCCACGCGTTTATTCTCCAGGTCAAACGCCACAGCATTCCAGGCGGTGGCGCCGCCCTCGAGTTTGAGCTTGACGGCCGTGGTCCTCGGCAGATAGACCACCACGCGTTCGCCCACGCGCGCCACACGGATGGCTTCGCGTGCATCGTCGAGCAGCTCCTGCGCGGGTTCAACAGCTACCGCCCCATCCGCGCTCGTGGCACCCAGGCCGCGCAGCACGTGCTCGATCAGGCCAAAGTCCCACACGCCCGCAAACTGCAGGCACTCTTGCCAGCGGAACGGCATGTCAAAGCCCTCGCCAAGGACGCTGCCACGGCTCTGAGAGGTCTGCCAGTTCCACACGCCGTGCGCACCGTAGGTAATGCCGGCACTGGCACCGGCCAGAATGCTCGACCAAACACTCGCGCGACAATCCTGCGCGGTAAAACGCCAGTACACGTTGCGGCTCGCGCCCATTTGCTCGTAGCAGGGCTCGGAATTGACCATCGGCTTTTTGGGATACTGCGCGCGAAAATCCTCGGGCAGCTTCCAAGCTTCCTCCTGACCGCTATAGTTGTGGCCGGGCTGGAACATGTAGAAGTCCAAGCGATCGGCAAACTGCTCGGGCAGGGCGCGGTTGCCACGGTTGATATGCATGGTGTGCAAGGACTCGGGAGCCAGCTTGGTGACCTCGTCGAGTGCGTCCCCGTAATAGGCGATAGCCTCGTCGGTCTTAAAGTCGGTGTCGCCTGTCACCACGTAGACGGGGTCGAACTCGCCCAGGTTCTCGACGACGCGGGCAACGTGGGCGCGAACCTCCTCGCGCGGCATGACCTCGGCACCCAGGCGCTCGGCGATCACGGAGCCCCAGGTACCGGGCACGTAGTTGCACCACATGAGCACGAGCGCCGGGCGAATGCCGTGCTCCACGGCTGCCTGGCACATGCGGCGGGCGCGGCCCCAGTACTCCTGGTTGGGTGCACTCCAATCAAAGTGCACGCCGTCCTCGCTCGCATAGGGCCAAATGCCCAGGTCGGGCAGGCAGCGGTCCCACTGCGGAAGGGTGTTGATCTGCAGTACGTTCATGCCCTGCTCGGCACGGCGGGTGAGGTAGTAATCCCAATCGTCCTCGGTGATGCTCGTAAAGGCGCTCCAGCACGTATCGGCAAACCAAAAGAATGGTTTGCCGCCGCAGAGGAACCCGTCCTCACGGGTATTGACGGTCAGTTTTCCCAAGCTCATATGGCACCTTTCTCTTGGGGAGACTTGCTAGGAGGGAGGTAAAGAAGTCGCCTGCCGCATTATCACAGTAGGGTCTGCGGCTGCAGTTGCTCAGCTCAAATTGAACGCACGCGAAGCACAGGGCCCTTACGTCTCTCCTAAAAAGTCTACAGGAAGGCCCCGCCGGGCTTATGCCAAGCGGAGCCCTGTCGTGTAGGGGGTCTTATTTAGACCAAGGCTGGGGCGACTAGGCCTCCATCTCGGCGAGCTCCTCCTTGGAGAAGCCGGTGACAAAGACGACGGCAGCGGCAATAGCAAAGGAGATTGCCATACCGACGATAGCCCAGACGGTGTTCATCTGGCCACCCTGCAGGTAGTTGGTGAAGACCAGGAAGTTGGAGGCACCGCCTGCGAGGTAATAGGTGACGCCCATGAGGCCCGAGAACACAGCGCCGATGGCACCGCCGATGAACATGCCGAGCATGGTGCGGCGGAAGCGCATGAGGATACCGAAGAGCGCGGGCTCGGTGACGCCGCCGGCGATGGCGGAGATGACGTAGCCCAGGGCAAGACTCTTCTCGTCAGCGTTCTTCATCTTGAGGAAGGCACCGAAGGCGCAGCCCCAGACAGCGGCCATAGCGCAGTTGGTGGAAACGAAGACGAAGGGATCGTAGCCAGCAGCGATGATCTGCACCTGAGCGAGCAGGATAACGGGCATGTGCATACCGCAGACCACGAAGAGCTGCCAGAAGGCGCCGAGGATGGCCATCACGATCAGGATACCGATGCCGCCAAGGTCAGCAAGCCCGAAAAGAATGTTGGCGATGAGGCTGCCGAGCTCGTTGCCGATCGGAGCGAGGACGATGAAAGCGATGGGGATCGTGACGATCATGGTGCAGAACGGCGTGAAGACCGTGGAGAGCACGTCGGGCATGACCTTCTTAAAGAACTTCTCGATGAAGTAGAGCACCGGCACCGAGAGGATGATCGGCAGGACGGACTGCTGATAGTTGGCGGCAGCGATCTGGATGCCGTAGACGGAGATGATTCCGCCACCCTCCTGCGTAGCGGCCGTCACCACGGACGGGGCCATGAGAGCGCCGCCGAGGAGCATGCCGAGCACGGGGCTGGCGCCGAGCTTCTTAGCCGCAGCATAGCCCAGATAGATGGGGATAAACGTGAACGTTGCCTCGTACAGCGTGGTGTAGAGGAAGGTGTAGGTCGGGTCGTCGGCCGAGAGCACACCAAGCATGGTGGGGCCAAGGACAGCCGCGATGGTGCGGAACAGACCGCCGGCCATGAGCAGCGGGATCAGCTGGGTCATGGAGCCCGACAGATAGTCGAGGATGATGTTGGGCAGGTTCTTGAGCTCGAACTTCTCCTTGGGAGCATCGAGATTCTCGTCAACGGCGGCACCCTGCTTGACGCCGGAGATGGCGACGAACTCGGTGAGCACCTTCGGCACGTTCTGGCCGATGATGACCTGGAGCTGACTGCCGGCGAACTGGCAACCCAGAACACCCTTGACCTTCTTGATCTTCTCCACGTCGGCCTTGCTGTTGTCCTTGAGCGTCAGACGCAAGCGCGTCATGCAGTTGGTGGCGACGGTAACGTTCTCCGCGCCGCCCACGAGCTCGAGGACATCGGTGGCAATCTGTTTGTTATCTACTGCCATGGGACCCCTCCCCAATAATTATGCGGCGTACCTAACGCCGCGACTTGCATGGACCCTTACCGCTATAACCCCTTACGGCGGCCCGGGCTTTAACGTTGCGGTAAACAATTTGTTTACTGAACGTTTACGGGCTTTAGTTTACACGGAGTGCCCAATTTGTGGCAATTTTGCCGTCTGAAGTCCGGTGAACGGTAGGAATTCGGGGGTAAGCGTATTTAGACGGTAGAAGATCGTCTATTTGACCAGATATTGATATATGGCTATTTACGTGGGCTTTTATTTTGATAAACACCTTTGTAACGAGCTAGATCCTCAACAAAAAGTCCTGCTAGTTAATAGTAAACGTATGTTTAGTAGTTCATTGCGTGTTCAGTTTTACCGTTTACCGAGTTCATCTGCTCATTCTACAATTCTGCATTAAACTAAACATGTTTAGTCTGTATTGCCGCTTTTGTTTAGTACTTGCGGCACAAAGGAGTAGCTCATGGAACTCAAATCGTGTACCTACGCAACCGTCACCACGCTGGGCGATTTTGGCCCCTGGATCAGCAAGGTCGTACTCGACCTGCCCTGTACCGTGCGCGCCAACGACGTGAACGAGCACACGTTCAATATCTACTGTGCCCGCCATGAGCGCACGGGCGAGGTCCTGATGCGCAAGGAGCACGGCACCGATCACGCAGCGCCCTCCGTGGGCTACGTGCCGGTCCTCGCCACCTACCCCTGTGATGAGAACGGCCAGCGCCTGCCCAAGGGCACACACGTAGCGCTCGAGACGCCCGAGGTGCGTCTCACCAAAGAGATCGAGGGTGGCGTGCTGGGTTCGCGCTATATAAAGAACCGTCTGCGCGTGACGCAGCTTGTGGCGCTCCCGGGCGAAGACGGCGACGACCCCACCGCGGGCCTCGTCTTCGATCGCAGCCGCGGCGACATCTGCCCCGCGCTCAAGGGCTGGCATAACGCCGTGCAGCAGACGCCCGTCGACGGCATCGCGCTCGAGTACGGCTATTTTGAGCCGAGCTTTGAGCCCGCTGACTCCGCGCTCTTCAACCCGTTTGCGCCCAAGGACACGCCCGCCGTCGAGAAGGCGCCGCTGATCGTGTACCTGCACGGCGCCGGCGAGGGCAAGGGCACCACACAGGGCGAGGGCGCGACGCGTGCCTACACCGGCAATCGCGTGACAGCGCTCTCGCAAAAGCAGATCCAGCGCTACTTTGGCGGCTTTGCCTGGGTGCTCGTGCCGCAGTCGCCCACGTTTTGGATGGACGACGGCGTCGAGCAGCTCGGTCGCTCCAACCAGAGCATCTACTCCCCCGTGCTCAAGGCGCTCATCGACGAGTTTGTCGCCGAGCATGCCGACCGCATCGACACCGATCGCATCGTGGTCGCCGGCCTTTCCAACGGCGGCTTTATGACCCTGCGCCTGTGCGCCGACTACCCCGATTTCTTCGCCGCGGGCCTTCCCTGCTGCGCGCCGTGGTACAACGCCACGGACGAGGACGTGGCCGCACTCTCCAAGACGCCGCTGTGGTTTACGCACTCCAAGGGCGACGAGCTCGTGTGCCCGCAGCAGACGGTGCTGCCGCTCACGGCGCGCCTGCGTGATGCCGACGCCAACGTGCACCTCACCTACTTTAGCCATGTCGAGGACCTGACCGGCGTGTACCGCGAGGCCGACGGCTCGCCCAAGAAGACGTTCAATCACGGCGTGTGGATCCACCAGTTCAACGACCTGTGTTATCAAGACTTCGACGGGGGCAACGTACTCATCGACGGCGAGCCGGTGGGCTGCTGGGAGTGGTCGGCCAGGGTTTCGAGATAGCCATCCCATCGGGGGTCCTGACCTTTAGTTTTGTAAACGTCCTCGCGCATGGGCCCGTTCATCCTGCTCCTCCGGAGCATCGGATAAACGGGCCCGCGCTGCGGAATGTTTACAAAACTAAAGGTCAGGACCCCCTAAGTTAACGTTGTTCGAAACGCTGGCCGGGCGCTTCCGGTGGGCCGCCGGGTCGGTGGCGATGGGGGCGTGGGTCCCGTCTTGCCTTGCGCGTAACTGGCTGAAAGATTCTTGGTTGGAGCTGTTCTTATGTCTCATGATTTGACTCGGGTGATTGTTACTACCGATATGGAAGTCGATGATATGAACTCTTTGGTTCATTTGGCTCTGTATCTCAATGTGCTCGATGTGCAGGCTGTGGTGTACACGGCTTCGCAGTATCACTTTCTTGGCGACGGCGTCCATACGCTGGGCGAGGTGAATGCGCATTGGCGCACCAAAGGTGTGCGCTCTTATACCTGGGATGTCGTTCCGCATGAGCCCGATCCCGAGGCCGGCTCGCTCATGGAGTACCGTCCCTTCCCCGAGGGCTGGATCGAAAGCCTTTGGAGCAATGAGTATTCGGACGCTTGGCCCACGCTGAACGCCAACGCGCAGGCCGCCGACGAGCCGTCCTTCCCCACGCCAGCGGAAATGATCGAGCGTACCTATGTGGGCAACGTTGCCTTTGAGGGCGACGTTCGCGAGGAGACGCCTGGTTCGCGCGTCATCGCCCGCGCCATTATGGACGACGACCCGCGCACGCTGTGGCTCCTTTCCTGGGGTGGTATGAACACCATCGTTCGTGCGCTCATGTCCATCGTCGAGCAGTGGCAGAGCACGCCCGAGTGGCCCGCCGTGCAGCAGCGGGTCTATCAGAAGGTGCGCGTGCTGGGCGTGGCCGATGGCGTGGGGCAGGACAACTCATGGCTCGACCATGGACGCGAGCTCTTTCCCGACCTCATCTTTTGGCGTGTTCCCTATATGTATGGCGGCTATGTCGACGCCAAGATCGCTCAGCCCGATACACTGCCGCTGTTTAAGGCTCCTTGGCCTGAGCAAAATCTCACGCAGGGCAACGGCCCCCTCATGGCGCGCTATATGCTCTATGGCGATGGCAAGGTTTACGAAAACGAGCCCGAGCGCTTTCAGTTTGGCAAGCATGCCCGTCTGGATTGGGGCCTGGAAGGCATGCCCGCGATGCAGTTTGAGCGCGGCGACTTTATGGCCGAAGGCGACAGTATGACCTATATTCCGCTGCTGCCGTTTGGCCTGCGCGGCATCGACGACCGCGACTTCGACACGCTGCTCGGCCGCATGTTTCTTGATGGACATCCCGATGCAGACGCGAACGCGCCCGCCGGCCTTGCCGACATCAGCACACCCGCAGACGACAATCCCAATCCCTATCTGCGTGCCTATCAGGAGGACTTTGCCGCCCGCGCGCAATGGTGCGCCCACGATCCGGCGGCCTGCTCGCATCCGGCACACGTTGTCGAGGTCACGGCCGACCGCAGCGCCGCAACCGGCGAGCGCGTCGCCCTGGCGGCGACCATCGTCGACCCCGACGGCCGGGGCTTCGACGCACATTGGGATGTCGCCGTGGACCCGTCGAGCTATGCAGGTTCCCAAAATCTGTCGCTGTGGCAGGAATGCACGGTGGACGCCGTTTTCGTCGTACCCGCCGACGCACGACCCGGCGACCGCTTCGTGCTCACCCTCACCATGCAGACGCACGCCGAGCGCCCCTGCACCCGCTACGCCCAGGTCGCCATCACCGTCGCGTAGCAACCGGCGGCCCACATTCGACAAGGAGTGTCCCCAGGTGCCGGCACAAAAGGAACGTCCCCAAGTGCCAAAATGACGAGAGTGGATAATCTCCCACTTTGAGCCCGCAAACAGACCAAAAACGGGCGATTATCCACTCTCATTTTGCGGACACTCATTTAAGTACGTCCCCAATGAGTACCCCCACAGCAGCGGCAACGCCGATGTTTTGGCAACGACAGCGAAAACCCGCCAGAGCGAGCAAGGTGCCTTGAAACGAGGCGGCATTGACCTTCTGGTCATGCCGCCGAAGTTGAAAGGCAGATTGCCGCTCTGGCGGGTTTGCAGCGTCAAGTGGTTACGCGGGTTGGTAAACCCGCGTAACTAACGAACTCCGTACTGCTCGTAGTAGGCGTCGATGGCGGCCTTGAGCTCGTCGTCGATGACGACCTTGCCGTCGATCTCGTGGTTGTAGAGGGTCTCGACGACCTCGTCCATAGAGACGATGCTCGCGACGGGGAAACCGTACTTGGCCTCGATCTCCTTCTGAGCGGTGGTCACGCCACCCTTGCCGACCTCCATGCGGTTGAGCGAGACGATAAGGCCCTTGATCTCGACATCGGCCGCAGCCATGACCTTGGGATAGGTCTCGTCGATGGACTTGCCGCTGGTAGTAACGTCCTCGACCATCACCACGCGGTCGCCGTCCTGGGGCTCATAACCCAGCAGGTTGCCCTTATCGGCACCGTGGTCCTTGGCCTCCTTGCGGTCGCAGCAGTACTTGACCTCCTTGCCGTACAGCTCGTGGTAGGCAATGGCGGTCACGACGGCCAGCGGAATACCCTTGTAGGCCGGTCCAAACAGCACATCAAAGTCGTCGCCAAAATTATCGTGGATGGCCTGGGCGTAATACTCGCCCAGCTTCTTGAGCTGATAGCCCGTCACGTAAGCGCCGGCGTTCATAAAGAACGGGGACTGACGGCCACTCTTGAGCGTAAAGCTGCCAAACTTAAGAACGTCGGACTCGACCATGAACTTGATGAACTCTTGCTTGTAAGCCTCCATGCGGGCTCCTCTCGTGTTCGCGTACGTGCCATCCAGTTTAGCGCAGGCGAAGCATCGATGCGGGTGCGCTTTGAGGTCACGTCATTCTGTAAAGGCTTTGTCAGGGGCAACGGTTTTCCGAACAATGGGGATTGACATGTCAAACCCCCTCATCAAGAATACGGGCGGATTAGAAAGGGTACGAGATACCCAAAGCGCGTCGCGCCCGGCCTTAAGGAGATGTGCCATGGAAGGCAGTCATAGTCGAAAAACCTGCATGTCGCCCTCGGCACGCCGCGAGGATTCGGCACACGCATAAGCGCCAATAGCCGATCGTCAAAACCACCACAAAGGTGCCTGTCCCCTTTGTGGTGGTTCGTGAGTATGACGTGAGCGACATCTAGGTTTTTAAAGCACATACGACACGTACGCTAACTCCCTTTAACAAGGAGGACCCTATGCTAATGCTCAAAACCGCCACGTTACTCGAAATCATCTCCAAGCGCCGCCGCACGGCGCGCCCTGCCGCCCACGCCGGCCTGTCCAAGAACACCATATTCGCCGCCACCCATTGTGCTGAGGACACTCTCGTACTGCTTGACGCCACGGCAAACGGCCTCACCGCCGAGCACGCCGCCGAGCGCCTGAGCGCCGTCGGCCCCAACACCATCGAAGCGCCGACCAAGACGCTCGCCCGCCGCATCGCCGACGCGTTCGTCGATCCCTTCGCTGGCATCCTCGCCGCCCTCGCACTGGTCTCGCTCTACATCGACGTGCTCGCCGTGCCCGAGCTGCAGCGTGACCCCTCCACGGTCATCGTCATCGGCATCATGTTGCTGGTATCGGGCGGTATGAAGTTTATCCAAGAAGCCCGCAGCGGCAATGCGGCCGAGGCCCTCAAGGACCTGGTCTCCAACACCTGCTGTGCCCTGCGCGACGGTGAGCGCGTCGAGATCCCCTTCGACGAGCTCGTCCCCGGTGATGTGATCCGCCTCTCTGCCGGAGATATGGTGCCGGCCGATGCCCGCGTCATCACCGCGCGCGACCTATTTGTGATCGAGTCCGCGCTCACCGGCGAGAGCGAGGCCGTCGAGAAGACCGCTGCCATCACCGTCGTCGAGGGCGCCGACGGCTCTGCGCTGCCACTCTCTGCCTGCAAGAACATCGTCTTTACCGGCACCTCCGTGCAAAACGGCACCGCCATGGCGCTTGTCGTTGCCACCGGCTCGGACACTTACCTGGGCGGCATCGCCAAGATGCTCAACGGGCGCGTCGAGAAGAGCGCGTTTGACCGCGGCGTCTCGAGCGTCTCCATGCTGCTCGTACGCCTCATGCTCGTTATGGCGCCGGCCGTCTTTGCAATCAACGCCGCCACCAAGGGCAACGTCATCGACGCGCTGCTGTTCGCCACGAGCGTGGCCGTGGGCATCACGCCACAGATGCTTCCCGTCATCGTGACCACGAGCCTGTCGCAGGGCGCCAAGGACCTCGCCCGTCGTCAGGTTATCGTCAAGGAACTGCCGGCGATCCAAAACCTCGGCGCGATGGACGTCCTGTGCTGCGACAAGACCGGCACCCTCACCGAAGACCGCATCGTGCTCGAGCGCTACCTCAACACCGACGGCAACGAGGACGCACGCGTGCTGCGCCATGCGTTTTTGAACAGCTTCTTCCAGACTGGCCTCAAGAACCTTATCGACCTGGCCGTCATCGACCGCGCCGACGTGACGCCCTCGACCGTCGCGCCCGATTCCATGCTGGGCCAGAGCCTGCGTGACCGCTATGCCAAGGTCGACGAGGTGCCCTTCGATTTCTCGCGCCGTCGCCTGAGCGTAGTTGTAGCCGACGCCCAAGGCAAAACCCAGATGGTTACCAAGGGAGCTGCCGAGGAGATGCTCGAGATCTGCTCCTTTGTCGAGGTCGATGGCATCGCTCAGCCGCTCACCGACGAGAAGCTCGCCCAGATTCGCAAGCAGGTCGCTGGGCTTAACGCCGAGGGCCTGCGCGTGATTGCTGTGGCGCAGAAGACCGATCCGCGCTGCGTGGGCGAGTTTGGCATCGCCGACGAGTGCGACATGGTGCTGATGGGCTTTTTGGCCTTCCTCGATCCGCCCAAAGCAAGTGCCGCGGGCGCCGTCGCCACCCTCGAGGCCAAGGGCGTCGCCGTTAAGGTCCTGACCGGCGACAATGACCGTGTCGCCGCCACCGTCTGCGAGCAGATCGGCATCGACGCGAGCAACGTCTTGCTGGGCTCCGAGATCGATGCGCTCGACGACGCAGAGCTTGCCGAGCGCGCCGAGAACACCCACCTCTTCGCCAAGCTCTCGCCGCTGCAGAAGGCGCGCCTGGTGCGCGTCATGCGCGAGTTGCTCGGCCACACCGTGGGCTTTATGGGCGACGGCATCAACGACGCCGCCGCGATGCGTGCGAGCGACTGCGGCATCTCGGTCGACTCCGCCGTCGATATCGCCAAGGAATCCGCCGATATCATCTTGCTCCAAAAGGACCTGGGCGTGCTCGAGCGCGGCATCATCGAAGGCCGCCGCACCTACGGCAACCTGCTCAAGTACCTCAAGACCACGGTGAGCTCCAACTTTGGCAACGTGCTGTCCGTAACCGCTGCGAGCCTGTTCTTGCCGTTTTTGCCCATGAGCGCTCTGCAGCTGGTGCTGCTGTCGCTGGTCTACGAGATCGTGTGCATCGCACTGCCGTGGGACACCGTCGACAAGGCCTGGACTGCCCGCCCGCGCGCTTGGGACGCTGCGTCCATCAAGGGCTTTATGCTCGAGCTGGGCCCCGTGAGCTCGCTGTTTGACATCGTGACCTTCGCCGCGCTCTTCTTTGTGGTGTGCCCCGCCGCCGTGGGCGCAAGCTGGTCCGAGCTTGCCGCCGCGGGCGACGTCGCGGGTATGGCGACCTTTGCGGCGCTCTTCCAGAGTGGCTGGTTTGTCGAGTCCATGTGGTCGCAGACGCTCGTGATCCACATGCTGCGCTCCCCGCGCCTGCCGAGCCCGCGCGACCACGCCGCGCCCGCGCTGTGCGTTCTCACCGTGCTGGGCCTGGCGCTCGTCACTTGGCTGCCGGCAAGCCCCATCGCCGATGCACTGGGGCTCATGCCGCTGCCAACGAGCTTCTTCGCGCTGCTCATCGGCATCGTCGGCTCCTACATCGCGCTCACCCAGCTGGCCAAGCGCCGCTACATCGCCCGCCACGGCGAGCTGCTGTAGCGTTGCCGGCACCATCGTCAAGAATGTCTGGGCCGTCGCGACCCACCCCTGCTGGCCGCAGCGGCCCAAAACAGCTAAAAAAGCCCCGTCCCAAATTAGCTAGTCTTGAGGCGTCCAGGACCAGAAGAAGTTAATGAGGGCCACGCGCGAGGCGGCACCGGTCTTTTTGTTGATTGAGGCGATATGACGGTAGAGCGTAGAGCGCGAAAGGAAGAGCGTTGCAGCGATATCCTGAACGCTCTCGTGCGATGCGACCAAGGCCTCCAAAATATCGCGCTCGCGCTCTGTAAGCTCAAAGGCGGCGACAAAGGCATGGAGACGTTCGTCGAGCGTGAGCTCCGGCACCTCCGCGGAAGCGGGCTCGCTCTGAGCAGACGCGCGATCCGCGCCAAGATCATCGGCAGCAAACGCCAGCTCGCCGGGCACCGCAGCGTCATCTGCCCGATGCCCAAACTGTCCCAGCAGCGAAATCGCAATGCCCACAAACAGTACGAGCACCGCACCCACCGCCAGCAGCACGTTCTGGCTCGAGATAATCGCCACCGCCGGCGCCGTCACGAGCATCGCGCAAATGTTGCTGATGACACGACCCATGCACGGCCACAGATACGACCAGTGCGCATAAACCGAAATGGCAGCAAATTTCGTCGTAAAAAACACCACGAAGAAGCCCAAACCCAGATAGAAAATCGCCATGGCCGCAAGCACATTGCCGCCATTGCCGTCGACGAGCAAGACAAAGAACGAAAGCGTGGACAACATGGCAGTGCAAGTCATGGTGATGTTCATATACGAACGACCGTGCAGGTCAAACAAGGCGCCGGCAGCTAGAGCGCTCGCCGCCATCAACAGGCGCGGCCAATCGCCCAAATCGATGGCCCCGGCGGCATGCGAGGTCGTGAGCCCTGCATTGAGGGCGGCAAACACACCGGTAAGGCAGGCGGTTGCGACCGTCAGACGCACCACGGCGCGCCGAAAAGCCGCCGTTGATTCAGAATCGTCTTGCCACTTGGCGCCAAATTCCGACGCATCCACCGAAAGCTCGGCGATATCGGACTCGCGCCCAACCTCAGGCTCACCGTGTAGCTTGGCGCGACGGACGTTGTGGAGCAGTACCACCTGCGCAACCGCACAGGCAACAAGAACAAACTGCTGCGGAATCCCCGCAGGCATCACCATATGGTTGAGCACCTGCAGCAAAACGCCCAAAGCATACGAAAGTGCCAACACGCGCGCCAAATACGGCGTCCGTGCAAAGCGTCGCGCAAAGTTGGCATGGGCGGTCGATCCGCAGTAGCCCAGTGTGCAGAACGTCAGCAACCCGCCGGCAATGAGCATCTCAAATTGAGCCGCCATCATCAACAGCAGCAACGCCGATGCCAGCAACACGCCCGCGATGTCGCTTGTCGTATCGATCGCACGGGGACGGCGGTAGTACAGAAGGGGACGCACAAGAAAGCCGATTGCGCTCGCGCCGACGATGAAGCTCTCGTAGACAACGACCTCGCTCGGCGGCACAAACTCGGCAACGCGCACGTCAAAAAGATACTCGCCAGCCAAATACGTAAAATAGAACAGCGCTAGGCATATAATCTCCCGAATGCCCCGACGTAAGTATGCGGCTGTGTCTCCCATGCCTCTCATGAATCCCCCCCCCCCCCCCCCCCCCCCCC
>NZ_QSKJ01000001.1:236755-330683 GCF_003469895.1 Collinsella sp. AM28-11LB
CCCCCCCCCCCCCGCCGCTCAACTGTTTGGATTTCAATTTTAATAAAGAATCAGTCCCGATAACGAAGCCAAGCTCGAAATGCCGCGAATTTGACCCCAGTAGTCCACGGCGTGCAGCGTTTTTGAGCCGTCTGTCCCAGAAGGAGCACGACGTGGACTGCTTGCTCGGCAAAGAGTGTCCCCGTCGACTAGTCGTTTAAGAACGTCCCCAATGACTACCCTAGAGCTCTCAACCCTTCATCTATGGCATTTCTTTTAGCAGGCCCGCCATATATAGGGGCAAATACAATATCGCCTTTCCATCCACCACGTTGTCCCGGTGAAGCACGACCGCCCGAGCCAATCCATAGTTTTCAACGCTCATCAGGCGATCGAGGGCAACGTGCTTTGTGCTGTACCTACCCGATTTGACCTCGATAGGCAAAACGACGGGACTCCGCTTATCCTCGATAATAAAATCGACTTCTCCAACCTTGGCCGCGTTAAAGTAGAACAACGAAGAGTAGCCGCATGCGCGCAGCTCCTGGGCGACCGCATTCTCAAAAGCCTGCCCAAAGTTGATCGATTCCCGCTGCGCAACAATGGCCTCGACATCAGCGGGAGAAAAAGTAGAGAACAGCAGCCCCACATCGCTCAGGTAGAACTTGAAAAAACTGTCTTCCCGCGAGAGACCCAAGGGGAACATGGGCTCGCTCACCCTCTTAACCGGGATCGCAACGCCCGCATTAACAAGCCAGTCAAAATCAGGCTGCAAATCCAAAAATCGTTTCCGCTTGTCTATCCCGGTAACGAGAAAGCGCTTGTTCTCTTTATTGAGCTGCGCGGGCATGGCATCGTAGATCGTCCTGATCCGTTGAGCATGCGCGGGGGCTTCGGCGTACCGTGCGATATCTGCGCGATATGCTTCGAGAATGCCCTGCTGACGAGCGCGCATCGCCTGTGTATCATGAGTTGAGACGAACAGCTGAACGGCCTCAGGCATGCCACCCACAAGGACATACCGATAATACGTCTCGATCAACCGTTCATGAATAAACGGAGGCACTTGTTCCCGTTTGCGATAACAGGCACGAACGACATCCCATAATGATTCGTCGACTCCCAGAGCCCAGGAGAATTCCTCGAAATCCATGGGAAACATCTCGAGGATATCGATAGTACCTACCGGCAACGACCGAAAATGGAACGCCTCAATCCCGAGCATGGAGCCGGAGTAAATGACATCGAAACGATCGTCTTGCGCAAGATAACGCATCCAGGTGATGGCGTCTCCGCAACGCTGCACCTCATCAAAAAACAGAAGCGTCTTTGTATCCGAAGCGATGGGCGATGAAGCCAGTGCGGTGATTCTCACAATGAGGTCATCGAGGCTCCTTGCCTCCCCTATGAGCTCGACCGCGTCGGGTCTCTCCACGAAGTCGATTTTCAGGAAGCTTCTATAGTTGTCACGGGCGAACTGCTCGACAGCGCTTGTTTTGCCAACTTGTCGAGCACCGGTAATAAGCAGTCCCTGCCCGGTTTTAGTCTGTTTCCAGCTTTCAATTTTCTCGATTATTTTACGCTTGAGCATAACTTGCCTCCCTTTTCCTATTTTAACTGGGATAACTGCAAAATTCCAATTGAGTATTTATATATTTCAACATAATCTCAATTGGAATTGACCTCTATTGAACATTTTTAGAAAGCGTTGATCGAATTTCCGACAGCGGGTGGGGCCATAACCAACCTGTCTCTCGAGAAGAGCCCCCCCACAAGGAGTGTCCCCAGGTGCCGGCAGAAAGGAACGTCCCCAAGTGCCACCCTTTGGCAAAGAGTGTCCCCGGCGACTAGTCGTTTAAGAACGTCCCCGATGACTGCCCAAAATGGGCCATGTGTCCCAGTTGTGGAGACTTCTTGAGCCGCTTGGGTATCGTGAAAGGCCGCGCACTCACCCATCATCAAAAGTGACACACGCTACCAGTTGATGGGAGGCAGCCATGGGCTTCTTTGACAAGATGTTCGAGAAGAAAGAGTGCGCGATTTGCGGTACCGAGCTGGGTCTTTTGGGAAAGACCAAGATCAACGAAGGCTACCTGTGCAAAGAGTGCGCCGGCAAGCTCTCCCCCTTCTTTAGCGGCTGGCGCTCTAGCACCGCAGACGACATCCGCGAGCAGCTCGCCTACCGCGAGGCCAACGCCGAACGCCTGGCGTCGTTCAACCCCACGCGCACGCTTTCTGCCGGACGCACCAACATCATGCTCGACGAGGACGCGGGCCAGCTGATCATTACCTCGCAGAGCCGCTGGCGCGACGCCAACCCCGACATCATCGAGTTTTCGCAGGTACTCGGCTGCGACATGGACATCGACGAGCATCGGACCGAGGTCTATCGCGAGACCAAGGACGGCGAGCGCAAGAGCTATGATCCGCCGCGCTACGACTTGGATTACGACTTTAACCTGACCATCCACGTCAACACGCCGTACTTTACCGAGATCGGCCTGCGCGTGAACGACTCCACCATCGAGCAGCGCGGATCCGTTGAGTACCGCGAGGCCAAGCGCCAGGCAACCGAAGTCCGCGACGCGCTGGTGCAGCTGCGCCAGGAGACGCGCGATAGCGTCGCGGCCGCCAAGGCTCCCAAGACTGCAGTCACCTGTCCCTTCTGTGGTGCAACCACGATTCCCGATGCCAGTGGGCGCTGCGAATACTGCGGCGGCGCCATCGGCGCATAGTCCCCGGCGCAGAAAGGACCGATCATGGCCTTCGAGAGCGTCAACTATCAGTGCCCTGCGTGTGGCGGCCCCCTTCACTTTGCCAGCGCCGAGCAAAAGCTCGTCTGCGACTACTGCGATTCGCGCTTTGAAGTCGAAGAGGTCGAGGCTCTCTATCGCGAGCGCCAGGGCAAGGCGGATGCCAAAGCCGACGCCGCGGCCACGGCGTCCAAGCCCGCTGTCGACGACGCGGTACAGGAGCTTGCCCAAAACGCCGGCTATATCTGCTCGTCGTGCGGCGCCGAGCTGGTCTCGGACGGCACGGTCGCCGTTACCACCTGCCCATACTGCGGCAACCCCGCCGTGGCACCCGGTCAGCTCTCGGGCGACTTCTCGCCCGACCTGGTGATCCCGTTTAAGCTCGGGCGCGATGACGTTATGGCCGCACTCAAAGAGCACTACAAGGGCAAGATCTTGCTGCCCAAGAACTTTGTCACCGGCAACCACATCGACGAGGTCCAAGGTGTCTACGTGCCGTTTTGGCTCTACGGCGCCCGCGTTGACGGCGAAGTGTACTTTGACGCGACCAACGAGACCGTGACCGAGGAATCCGACCGCACCGTCACGACCACCGACCACTACGATGCCTATCGCAAGGGCAATATCTCGTTTAAGCGCGTGCCCGTCGACGGATCGTCCAAGATGCCCGACGGCCATATGGACGCCATCGAGCCGTTTGATTACGAGGCTCTGCGCCCGTTCTCGGTCGCCTATATGCCCGGCTACATCGCCAACCGTTACGATGAGGATTGCGAGACGTGCAAGGCGCGCGCCGAGCGCCGCATGGAGGAGAGCACGATCTCGGCCCTGCGCGAGACCGTCGTCGACGAATACGACGATGCCACGGTCGAAAGCAAGCAGCTCGACTACACCTGGGAAGACAGCGACTACGCCCTGTTCCCCGTCTGGATGCTTTCCACCTCATGGAACGGCAAGCGCTACCTGTTTGCCATGAACGGCCAGACCGGCCGCATGGTCGGCGAGCTCCCCTGCTCCAAGCCCAAGCTCGCTATTGCCTCGGTGCTGTTCTTTGTGATCGGATTTATCCTCTCCCAGATTCTCTTTATGGGGGAATACGCCTTCGATCCAGATTACCTCACCTTCGATGTCGAGGGCATTCTCATCAACATCATCGCGCCGCTGATCATCGTGATTATCGGAGACGTGCTACTGGTAGGCCAGCTCAAGACGGCCAACGAGGCCACCCACGCCGACGAGTACTGCGGCGAGCTCGACCTGACCGAGAAGCACGACACCTTCAGCCACACCGAGACCACCGTTGTCATGAAAGACGACAAGGACGACTAAGCAATCCGACCAATACCACCCGGCCTTTGACGAGAAAGGAAGATCACCATGGGACTCTTGAAAGCTGGATTGGGAGCTGCCGGCGGCGTCATGGCCGACCAGTGGAAGGAATATATCTACTGCGAATCGATGCCTGCTGACGTCTTGGCCTGCAAGGGCAGCAAACGTACCGGTGGCCGCAGCTCCAACACGCGCGGCGAGGACAACGTCATCTCCAACGGCTCGGTCATCGCCGTCAACGACGGCCAGGGCATGCTCGTGGTGCAAAACGGCAAGATCATCGAAGTCGCGCTGGAGCCCGGTGAGTTCGTCTTCGATACCGGCAGCGAGCCGAGCGTCTTTAGCGGCAACCTGGGCGATTCCATCAAGGAGACCTTCGCCAATATCGGCAGCCGCTTTACCTTTGGCGGCGACGCGGGCAAGGACCAGCGCGTCTACTTCATCAACACCAAGGAGATCATCGGCAACAAGTACGGCACCGCCTCGCCCGTACCCTTCCGCGTGGTCGATAACAACATTGGCCTGGACGTCGACATCTCCGTGCGCTGCAACGGCGAGTATTCGTACCGCATCACCAACCCGCTGCTGTTCTACACCAACGTATGCGGCAACGTGACCGATAGTTACACGCGCGACAAGATCGACAGCCAGCTTAAGTCCGAGCTGCTCACCGCCTTGCAGCCCGCCTTTGCCAAGATCTCGGAGATGGGAATCCGCTACAGCGCCATCCCCGGCCACACCACCGAGCTCGCCCGCGCGCTCAACGAGGTTCTCTCTGCCGACTGGCGTGACCTGCGCGGCGTCGAGATCGTGAGCTTTGGCGTTAACTCCATCGCCGCCTCGCAAGAAGACGAGCAGATGATCAAGGATCTGCAGAAGGCAGCGGTCATGCGCGACCCCACCATGGCGGCCGCCAACATCGCCAGCGCCCAGAGCGACGCGATGCGTGCCGCGGCGGCCAACCCCAACGGCGCGATGGCAGGCTTTATGGGCATGGGCATGGCAGGTGGCATGGGCGGCATGAACGCCAGCCAGCTGTTCGCCGCCGGCCAGGCGCAGCAGCAGACCGCCCCGCAGCCGGCTCCGGCACCCGCTCCCGCACCGGCTCCCGCCGCACCTGCGGCCGGCACGTGGACCTGCAGCTGCGGCGCCACCAACACCGGCAAGTTCTGCTCCGAGTGCGGCAGTCCCGCACCCGCCCCGG
This sequence comes from Collinsella sp. AM28-11LB, assembly GCF_003469895.1. Classification (NCBI taxonomy): domain Bacteria; kingdom Bacillati; phylum Actinomycetota; class Coriobacteriia; order Coriobacteriales; family Coriobacteriaceae; genus Collinsella; species Collinsella sp. AM28-11LB. The sequence continues at coordinate 242,021 of NZ_QSKJ01000001.1, forward strand.
CGCCGGCCAAGTGGTTCTGCCCCAACTGCGGTAGCGAAAACGGCGGCAAGTTCTGCAGCAACTGCGGAACGCCTAGGCCCTAACCCCTTTATCTGGTAATTGGCGGGGGATCCGCCACCCCCGCATTTGCTTCTATGGGTTTTCACACAAGAAGGAGGACACCATGAAGACAACGTTCAAAAAGTCCGCACTCGCATTTCTGACATGCGTCTTGGCGCTCGCCTTTGCCCTCACGGGCTGCAGCGGCGGCAAAGACCCCAAGGCCAACTTTGTCGGTAGCTGGAAGCTCTCGGGTGGAACCACGGAGGGCGAAGAGCTGACCGATGAGTATATGGATATGTTCGAGGAATGGGGCATCAGCTGCATCTTGGTCCTGGACGAAGACGGCACGGGCAGCCTCGATTTGTTCTCCGAAGTTTCCGACCTAAAGTGGGAGGCCAAGGACGCTACCACCGCGAGTATCACCGTCGACAAGGAGACGACCGACGTGAAGCTCGAGGACGGCAAGCTTGTCCTTGAGGACGGCGAGGACAAGCTCATCTTTAGCAAGTCCGATAAGGACCTGTCCGGTACCGTGAAGAAGGATCGCGATGCCGCCGAGAAGGAAGAGGAAGTCGAGGAGGCCGTCGAAGACGGCGATGTCCAGAGCGTCGAAATCTCCCCCGCCGTCACTGTCGCCGATGACGACCTGTGCACCATCACCATCACCGAGAAGTTCCAGGACGACTGGGGCGACATCGGCTTTGTCGTCAACATCGTCAACAAGAGCGACAAGGACCTGACCTTCTACGCCCCCACCGGCAAGACAAACGTCAACGGCACCATGAAGGAAGCCTGGTTCTCGGCCCACCTGATGCCCGGCACCAACGCCACCGAAGAGTTCACCTTCTCGAACGGCACGCTTGACAGCTTCGACAGCCTAGTCAACACGACCATCGGCATCGACGCCTACCTGACCGATTCCTACGAGGACGTCGCTTCCTACAGCGCAACCATCGCGTAGCGACAGACATCGACAGCCGCGGATTGGCGGACAAACCCGCGCGCGTACCAGACGGGGCCGCAGGAAATGATCCTGCGGCCCCGTCGCTTTGCGCCAGCAACGCTCTGCCCACGCAAACAGGCCGCCCGCCGCTTCCAGGTGCGATGCGGCGGGCGGCCTGCTTTTTAGCGTCGAAGCGCGGTCGAGAGCATCGATTACGGACGCTCCATATTGGGGACGATGCTGCCCTCGGTCACCGCATGCACGGCCAGGCGCATGATATTGTCGTAGCCGGTCTTGCTCAGAATCTCCGAGATGCGGCGCTTGACGGTGCCCTCACTCATAAACAGCTCGCCCGCAATCTCGCGACGGCTCTTGCCCTCGCAGGCAAGGCGCAAAATCGACAGCTCAATATCATCGAGGGCCGCCGTGCCCGAGAAAATGCTCTCGGGCGGTTTGGGAAACGTGCAGTAGCCCGCCAGCGTGGAGCGCATCACGCCAAACAGCTCGTCGATACCGACATTCTTGTACACAAAGCTATCGACGCCCGCCTCGCGCGCCTGATCGACAAAGGTGATCTCGGGCATACCCGTCATAATGATGACACGGCACTCGGGCAGTTCCTCTTTAATACGCGCTGCCGCCACGATGCCATTGGAATCGTGCTCGGTGCACACGTCCATCAGTATCATGTCCGGGCGCTCCTTGAGCACGACATCGAGGGCTTCGGAAGCATCGGCTATCGCGGCGACAACGGTCATATCGGACTGGTCGCCAACGGAGCGTGCGAGACTCTCGCGCAAGATGGCCTGGTCTTCGACGATGAGCACGCGGATCATGAGCTTCTCCTTTGGACCGTGGCGTTGGAGTGCAGCGGAATGGATACCGCAAGCGTAAAGGGCGGGGCGGAGCGGACTTCCAAGCTGCCGCCCAGATCTTGCGCGACACGCCTCATACCTGGGATACCCGTTCCTTCGCGATACGATACGGGGGCTGGGGACCCGTCGTTAGAAATAGTCATGTGCGCGACGGCACCAGCATCCGTCCCCTCCTGCCACAGGCGCACGTGGACCTGATGTGCCTGCGCATGCTTGGTAGCATTGGTCGAGGCTTCGCGGATAATCTGCAAGAATGCTGCGGCGACACGTGCATCCTGGGGCAGTGTACCCTCGACATCGATCTGCACGCTCACCAGGCCGAAGGCGTGGACGATATCGCCCAGCTGCTCCGAAGGCTCGCCGGCACCGCCACGGCGCAGATCGGCGGCGATTGAGCGCAGCAACGGGTCAATCTGCTCGAGCGACTCGTCGTCCAAACGCCCCTCCTCCAGATAGCGATGGAGGATAGACAGGCGCTGGCCGATCACATCGTGAACGCGGGCACGCATGCGCAGATAAGCCGCGTTGTCGGCAACTTTTTTGACTTCTTCGATCTGAGCCTGGAGCTCTTTGCCCGCAAGCTCAAGCAGGTGGTTGGCCTGCGCCAGGCGGTCATGCGCATGCGCATACTCTGTCATATCCAGACCGATTATGCGCTCGAACGAACGGCCCGAGACCATAACGTCATCGCACACAAACAGGCGAATCTCGGCGGGAGAAACCTCGACCACAACGCGCGCCTCACCAAAGCGGTCTAAATTGATGCGCACGCGGCTCTGGCTGCTTTCGGGCATTTGCATACTGAGTTTGCGCAGGTCGTTCCATGTACCGCTCATATCGCCTAGGTCGGTGGGCATATGAAGCTCCACCAGGTTTTTGCGCATGCAGCGGTTCATGAGCAGCGGATGGCCCCTCGGGTCTAGATACAGAATGCCCACGGGAATCACGTTGATGGTTTCAATCGTCGAGAACGCGGTGATGTCCTCCTGGCGGTTACGGACGTCCATCAAAAGCGCCGCGATGGAGCGGAACAGGAAGAACGCTCCCTCTGCGATAAGGACAACGGCCCACGCCGAGCCCATGGCAAAAACCACCGGCGGTGTAACGGCGACAACAAGCAACAGCTCGGCCAGCATGACAGGGCGACGATAGTGCACCATAAGGACCACGCCATAGGCAAAGATCGCGGCATTGAGCCACAGCACTCCGCCCATTGCCCTGGCGCAAACGTCAAGCGGCGCCACCAGATACGAGCCAGACGACGCGAATAAGATGAGCGCCGAAATCATCAGGTGAAGCACAAGGCTCGCCTCGTAGGCGCAAATCACCTTGCGGTTATAGGACGAGCGCCGCGACGCGATGAGCGGAACGTGAATGGTCTGCAGGCATGCCGCTAGGGCAAAGACGACGTCGAGCGCGACAATCTGAGGAAGGATAAGCGGAATCTGCATGGTCACTCACCCGTCCGCGGCATCAAGACGATCATGCGCAGCTGACCGGGCTCGCCCTCAAGACGATACGCCACGTTTCGCCCCTGCAGCGCGACCTCGAGCTCGTAGGCGGCGGGTGTTCGCGAAAGATCGTCCTCATCGTTGGAAAAGAGCGTGGCGCGCAGCTCGACACTGCACGAGTCGTGGTCGCCCAAGTGATACATAAGCGCCGGATGATCGGTGGTGTAGGCAAAAAACGCAAAGTCGTACACGCAGTCGTACAGCGCGCTTACCGTACTGGCGTGCAGTGGGCGGCGTATGGCGACAATCGAGGCGCAGTCGACATCGATGGTGCGCAGATCGCTTGCGAGCTCGTTGGCAATCAGCTGAATACGGTCGCGGTCAAAGCCGCTCTCCTCGTGTTGCGCCAACGTGAGCGACCCTTTGCGCTTGCAATAGGCAACGAGCATTTTGGCGCACTGCAGCATGCGGTAACGCTCATGCGAGGATGCCTCGTCGGTAAGCGGAGGCAGCGAGCTCAGCAGGCTGTACATCTCATCGAGCGCGCGGGCAAGCGCCCGGTCCACATCTTGAACCAGCAGCGCCTCGGCCTCCTGGTCTGCCAAATGCGCCTTAAGGTCATAGTCGGCCGCGAGCAGTTCGTTTTGACGTTGCAGTTCCATACGCCGATACGCCAGCTCGCGATTGAGCTCGTTGAGCTCCGAGACCTCCTGGGCAAGGAGAGCCGACCCGCCCAGCAGCGGAAAAGCTCGATACATCACATCGGGGGCAGACGCCACGGTAAAGGCGTGGGCACGCCCGTACTCCTGCGAACGAAGCTCTTCGCGCACATCTGGCGTGATTGGTCCCGACATCGGCGTGGCATATGCCGCCTGCAAGTCGCGCGTCAGGACCTTGAGGTCGAGCGGCAGGGTATCGAAGATGCCGGCGATATCGTGATACGACGGGATGACGCCGCAATCGAGGCAAATTTCGAGTGTTACTACGCACAGCACGCAATAGACCAGCGAAAGGTTGAGTTTCCACGCCCAGGGCACACGCAGGGCATACGAAGCGGCAAAGAACGCACCGCCCAGCAACACGAGTGCCGCCGTGCCCGAAAAGCGCTGAATTCTATAAGACGAGGACCGTCCCACCAGGACAAAAAAGGCAACGACGTTAAAAGCCGTCCACGCCAGAAAGAGAAAGTAACCCCAGCCATACGTGTAGTCGTTGCTCCAGGTTTCGCTTGCGCGGTCAAAGTGGAATATCTGCCGGTGCCAATCGTTGGTGAGCACAAACGCGATAAGCAGGGCGGCCGTAATCCACAAGGCCGTGCGGTAGCGGCGGCCCGCGCGATGTTGCTCCACACCCGCGAGGCGCATGCCGCATAGCTGAAAGAGCAGCGGGATGAGCGTCATGGGCACGTAGTACAGGTACCAAAGCAGCGTGGCGTAAGTTGGCGTGAATGATTTGTACTTAAAGATGACCTCAATCATCCACAGGGCGCAGATGGCAGCGATGGCAACAAGGCGGCGGCGCAACACATAGTCCAGGCAGCGCAGGTAAGCGAGAACGCCCCAGATTGAAAACGTGACTGCGGCGACAAGTAGCGGAAAGGAGCTCGTATGAGCGAGCTCGTCCGCGACCTCTTTGGACACCTCACCATAGACGGGCACGGTGTTGGAAAGCTTGGGGTCCGAGGCGAACAGCGCCGGCAAGACCGCTAAAAGCATAAGGAACAGCGCGGTGATGGCGCCGGCGATAGCAAAGACGCGGCGGCGGTATACACGATGCGATATGCCAACAAGGAATCGCGGCATGGCAAAGAGCTTGCCGCCCCTGGGATCCGCCGCGGGTGCGGATCGGGCGGCCGCGTGACCGATATGTCGCTCGCGGGTACCCATAGTGCCTTTAGTGTACCGACAGATGGGCCCAAAAATCGGGCCGCATGTCCCAAAATCCGCAGACGGCAGGGCGCGCAAGGAGTGTCCCTGACGACTAGTCGTTTAAGAACGTCCCCAATGACTACCTCTCAGGAGTGTCCCCAGGTGCCGACAGAAAAGGAACGTCCCCAAGTGCCAACTCAAACAGTACATGTTTAATCTGTTTCGTTAATTGAAATGCGTAAATATGGTTAACCTAAAAATTGATATTTGGTTAATTGGTAACTGTAAATTCGGTTAAACGCGCTGGTAAACAATGGTGATAATTAGGCAAGTAGTCATTGGGGACGTTCTTAAACGACCAGTCAAACAAGAACGTCCCCCAATGACTAATCGACAGCGAGGGTCTCCTCTAGGTATTCCTTAAAATACGGAAGGTCAAAGCCAACCCTTCCTCGGCCGCGCTCACCAATAATCCCTTGCTCAATCAGGCGAGCGCGGTATTGCGACGCATAATTGCTCTTTACGCCCATTCGCTCTGCAACGTCCGCAATCTTGCTCTCGCCCCCGTCTGCAAGCATTGCCTCCAAGAACGCTTTATCGCCTTCGGACAGTTCGTAATACGTCGGCGCCAACACGCGCTGCTCCATGTCAGAACGCGCAAGCGCAATGCCCCTTGCAGCATCTTGGGCGGTTATCTCTTCTGCCTGAGGCCGTATATCCCAAGAGCGGAAACCGACGAGCTGCATAAGAAACGGAAAACCGCCGATGGCATCTACCATCTTCTGAAGGCCGTCAGCACTCACGCGCCTGCCACCGCCCTCGATGGTCTCCTTCAATGCAACGGCAATTTCCTTGTCGCTAATATTCCCCAAGTGGTGCTGAACTGATCGACGCAAAAATGAAACGGACTGGTTGCGCAGCAGCATTGACACCTGATGCGGCAGCCCCGCCATCAGCACTCCCACACGTCGGCCTTCGCGCACAAACATCTGGTACGTAGAGGCAAAACTAATCATTTCATCGAACGAAGCCGACACCTCATCGATCGTGAACAGCAAACCGATGTCATATTTGTCCAAAGCTTTTATAAGGCGAGTCATCCGCGTGCGCCAGTTTGCCGAAGGTGCCTGCTCCGGCTCCCATTCCACGCTAAATAGCTGGCCCACACTCAAACCTCTGAGCCTAGGATTTAAGCCGCTATCGATATATTCAGCCGCAACTTCACGCGTTTGCTCGTAAATGTCTTCCAACATTCCAGGAGCAGCAGCCACGCCGACCGAAATCCAACCATGCCTTTGCGCCTCGGAGCTAAGGTATGAGAGCAGGGCCGTTTTACCTGTTCCTCGTGCGCCAACATAGATTGTTGCCAAGTTGGGATCGCCGGGTCCGCGGTCGAGCGCTCGCACAACATCATCAATAAGATACGTGCGGCCGGCCATAATTGGCGGGACGATGCCAAATGTCGGCGTAAACGGATTAATGGGCACATCCATGGAACACTCCCCCGTCAGCTCTATCCTGCTTTCACTAGTTTTGCAAGTTTTAACTTCTTTTGCAAGTTTTAACTTCTTTTGCTTTCTTTCACTTCTTTTAACAAAGCGCCCGGCGGGCATAAACTGCTCGCCGGGCGCCTTGGTTAGGAAGCTATAAAGCATAACTTTCGAAATGCGGCGGTCAGGTCCACCTCCTAAGGGCCTGAGGTGCTCAAGATTGGGAGCGACAAGCCCGACGAAGCGTACTTTAGGTACGCGAGGAGGGTTGGAGCCCCAAGGTTGAGTGCCTCAGTGCCCTTAGGCCAGGTCTTCGCCGTTGGTGGCGATTACCTTCTTATACCAATCAAAGCTCTTCTTCTTGGAACGCTTGAGGGTGCCGTTGCCCGCGTCGTCGCGGTCGACGTAGATAAAGCCGTAGCGCTTGGACATTTCGCCGGTGCCGGCAGAGACGAGGTCGATCGGGCCCCAGGTGGTGTAGCCCAAAAGGTCCACGCCGTCCTCGGTCACGGCATCGCGCATGGCGGCGATATGCTGGCGCAGGTAGTCGATACGGTAGTCGTCGTTGATGGAGCCATCCTCCTCGACAACATCCTTGGCGCCCAGGCCGTTCTCGACCACAAACAGCGGCTTCTGATAACGGTCGTACAGGTCGTTGAGGGTAATGCGGAAGCCCAGCGGATCGATGGCCCAGCCCCACTGGCTCTCCTGCAGATAGGGATTCTTGGCGCCGGCGAAGGCGTTGCCCTTGGTCTTCTCGACATCGGGGTTATCGGCACCGGCGGAGCAGCGGGTGGAGTAGTAGCTAAAGCTGATGAAGTCGACGGTGTTTTCGGCCAGGATCTCGCGGTCCTCGTCAGTCATGCCGACGTCGATGCCCAGACGCTCGAGCTTCTTGACGGCATAGGCCGGGTAGTAGCCGCGGCTCTGGACGTCGACAAAGAAGTAGTTGTCCTGGTTGTCGAGCTGCGCCTGGCGCACATCGCCCGGACGGCAGCTGTAGGGGTAGTAGGTGCCGGCAGCGAGCATACAGCCGATCTTGACCTCGGGGTCGATCTCGTGGGCAATCTTGGTTGCCCAGGCGCTGGCGACGAGCTCGTTGTGGGCGGCCAGGTACTCGACGGCCTCCTTGTTCTCGCCCTCCTCAAAAACCAGGCCGGCACCCATAAACGGCAAGTGCAGGATCATGTTGATCTCGTTGAAGGTGAGCCAGTACTTCACCAGACCCTTGTAGCGGGTGAAGATCGTGGTCGCGAGGTTCTTGTAGAAGTCGATGAGCTTGCGGTTGCGCCAGCCGCCGTACTCCTTGATGAGGTGGATCGGGCAGTCGAAGTGCGTGATGGTCACGAGCGGCTCGATGCCGTGCGCTTGGCACTCGCGGAACACGTCCTCGTAGAAAGCCAGACCGGCCTCGTTGGGCTCGGTCTCGTCGCCGTTGGGGAAGATACGGGTCCAGGCCAGGCTCATGCGGAAGGTCTTAAAGCCCATCTCGGCGAACAGCGCGATGTCCTCCTTGTAGTGGTGGTAGAAATCGATGCCGGTCTGCGCGGGGTAGTAATAGCCGTCCTCGAAGTCGAGCATTTTGCGCTGGCCGGAGACCACCGCATAGCGCTCGGGGCCGTGCGGGGCCACATCCACGTTGGCCAGGCCGCGACCGTCAACGTTGTACGCGCCCTCGCACTGGTTGGCAGCCGTCGCGCCGCCCCACAGGAAGTCTTTACGGAAAGCCATACATCGATCCTTTCACACGCCGCTTGTCGTGGCTTCAGTATCCCCGCAAGCAGCGCGCTACTCAACGGCAGCGGCGCAGGCCGACACTTCTTTTCGCGCGCAGGCGCTCGGCAGCCGCCCACGTCTGACACTTTTTGATACCCGCCGGCCCAAACCGCCAACCACCACAAAGGGGACAGGCACCTTTGTGGTGGTTGGGGAAAGCCCCTAGTCGCAGGTGATGTCGAGGTTCTTGCCGACGAGGCCCACGTAGCCGCCTTCGGGTGACAGACCATTTGACTGAATAGGAAAGAAAGGAAAAAATAGGAAAAAAAGGAAAGGAGACTTATGACTGAACCCATCTTCTCCCCCTCATTTGGAAATCGCCCCTCTTATCTAGTCGGGCGCGAAACGGTAATTTCGACATTCATCTCCGGCCTTGAGCAGGAACCGGGCAATCGCGACCGAGCCATACTCATGCTTGGTCAGCGAGGCAGTGGCAAGACAGTTCTTCTGTGGGAACTTGCCGATCGCGCACGCAAGCTCGGCTTCGTTGTCGCCACGCCTACCGTGGCCTCCGAGGATATGCTCGAGCGCATTGTTGAGAAAATCCAAGAGGCAGGCGAGCCTTACGTCAACAAACGCTGTCTTCCCAAATTCACGGGTGGCAGCCTGAGTGTTTTTGGGTTCTCGGCAGGCCTCGAGTTCACACGAGACGTGCAGGAGACCAAGAGCTTTCAGTTTAAACTCACGCAGCTTGCGCGCAAACTGACCGAGCAGGGCCATGGCATCCTCATCCTTATCGATGAGCTCCAGGCAAATTCACCCGAGATTAGGCAGCTCGTCACCGCCTATCAAGAGCTGGTCGGCGAACGACTCAACGTCGCGCTCGTCATGGCGGGCCTTCCGGGAGCCGTCTGCGCAACACTCAATGACCGCGTGCTGACATTTCTCAACCGCGCTCGCAAGGTCACGCTCGATCCGCTTTCAGTCGGAGATGTCGACGCCTATTATCAGCGGGCTTTTGAGGAGCTCGGCCTTGATATTCCAAGCGACCTTCGCCTCCGCGCCGCTCACGCGACCCAAGGTTCGCCCTATATGCTGCAACTTATTGGCTATAACATCGCCACTCGCTGCAAGGTCGGAGAGCGCGTAGCACAAGAGCAAATCGACGGAGCCATCGAAGCGTCCAAGGTCGATTTCGAAAATGATGTTTGTGAAACGACGCTTGCCGCGCTATCTGATCAAGACGTCGCGTTTCTCGCTGCGATGACCGACGACAAAGACGGCGCGTCGCGCATCTCCGATATTGCCGAGCGAATGTCGGTCACGCCCGACTATGCGCAAAAGTATCGCCGGCGCCTTATTGACGCCGGCGTGATCGAACAGGCTCGCCGCGGCTACGTGCGCTTCGCCGTTCCATATATGGCTGACTACCTTCGCAGCCAGTTCTAGGCAGCCACCACAATGGGGACAGGCACCTTTGTGGTGGTTTGGGCCCGTTTTATCTCGATCTGTAACAGCTAGGCCGTCAAAATCGGGTTTGGTGTTACAAATCGAGATTTTCGGGCGGCCTTCTACGGTATGTCTCAATCTGTAACAGGTAGTAACGATTTAGCCCGCTAGATGTTACAGATCGAGACGGAAGATTCTAGTCCACGTTGATGTCGAGGTTTTTGCCGATGAGGCCTACGTAGCCGCCTTCGGCTGCCTTGGGGCTGTCGGCGTGGCAGAAGACCCACTTGTCGGCCTTCCAGTAGCAGTAGCTGTCACCGGCGGCAGGCATGTCGGCTGCAGCCTCGGGGCGCGGCCCGTTGGTGCCGGCGGGAAGCGCGACCATCACCTGGAAACCGCCGTCGTCGACCATGCAGGGCGTGTAGTGGAGCGTGGTGTTGAAGACCTCGATGACCGTACCCGCCGGCACGCGGAACGCCTTGACACATGCGGTGTCGAGCTTGCCGTCCTCGATCTCCCAGCGATGCGCCACGAGCAGGATAAAATCGCGGGCACCCAGGTTAAACTCGCTGGCGCGGTGATACTCCAGGCAGTTGAGGCGTGTGTTGTGGCCGTTGCACCAGCCGAGCTGGAAGGGACGACCGCCAAACATGAGAAAGCCCAATTTGTCGGCATCCTTGACGCCCTCGAGCTCCGGCGCGCTCGCTACGTACTTGCTGCCCTCGGGGATGGGCGTGGCAGAGAGCGCCTCGAGTACGGGCGACGTGAGCTCGGACGAAACGTTATCCCAAACGCTGCCATAGGATTTGAACTCGGGATCGTTGACAGAGTAGATATGCATGTTCACTCCTGTTCGTTTATGTGACAGTACGAACATTCTAGAACAAACATAAGCGCTTTTGAACGCCATCCCGACCACTCAACAAAAAGGCGCCCCCGCATAAGCGAAGGCGCCCAATGCGCGCGTTTTGGGCGATAAAGCCCTTACGCCTGCTGATAGTGCAGGTGCTTCTCGTCGATATCGGCCAGGTCGCGGTCGAGATAACGGCGCGCAAGCCAGTTGGCCATGGGGAGGTTCTGGTCCAGGTAGTTGCCGCACTCCTCGGGAGCGGCGCCGGGGACATCGCCCCCAAAGCCAGCAACAAACTCGAACAGCTCACGCACGAGCGGCAGGATCTCCTCGCTCGTCACTTCGCCAAATACGACGAGGTAAAAGCCCGTGCGGCAGCCCATGGGGCCAAAGTAGACAATGCGGCTCGACCACTCGGCATGGTTACGAAGAAACGTCGCGCCCAGGTGCTCGATGGTATGGCACTCGGCCGTGTTCATGACCGGCTCTTTGTTGGGCGTGGTCAGGCGCAGGTCAAACGTGGTGACGGCAGCACCGGTCGCCGGATCGCGGTCGATGCGGCTCACATACACGCCGGGCTCAAGCAGCAGATGGTCAACGGAAAAGCTGGCGATGCGCTCCATGGCAGATCCTCTCGGTAGTCAATTTGGGACGGGGCTCTTTTAGCTGGTTCGAATGGTCGCACCAATCATACCAGTCAAAAAAGCCCCGTCCCAAATAAGCTGCCCGGGACGAGCGAGCTCATCGAGCATGAGATGGCGGTCCGGAAGGAATCCAAGCGCGCAAGGCTGTTCAGGAAGGCGAAATTCCCCTGCGTGAAGTCGTTCGAAGGGCACGACTTCACGCAGGCAGCCTTTCCCGACAGCTATGGCGCGAACCACCCGAAAACGCTGTCGTTCGTCGAGGCAGCGCAGGGCCTCACGTTCCATGGGCAGACGGGCCGAAGGGAAACCCACCTCGCGATAGCCGTCGGCCACGCATGCGTGATAGAAGGCAAGACGCGCGCCCCACTCGAGAAAGCGAGGCGCGGGCTATTTCAGGCTGCATCAATCATGGAGTTTCCCTCTAAAGGAGCAAGGGCTCAATGCTACTTGGCGTTTGCCTGATCGAGTTCCTTCTTGCTAAAGCCGAAGAGATACGTGCACACAGCTGCGACGACCAGGGAAATGAGGCTCGCGATAATACCCTGGATGAAATTGGCGTTGGTGCCGCCCACATAGCTCAGGACGGACAGGAAGTTCGCAGAGGTGATGACGTACTGGGTGAGATTGACGATACCAGCATACGCACCGCCGACAAAGCTACCGACCATCAAGGCGCCGAAACAGCGCACGTGAGACAGGCAGATGCCATAGAGCACAGGCTCGGTAACGCCGCCCAAGATACCGGATACGAAGGCGCCGAAGGCGTTGCCGCGCTCCGCCTTACCTTTGAGTCGAAGAGCCGCACCGAGGGCGACGCCGAAGCATGCCCACGTGGCGAAGCTACCCGCGAGCATGACACCGGTCATCTCGCCAGTCTCGAAGAACGAGGCCATCATGGGCATCATAAGGGCCAGATGCATACCGCTCATGACGAGGAACTCCCAAAGGGCGGCGATCACGCCGACACCGAAGAATCCGGTATTCATACCGAACCAGGCAAGGCCGCCGCTGATGGCGTTGCCCACAATCGTACCGAAGGGGGCGAGCAGGCACAGGATGAACGGCGAGGTGACAAGGAGGCTCAAAATGGGCGTGAACACGGTTGAGAGCATGTCGGGCATGTGCTTACCGACAAACTTATAAACAACAGCGAACAGCGGAACGGACATCATGATGGGCAGGACAGTCTGGGCATAGGCGGCAGACGTGTTGCAGGGGATGCCGAAGACGGTAAACGCCTTACCCTCGGCGATGATTGCGGCGAAATCCGGCGACATGAGGATGCAGCCGATAAATCCGCCGAGCATACCGTTGATGCCAAGTTGCTTCGCCGCGTTGACGCCCGCGAGGATAGGCATGAAGTACAGGGCGGCATCGTAGATGAAGTCGAAGAGCACGTAGATGTCGCTCTCCGCGGGGTACAGGCCCAGGAGCTGCGGACCGCACAGGGCATTGATCGCATTTGCGAGACCGCCCGTGAGCAGCACCGGGATCATCGGGGTCATGCAGCCCGCCATGTAACCGACGACGTTCTTCAGGATCTGCATGGGCGTAAGCTTCTTCTTGCCGACAAGCTCGACGTCGGCGGCGGCAGCCTCGGCGTCCTCAACCGCCTCGAGCTCGTTGACGTTGGCAAGTGAGCAGAACTCCGCGTACACCCTGGGCACGTTCGTCCCCACGATGATCTGATACTGCTGACCGCCGTGGACAATGCCCATCACGCCGTCAACGGCCTTGACTTCGTCATCGTCGATGCTGGACTCGTCCTTGAGCACAAGGCGGAGCCTCGTCATGCAGTGGGTCGCCGAAGTCACGTTCTTCGGGCCGCCCACCGCCTTGAGGATATCCTCGGCGATACGCTTGTTATCTGCCATGGTACTTCCTTTCCCGTTTCTTTCTATCCCCCATCGGCGACTTCGCGCCAACCGGAAAACCTGCGTTTATTCGGGCAGCTGATTGCCCGCGATGACCTTCTGATACCAATAGAAGCTGTCCTTGCGAATCCGGTCGCAAGTCCTGATGTCGTCATCGGTGCGATCCACGTATACAAGGCCATAGCGCTTGGCGAAACCCTGATGACTGGAGACCACATCGACAAAGCTCCACGGACAATACCCAAAGATGGGATAACCCTGCTCGATAAGCTCGCCGACCTGGGCGATATGCGCGGAGAGATAGGCGATGCGCTGCTCGTCGTGAATCGCGCCGGACTCATCGGGCTCCTCGCTCAAAGCCATGCCGTTCTCGGTGATGATCATGGGCAGGCCGTAGCGGTCATGCACCTTGCGCATGCCGATCGACAGCCCGATGGGGTCGAGGCCGTTGGGCATCCACTCGGTCTTCTCGAGCCTCGGGTTGTCGCAGAGGACGAAGTCGCCCGCGCCCCAAGGCGGGAAGCCACCGAATACGATGGGCTCGGTGCGCTCCTTGACGCAGCTGCTGGAGTAATAGTTAATGCCGATGAAATCGGGCGTCGACCCGTGCAGGACCGCATCGTCCTCGGGCTCGACCGCGGGATAGAACCCCTCGCGCTTGAGATAGCTCGCCGCATACGGGGAATACGATCCACGCACGCTCATGTCGAGCATGTAGAACTGCTCCATCTCCTCGGCATTGAGCGCCGCCATCACATCTGCAGGCGAGCTGCTGAGCGGATAGGTCACCTGGATGGCACAGACCGGCCCGATCTTCGCCTCGGGATCGATTGAGTGCAAAAGCTCGAAAGCACGGTGCTCTGCGAGAGACATGTGGTAACTCATCTGATAGGTATTGCCCTGATGTCTCTTGGGGTCGGTCTCGGTATCCCCGGTGTTCACCGACGACGCCGTCGCGATAAGCTGCTCGTTGATAGTCGCCCACAGCTTTACACGGCCCTTAAAGTGCCTAAAGCAGACCTCTGCGTAGCGGGCGAAGGCATCGATCATCCTGCGATCTAACCATCCGCCGAACTCGTCGACGAGTGCTTGGGGGCACTCGAAGTGATACAGCGTCACAAAGGGCTCGATGCCCTTTTCCAGAAGGTAATCGATCAGACCGTCGTAGAACGCCAGGGCTTCGGGATTCGGCTCGCAAGTCGCACCGGGCATAATGCGACACCACGAGAAGCTCATGCGGTACGTCTTGAGTCCGAGTTCGGCCATGAGGTCGACATCCTCTTTCCAGCGATGGTAGTGGTCGGACGCCACGCTGCCATCTGTGATTCCGGGGATGCCGAAGCCGCGATCGGTCGTCGACTTGCCTCGGCCGCCCTCCCCCCAGGCGCCCTCTACCTGAAATGCGCTCGTCGACGCACCCCATAGGAATCCATCGGGAAACCTGTTTGCCATACTTGCCACCTTTCTCCTTAGCTCAGATCGTCGTATGTCACCAACGCGATGTCCTGACTCACCAGCCATTCACGGGTTGCGGGATCGCAAAGCATCGACGCCTCACGCGCCCGCGCCGTCATCATGCTCGAGTGGTCCATGAGATAGGCATCGATATAACCCGGATGGAACACCATGAGGGTGCACGCGTCGTCGTTCGCATTCTCGACGGCGCCGCGCACCGCCGAGAACGGATCCATCTCATAGGCGCGAAAATCTGTGGGCATGTACGCAGCGACACGCGTGCTCTTGAACGTGACCGCCTCCCCCGGCGCGCCCATCGGGAACAGCGGCAGTCCGTGGCGCTCCGCCACGATCTCCAACCCCTTATAAAACGCCGGGCTCGCCACCGCATGACCCTCAAAGTAGGAGGGTTCTCTATCCACAAGCGATACGAACTTTCGATACTGAGCCTCGATCTCCAAGACGACCTCATCGAGTACCACGAAGTCGATTCCCCGCTTCATGGCGTCCCGATACGCCCCGCTCGGCTTGAACATGCCATCCGGTCCACAGAGACTCGGAATGAGCGCAGGGTCGGTAAGCGGCCTGCCGACGCAGATGTTCGTGTGCTGGCCAAGGCACACGTCGAGCCCGTCGAGCAATTCGAGGCCGTGGTCCACGGATTCCATGTTGGTCATGACCCCGACTGACCCGACGAGTCCGCCGCGGACCGAATCGACGATGCCGTAGTTGACGCCCCGAGAGTAGCCAAGGTCGTCGGCGCGTATCAGCAGGCGCTTCATCGGGCATCACCGATCTCGACGCAGGCACCGTTACAGCGCGCTATGCTTCCCAGGTGTGTAGCGCTTGGCTTTACGGTGCGGCGTTGTGTCTCGCGGTCGACGGAGATGATCCCGTACTTCGGGCCATACCCGAAAACCCACTCGAAATTGTCAAACGCGGACCAGCAGGTGTATCCCAAGACCGGGATACCGTCGCGGACGCAACGCCCCACACCGGCGACAGCTCGATCCAAAAAGCGCTCTCTCTGCTCGTCGTCCTCGGAAGCTATGCCGTTTTCGGTGACGAACAGAGGCGTGCCCGACTGGTCCCAAGCAGCTCGCAGGCTCTCCTCGATGGCCTCGGGATAAAACTCCTCATCGCGCTGGGTGAGCTCCACGCCGGCAGGCGGGTCAACCGGGCCATCCGCGCCGTACCACGAGCGCGAGTACGTCTGGATACCCACGAAATCATCGCCTGCGGAAGCACGGTAAAAGCGATCGCAAATCTCCTCGCGGGCAGCTGCGGCGCGCTCCTCGCCACCGGGAGCCGCCTTAAAGGGACTTCCCACGAGCGTCCAACCTGCCGGGAGATCGGGACGGATTGCATGCACGGCGTCAACGGCAGCCTTGTGAGCGGCGAGCTTCACATCGAACGCCCGCTCGGTGGCTGCGAACTGGAATTGGGCCAGGGATGCCGGCTCGACTCCCAACGCCTTGGCGACGCTGCGGAACATGGGGTCCTCAGCGCGATCGGAGGCGTTGCGCGACGTGGCCCCGACATCAGCCAAGAGCCATGCCAGGTTTGGCTCGTTCATGGTGCATGCGTAGTCCATCAAATCGCCCATCTCCTCGACCACACGCGCGCAGTACCGCGCGAAAAGGGAGGGAGTCTCGGGCGACTCCCAGCCGCCTTGGGCGAGCAGCCAGATCGGCGACGTGAAATGATGGAGTGTGACGATCGTCTTGAGACCGTTGTCACGGCAGCACTGGAGCACTTCGCGATAGTGCGCGAGCTCTGCTTTGGAGAACAAGCCGCGCGCCGGCTCGATGCGCGACCACTCGACACTCAGACGATAGGAGGTGAGGCCAAGAGATGCGATAAGGGCGATATCCTCGCGGAAACGATGGTAGTGGTCCATCGCGTCGCCAGAAGGCTCCATGAACGCCGTGTCCTCAACATTCTCGAATAGCCACGTGTCGCTGTTCACGTTGTTGCCTTCAACCTGGTGCGCAGCGGTCGCGACGCCCCAGAGAAACGTCTCGGGAAATACCGAAGTCGACTGATGTGCCATGCAATCTCCCTTTCATGTATCCGCATCCGGGCTTAATCGCCCGGCTCCTGTTACCATTGAGTACAACACGAATGCACAGGGTTTTGCGTTCCATCCTGGACACCGATGTTACAGAATGGAGACATGAGTTTCACGATATGAAACCCGCTGGTATTTAATGGTTTTGAAACGTCTGATGGGAGTGGACTCTTGAATTGTGCCAACCCGATGGGCTCTGTTGGGGAAAAGCTCCTCAGCTATATAGACACCAGCATGCAGCGCGACAACAACTATCAGATAGCCGTCAAGATGTTGGAAAACTACGACGCGCTCAAGGACATGTCCATCGCGCAGATCGCCGATATGTGCTACGTCTCGAAGGCTTCCGTCTCGCGTTTTTGCCGATTCTTAGGCTACGAGAGCTTCAAAGAGATGCATGACGCGCTCGGGGTCGACTATCCCATCAGCTACGACTACTCCCAGCGCTTCTTTTGCAATCTCACCGCGAACCCGCACGCGACGTTTCTTGAATATGCGAGGGAAGCTCAGCAAAACATCGCCGCGACCATTTCCGAGAAAAACCTGGCCGAACTTCCAAAAATCGCCTATGCAATTCATAATTGCCGCCGAGTCGCGTTCTTTTCCCATCATTTTCTTTGGGATACTGGACGCTACCTTCAGAACAAGCTGTTTTCTATGGGAAAGGTCATGGACCTGTATCTGGATCAAGCCTCCCAGCTTGCATGTGCCCAATCCCTCCAGCCCGAGGACCTGGCGATCATCTGCAGCGTTGGGGGCAGCTATCCCATTCGATATGTCGATGTCTGCAACAGCATCAGGGATAGCAAGTGCTCCGTGCTGGCAATCACGCAAAACGCCTCGAACCCATATTGGAATCAGGCCGCCTTCATCATGCAGTGCGGCGAGTCGAATGCCAACGACACGGGCAAATACGGGGCGCTCGCGGCAATTGACCTCGTCGTTCAGCAGTATCTGCTCCAATATGGAAGCGATGCCTTCCCGAGCGCGCCCAATCGCCCGTACGATGACATGCCGGGGCGCTAGAGTCGCTCACAATTGAAGCAGCGTCCCTCCCGCGAGCCGCGAGCTTTTCGCCATGGAAAGGTATTGATCGAGGCGGTTGCCGCACTCCTACCGTGATTTTATAATCCCCGTCCCAGAAAGCCAGATGAGATTCAGGGAATAGCCGGCAGAAGGCGAGCGACGCCCAAGCGCCACAGGTTGCCGTGAAAGAGGAGCGCCGCGTACTTTGGTACGCAAGCGACGGCTTGAACGGCAAGATGCGGCGCTTGGGCGCCGCGCAGCCGTCTAGGCGGTATACGCGATTGTAGCGTCGACGGCGTGGCGCCAGCCGGCGATCTTTTCGGCGCGCTCGTCGACGGACATGGTGGGCTCCACGATGCCGCGGGCGCCATAGACGTCAACGACATCGCGCGCGTACATGCCCAGCGCAATGCCGCAGGCCCAAGCTGCGCCCAGACCGCTCATCTCGTCATTGCTCGCAATGCGGATGGGCGAGCCGACCAAGTCGCTCTCAAACTGCATCAGGTACGCGTCACGCGTGGGGCCGCCGTCAACACGAAGCTCGGCCAGTGCGGCGCCCGAATCCTCGACCATCGCATCAATGACGTCGAAGATCTGATAGGCGATCGACTCGTCGGCGGCCTTTACGAACTCCGCGCGACCCGTGGTGCGCGTCATGCCAAAGACGCAGCCCTCGGCATCACTTGCCCAGTGCGGCGCGCCCAGGCCGGTAAACGCCGGCACAAAGTAGACGCGGCTCGCCGGATTGGCGGCGTAGCACAGGTCGGTGACCTCCTCGGGGTTGTTGATGAGCTCCAGATCATCGCGCAGCCACGTCTTGACGGCGCCGGCGTAGCTCACGTTGCCCTCGAGCACGTACTCGATCACGCCGTCCATACGCCATGCGAGCGAGCTCGAAAGCCCGTGCGAGCTGGCAACGAACTCGTCGCCGACGTTCATCATGACCGAGCTGCCGGTGCCATAGGTCGCCTTGGCCATACCGCGGCTGTGGCAACCCTGCGCGAACAAGGCCGCATGGCTGTCGCCGAGCACGCCGTGAATGGGCACGGGTGCCGGCAAAAAGCCGCCCAGGTCCGTCGTGCCGAACAGGCCATCGGAATCGGTCACCTGCGGCAGGCAGGCCACGTCGACGCCAAAGGCCTCGCACACCGGCTCGCTCCAGCAGCCACGGCGCAGGTCAAAGAGCTGCGTGCGGCTGGCGTTGGACCAGTCACAGCGGAACTCCGCGCCGCCCGTGAGCGTCCAGACCACCCAGGCATCGATGGTGCCCAGGCACAGCTCGCCCGCTGCCGCGGCCTCGGCAGCCGCCGGAACGTTCGCGAGGATCCAAGCCATCTTGCCCGCCGGATAGTAGGGCGAGAGCACCAGACCTGTCGTGTCGCGCACCAGCTCGGCCACGCCTTCGCGCGCAGCAAACCCGTCGCACAGCTCACGGGCGCGGGCGCACTGCCACACCACGGCATCGCACAGCGGCTCGCCTGTCGTGCGACTCCAGGCAACGGTGGTCTCGCGCTGGTTGGAGATGCCAATGCCAGCGATATCGGCCGGATCGACCCCGGTCTCCTCCACCACGGCACGCGCCACTGCCAGCACGTTGGCGGCAATCTCGGTCGGATCATGGCTCACCCAGCCGGCATCGTTGACAATCTGG
Organism: Collinsella sp. AM28-11LB; assembly: GCF_003469895.1. Classification (NCBI taxonomy): domain Bacteria; kingdom Bacillati; phylum Actinomycetota; class Coriobacteriia; order Coriobacteriales; family Coriobacteriaceae; genus Collinsella; species Collinsella sp. AM28-11LB. The sequence continues at coordinate 261,426 of NZ_QSKJ01000001.1, forward strand.
CGATGCGAGCGATCGGCACGATGAATCAGGTGGCCGCCCTCGTCCACCAGCAGCGCCTTCGTGCCCTGCGTGGACTGATCGATTCCGATGATGTATTTGCTCATGTACTCTCCCATTCCTTCCGTCAAATCGAATGTGACAAAGGGGCTGTCCCTTTGTCACATTCCAATTACTCTGCGGGCAGGAACTCGGCGACGGTCTGCGCGATTCCGGCACCCGTCAGGCCGTAGTGCGCAAAGACCTCGGGACTCGTGCCGGTGATGACCGGCGCGTCGGGCAGGCTCAGACACTTAACCGGACGCGGGCAATGCTCGCCCACGACCTGCGCGACCATGGAGCCCAGGCCGCCAAAGGGGCTGTGCTCCTCGACGGTCACGACGGCGCGCGTGGCACCGGCGGCCTCAATCACGGCCTCGGCGTCGAGCGGCTTGACGCAGTACATGTCGAGCACGGTAGCGGAGATACCCTGCTCGGCCAGCAGGTCGGCGGCGTCCACGGCATGGCGGACCATCTCGCCGGTGGCGACAATCGTCACATCGGTGCCGCGACGTACCCAGATGGCACGGTCCATCTGGAACGGGCACTCGTCCTCGGTATACACGTCCTCGACCGGGTTGCGGCCCACGCGGATATAGGCCGGCTTGTTGTCGGCAACCAGGGCGCGCACGAGCTCGGCGGTCTGGAAACGATCGCTCGGCAGATATACGCGCATGTTGGGAATCGCGCTCATGGCAGCGATATCCTGCGCGGAGTGATGGCTCATGCCCAAGGCGCCGTAGGACACGCCGCCCGAGATGCCGATGAGCTTGACGTTGGTGTTGGAGTACGAGACATCGACCTTGCACTGCTCATACGAGCGCGTGGTCACAAAGGACGCCGGCGAGGCGGCCCAGGCCTTCTTGCCGCACGAAGCCATGCCGGCGGCGATGCTCACCAGGTCCTGCTCGGCGATGCCGACCTCGACGGACTGCTGGGGATACTGATCGAAGAACGGCGTGAGCGATGCGGAGCCGCGGGAGTCGGAGCACAGGACGACGATGTCCTTATCGGTCTCGGCGGCCTCGAGCAGCGTGTCGCAGATAACCTTGCGGTTGGCGATCTTGTTAGCCATTGATAGCCTCCTTATGGGCAGCGAAATCGGCGATGATCTGGGCATATTCCTCATCGTTGGGCAGGTGATGATGCCAGGCGGCCTTGTCCTCCATAACGGGCGAGCCATAGCCCTTCACCGTGTTGAGGATGATGACCGTGGGCTTGCCCTTGGTCTCAGCGGCCAACGTCAGCGCGGCATCGATGGCCTGGATGTCGTTGCCCGGAATGGAGAGCACGTTCCAGCCGAAGGCGGCCCAGCGCTCCTCCTGCGAATCCTGCTTCATGACGTCCTCGGTGCTGCCACTGATCTGCAGGCGGTTGCGGTCCACGAGCGCGCACAGGTTATCGAGCTGGTAGTTGCCGCCGCTCATGGCGCCCTCCCAGACCGAGCCCTCGGCAAGCTCGCCGTCGCCCATGATGGTGTAGACGCGGTAGTCGCGACCGTCCATCTTGCCGGCGAGCGCCATACCCACCGCCACGGGCAGGCCGTGACCGAGCGAGCCGGAGTTCATCTCGATGCCCTTGAGTTTATTGTTGGGATGGCCGATGTAAGGACTGCCGAACTTGGAGAAGCGGGCCTTGACGTCGTCGAGATCCAGATAGCCCTCGTGGCACAGCACCGCGTAGTAGGCCTCCATGGCGTGGCCCTTGGAGAGCACGAAGCGATCGCGGTTGGGATCGCCGACGGTCTCGGGCGAAATGTTGAGGTGGTTGGCGTAGAGGGTCATGAGCGCGTCGATGACCGACATGTCGCCGCCGATGTGGCCGCCGGCGCCGGCCATGATGATGTCGACGCAATCGCGGCGGAGGTCCCAGCGCAGGGACTCAAGCTCTTCGATAGTTGCCATTTCTACTCTCCTCGCAGGTAGGCTTTGACGTCTTCTTCGATGGGGTCGTACAGATCCGGCTCGATGCCGATGTACTTGCATGCCTCGTAGAGCACCGGTACCACGTTGGCGTGAATGGCGACGCAGTGGTGAATGTAGGGACCCTCGACGATCTTGGCCTCGAGGCGCTTGAGGTTGTCGACCTCAACCCACAGGTAGGTGCCCATGCCGGCCGGCCCGTCGATGCCGCGGGCGTTGCCGAGCAGCAGCGAATACTCGCCGTTGTCGCCATCAAAGCGGGCAAGGGTGAGGTCGCCGTGCTTGGCCTCGGCCGTCAGCGCGCCGGGGTGATCGAAAGCCAGCGGGTAGGTGAGCTTGGGCTTGACGGCAGCGCAGCTGCAGGGCCAGGGGCCGCAGTGCTGCAGCAGCTCGCCGTTCTCATTATCGGGATGGCGCACGGTCCAGTCGGCGAACATGCCGCGGTGACGGCCCAGGTCGGCGGCCTCGACCATCAGCGCGGTAATGGCGCCGTGGATATCGGTCTCGCACACGACGGGGATACCCATCTCATTGAGGATGGCGTTGGCGGCGCAGGGCATAATGCCCAGCTCGTCCTGCAGAGCGTTCCAGCACTGGATGGCGCCGGCGTTGCAGCCGTACTTATCGACCAGACGCTTCATGGCGATAGCGAGCCCTGCAACCGCGGGGACCTTGTCCTCGGGGATGCAGATCTCAAAGCTGTCGCGAATGTGGGCAAGCATGGCGGCCATGGCCTGCTCGTCGGCCTGGGCGTCGCGCACGGCCTGAACAAGTTCGGTCATGGGGATGGGCGAAAGCTGAATATTGAACTTCTCGAGCAACTCGCCCTCGTTGCACATAGTGGACCAGAAGTCGAACGGACGGGTAGCCATCTGCAGGATGCGGGTGTGCTTGAAGGTCTTGACCACGTTGCACACGGCCAAAAAGTCCCAGACGCCGCGCTCGAACTCGGGATCGGTCAGGCGGCAGTTGGTCATGTAGGTGAAGGGAACCTGGAAGCGGCGCAGGACCTTGCCGGTCGCGAACAGGCCACACTGGCTGTCGCGCAGGCGGGTGCCGTCGGGCTCGGGGCGCTCGTCGCGCGGGCCCCACAGCAGCACGGGCAGGCCGAGCTCACGGGCAAGGCGGGCGCAAACGTACTCGGTGCCAAAGTTGGCGTGGCACAGCATGATGCCGTCAACGCCCTCGGCGCGGAACTTCTTGACGATAGGCTCGATATGGCTGTCGTCAAACAGCAGGCCCTCGTCGTTGATGTCGTCGATGTCCACAATGTCGACGCCGATCTCGCGCAGGCGATCAGCCGTCAGGCCGCGATACTTGATCGCGTCCGGCGCGCTAAAAATGCTTCGGCGCGTGGGCACAAAGCCGAGCTTGATCTTATCCATGTACGTCCTCCCCTAGTCACATGTTCAGTAAACAGACGATTGTTTCGTTTTGTTTTGTTTACTAAATGTTTTACTATTCTGTTTAGAAGTTTAGCGCGAAATACCCGCAGGCGGTAGAGAAATCAGCCTAAACGGTATGTAAACAAACTGAACATACAAGGAGAACAAAAAAGGGTCCCGAAGGACCCCCTTTTGAACGGTGTTGCACTTACTGCCCTCGCGCGCTTTGACGCGCCGCGAGCGATGCTGCCTTCGCCTAGATTTCGCGCACGCTCTGGCGCTCGACAAAATACGTCGATACGGCCGTCTTGCAGGTATAGCTCTTGGGATTGCGGATGTTGCCCACCAGTCGGCGCACCGCGATCTCGCCCACCTCGTGCTTGGGAACGTGCACCGTGGTGAGCGGCGGGTTTGAGAAGGCGCCCAGAGACAGGTCGTCAAAGCCGATGATCGAGACGTCCTCGGGCACGCGTACGCCGTGTTCGCTCAGCGCGCGCATGGCGCCCACGGCAAGCACGTCGTTCTCGGCAAAGAAAGCCGTCGGCAGATCTTCGTGCGAGGCGTTGTCGAGCCACACACCCATGTCGCGATAGGCGCCTTCGAGTGTGGTGCCCAGCGTGACACGCCATGCCGGGTTGGCCTCGAGGTCCGCATCCTCAAGCGCTTGACGATAGCCGCGCTCGCGATCCTTAAAGTTGCGGATACGAAGGTCGCCCGCCAGATAGCCGATTTGCTTGTGGCCTTTCTCGATAAGGTAGTCCACGGCGCGCAGCACCGAATCGGTATTGGCAATGACCACGGCATCAAAGTACTGGCGGTCGCTCCAGCCATCGAGCACAATCAGGTGGGCAGCGGCGTTAGCGAACAGGGCGTAGTCTTCTTCGCCCAGCTCGGTGCCCATCAGCACGATGGCTGCAGACGGATCGGCAATCAGGCCCTCGACCTGCGGGCGCACGGCGTCCAGGTCGCTAAAGTCGAGCGAGACAAAGCTCGTGCTCATGCCGTGGCGACGCGCCTGGCGCTCCACGCCCTCGATGACTGCGGGATGAAAGGTGCTCTCGTCCAGAATGGCGCCCGTCTTGCGCGCGAGCACAAACTGGATGCTCTCGAGCTGCGTCGACTGCTGATAGCCGAGCGACTGCGCGCACTCCAGGATGACCTTGGCGGTCTCCTCGCTCACGCTGCGCTTGCGGTTGAGCGCGTTGGACACGGTCGCAGGCGAAAAACCGGTGATGCGGCTGATTTCGCGGACACTTGCTTTGGCCATTGTTCCCCCTAGTAACGGTCGCGGTCGAGCATCGTGGCCTGACCGCCCTGTGACTCGACAACTAAACGACCGCAAATTCAATCTAAACAGAATAGTAAATGTTTAATAGCTAGTTTAGCCTGTTGTCAAGCGAAGCGGCACAACTATTCCCCCAACGGGCGCATTTACTCGGTAGCTAATCTGGAACGGGGCACAGAAACCGTTTAGCCCAGGACGCGGGCCATGCGCGCCTTAAACTCCGCGAGGAAACGTGGGGCGTCCACGGTGAGCGCCACGAGCGCGCTCTTGTCGGGGTCGGCCACACGGCGCTCATCGCAGATGGTGCGGCCGCGGTACTCGCCCAGCAAGTCAACGCGCAGGTTACAGCCGAGCGCACCCACGAGCGTGGGATCAATCGCCACGGCAACCGCCAGCGGATCGTGCAGCGCGCAGCCGCCCAGGTAGGGCGCGTTCATTTCGTACGAACCGATATAGTGCTCGACCATGCTCGCAAACGCGCAGCCAGCCATAGTGCCCGAGCCCGTCCAGCCGGCAACGTCGCGGCGCGTGAGCACCACGCGATGCGTCACATCCAGGCCCACCATGGTGAGCTTGCGGCCCGAGCGCAGCACGGCGTCGGCAGCCTCGGGGTCGCCCGCCATGTTGGCCTCGGCGCCCGCGCTCACGTTGCCGGGCACGGTAAGGGCGCCGCCCATCACGACCACGCGGCCGATGGACATCATCGCCGCCGCATCGCGCTCCAAGGCAAGTGCCAGGTTGGAGAGCGGGCCGGTCGCAACGTAGACCAGATCGGGACCATAAGTACGCGCGGCATCAATCAGGTAATCGACCGCCGCATTGCCATCGGTCGACGTCGCGCCCACCGGCTCATACGGCGAGGCGGGCACGCTTGCGCCGCCAATGCCGTTCTTGCCGTGGATAAGCGTGGTGGACGCCGGCGGCGTGTAGGGTTCGGTCGCCTTCATGGGACGATCGGCGCCCAGGTACACCGGCACCTCGGGACGGCCCAACAGGTCGAGCACCGCCAAGCAGTTGTGCGCCGACTGCTCGACGCGCACGTTGCCAAAGCACGTGGTGATGCCGACGAGCTCCACCTCGGGGCTCGCGATGGCATAGGCAAGCGCCATCGCATCATCCACACCCATATCCAGATCAAGGATCAGCTTCTTGGTTGCCATTGTTCTACTCCGCTTCTCCGTCTACATCCAAACCGTCTAAACCAAACTTGTGCTCGACTTCCGCACGCGTGGGAATTGATTGCTGAGCGCCCAGGCGCGACACCGTCACCGCCGAGGCGCGAGCGCCCGCCGCCATGCACTCAAAGAGCGGCAGGCCCTCCAGACGAGCTGCCGCCAACGCGCCGATAAACGTATCGCCCGCGGCCGTCGTATCGACCACCGCGCTCGAAAGCGCCGGCATGCGCAGCGGCTCACCGCCATCGCCGAGCGTAACCGAGCCGGCGCCGCCCAACGTGATGACCGCAGCCCCGGCGCCCTTGTCGAGCAGCGCATTGAGCGCGGCGACGCAACTCGCATCATCCGTAGGCAGAACGCCCGTCAGCACCTGGCACTCGGTCTCGTTGGGGCAGACCAGGTCGACCGCTGGCCACGCTCCTGCCGGCAGGTCGCAGGCGGGCGCCGGGTTAAAGATCGTATAGAACCCCAGCTCGTGAGCGCAAGAGAGTGCCGCGGCCGTTGCCGCAAGGTCACATTCGCCCTGGGCAATAAAGACGCTTCCGGCAGCCGGGGCAATCTCGCTGGCATCGCCGTCGAGCTCGTCGGCCACCAAGCGCCTCAGTGCGCGGGCAACGTCCTCGCCCGCAAGCGCATGGTTGGCGCCCGGCGACAGCACGATGCGGTTGTCGCTCTCGCAGCGAATGATAGTCGCGGTACCGGTCTCCACGTCATCGCGACGCGCCACAAACTCAACGCCCACGCCGGCATCCTGGAGCCCTGCCACGAGCGCATCGCCAAAGGTATCGCGCCCAACAGCGCCGATCATGCACGTGCGCGCACCCATGCGCGCAGCGGCAACGGCCTGGTTAGCGCCCTTGCCACCGGCGTTGGTGATAAAACCGCTACCGCCAACGGTCTCGCCCGCGCGCGGCATGCGCTCGCACGCCACCGAAAGGTCCATGTTCATGCTGCCGAACACCGCAACGATGCTGTGATCCGCCATGGAAACCTCCTCGCCTTCAGGCTTTGCGCCCACCGTCGACCAACGATTGTGCACTCTCGCACCCCCTATAACTTTAGTCCACTTTGATGTGGACGCGCGCTTGAGCTTGCGCCAGCAGCAAGCATTCACAGGGGCAGGCAGCTACAATGAATATGTGCTGATTATTCTCGTCATTGGATGATGTTTTATGGAACAATTCTCGCAATCGGGCTCGCGCGGTCGACGCCGCACGGGCAACGAGCCGGCGCCGCACGAACGCGTGAAGGGCGAACGCCGTGCCAACGAGCCGCGACGCACCGCGAGCCCCCATCGCGCTTCCGCCAACAACGAGGGCCGCGCCAACACTCCCGCCGCGGAGCAGACGCCTGCTCGCCCCAAGTCCCGCTATATCCCTGCGCTCGACGGTTTGCGCACGCTTGCCGTCGTCGCGGTGGTGCTCTATCACCTCAACCTCACGTGGGCGCAGGGCGGTCTGCTCGGCGTCACGATCTTCTTTGTGCTTTCGGGCTATCTGATCACACGCCTGCTACTCAACGAAGTCGCTAAGACCGGCCGCATCGACCTCAAAAGCTTCTGGATCCGCCGTATCCGTCGCCTGGTCCCCGCCGTGGTAACGGTAGTGTTCGTGACCTGCGCGCTGTGCACCATCTTTAACCACGTGATGCTCACCAAGATGCGCCCCGACATCCTGCCGTCGCTGCTGTTCTTCAACAACTGGTGGCAGATTGCCCAAAACGTCTCGTACTTCAATGCTCTGGGCGACCCCTCGCCGCTCACGCACTTTTGGTCGCTTGCCATCGAGGAACAGTTCTACCTGATTTGGCCGCCACTGCTGTTTGCCATGGTATCCATGCATGTGAGCAAGCCCAACACGCGCCGCGTGGTTCTGGGCCTTGCCGCGGTATCTGCCCTCGCCATGATGCTGCTCTATAACCCTGCCGCCGACCCCAGCCGCGTGTACTACGGCACCGACACCCGCGTGTTCTCGCTGCTGCTGGGTGCCTGGATGGCCTTTATCCCCGATCGCGACCTGGCGCCGGTGCGTCTCGCTCATCGTTTGGGGCTCAATCGCCTGGCTGGCGCCGCCAAGCACGGCAAGAACGCCGAGGGCAAGTCTGGCGAGAAGGCCGACGAAGCAGCCGAGACCGCCCCGGCACAGCCGAGCGCCCTCGTGCGCTTTTGGTCCTCGCCCGCATCCATCGATGTGTTGGGCGTCGTGGGTCTGGTTGGCCTTGCCGCCATGGTCGCGCTCACCAACGGCTACACCGCGTTCCAGTATCGCGGCGGCACGCTGTTATGTTCCATCCTCACGCTCATGGTCATCGCGGCCTGCGTGCAGCCCCAGGGAATGGTTGCCCGCGCGCTGTCCACCGAGCCGCTCGTGTGGGTTGGCAAGCGCTCGTACAGCATCTACCTGTGGCACTATCCGCTGCTGTTGCTCATGAACCCGGTCGCCAACATCAACGACACGCCCTGGTGGCAGTACATCTTGCAGGTGTTGTTGGTGATCGCCGTGGCCGAATGTTCGTATCGCTTTATCGAGACGCCGTTTAGGAAGGGCGCCTTCGGCCGTACCGTCGCCGAGTTCCGCGACGGCACCACCACACCCGCCAACTGGGTGCGCGCGCATATTCCTGTGTGCGCCACTTGCGGGATCGTGCTTGTTATCGCGCTGGGCGGCCTGATCTTTGTGCCGGAGACCTCCGCGCTGAGCGGTGAGGGCGCCGAAGTCCTCAACAAGGAAGCCAAAAACACCGCGCCCACCGACCAGCAGGCGGCCGACGACACCGACAAGGACAACGACGGCTTCCCCGATGGCTCCTACGACCTGTTGATGATCGGTGACTCCGTGTCGCTGCGCGCCGTTGATTCCTTTGACGGCGTGTTCCCGCACAGCCATATCGATGCCGAAAAGGGCCGCCAGTTTGATGCGGGCCGCGCGACATTTGAGGGCTATATCCAGCAGAACCTTGCCGGCAAGATCGTGGTCTTTGCCCTGGGCACTAACGGTTTGGTAACGGACGCCCAGGTCGATGCGATCATGGCCGACGCCGGCGAGCAGCGTATTGTCGTGTTTGTAAACACGCGTAGCCCGCAGCCGTGGGTCGGGTCCACGAACCAGGCCATCGCCAACGCCGCCACGCGCTACAAGAATGTACGCGTTATCGACTGGTACGGGCACAGTGCCAACCGCAACGACCTGTTCGATGGCGACGGCACGCACCTGTCGACTACCGGCGTGACCGAGTACCTCAACCTGATCCACGATGCGGTCAAGAAAGACCTGCCCGTGCACCCCGAGGACCACGTCAACGATCCGCAGCCGGCAGCCGTCAAGTCCGCCGCCGACGCGCTCGTCAATGCGCTCGCTCTCAAGCCGCACAAGCTGGGCACCGACAAGTAACCTGCAGCGCAAACTCCCCCCTCCGGCAGTTAGGGACGTTCCTTATGTGCCGGCACCTAGGGACACTCCTGACACAGCCGAGGAACGCCCTCCTTGCGACCGAATTCTGGACGCCTCGCCACCCCGAGCGTTGTTTCCAAGCCCACACCCGCAGCAAACAACCCAAAATCACTCTTTTCGAGCCGGCTCCAAGAGGTCGTGGACAAAAAGGGGCAAATATGAGTACTGTTACAATTTTAGTAGCAGGCAAAACCACCCAAAATGGCGCCCATGCGGTAGCGCGCGACCCTTCCAGTTGACCAGAATGGCCGGCTTAGGACTTGGAGCTCCGCTTTTAATGAACAGATTTTTAGATATGTTTATTATTTTCTTAGTTGTAAATGCTATCGGCCAGGCAACAGTACTCATATTTGGCATTTTTTGTCCACACGAATATTACTAACCCCCTATAACAGGCAAAATACAGGCCGCAACCCATGGCGGCGGCCTGTTTGGAGTCCAAAAGAGGCGCTAAGCGCTGTAACCCATCGCCTGCAGGACAAACATGACAACCGTCAGCACCGTGATCACGCTGATAGTCGCCCACGTAAGCACATTCCACACGCGGCCGTTGCGGTTGGCGCCCATAATGTGACGGTCGGCGGCAATAACCACCTGAAACACCAAAACCACGGGCAACAGCACGCCGTTGATGACCTGCGAGGTCATCATAATCTGGAACAGATCGACACCAGGCATAAGCACCAGTACGGCAGAGATACCGATGATGGCCGTAATGATGCCGCGATATACCGGGGCCTCGTCCCAGCTGCGATCGGCGCCGCGCTCCCAACCAAAAGCCTCGCAGATGGCACTCGACGTAACGCCCGGCAGCACGCAGGCAGCCAAAAAGCTCGCTGCGACCAGGCCCGAGGCAAACAGCACCGTGGACCACTGACCCGCGATGGGCTCCAGCGCGCGGGCGGCATCGGCGGCATCGCTAATCTGAATACCCGCCGGGAACAGCACCGTACCGGTCGTGATGATAATGAAGCCCGCAATGATATCAGCAGCGATCGAGCCGCTCACGGTATCAATACGCTGCAGCACGATATCGTCCTCGCCCGCATTCTTATCGACCACGTTATTCTGCGCCAAGAAAATCATCCACGGCGCGATGGTGGTACCGATCGTTGCGACCACGAGCGACACGTAGCTGGGATCGTTCTGAATATTGGGGACGACCAAGTCGACCGCGACCTCACCCCAGTTGGGACCGGCCATAAACGCGGCGACAATATAGGTCACGAAGACGCAGCTTACCAGCAGCAGAATCTTCTCGATGCGCTGGAAGCTACCCGACATGGTAAGCATCCACACCAGCAGCGCCACCAACGGCACCGAGATGCTCGCCGGCACGCCAAAGAGGGCAAGGCCGCTGGCGATACCCGCAAACTCCGAAATGGTCACAGCCGTGTTGGCGATCAACAGCGCCGCCATAGCAAGTACACTCTTGCGCACGCCAAAGCGCTCGCGAATGAGCGATGCCAGGCCCTTGCCCGTGACGCAGCCGCAGCGCGCCGCGGTCTCCTGCGTCACGATAAGCAGCACGGTCATGACGGGAAGCATCCAGAGCATCTTGTAGCCATAGCTGGCGCCCGCACTGGAATACGTTGCAATGCCGCCGGCGTCATTGCCCGAAAGCGCCGCCAACAGGCCGGGACCCATAGCGCCAAAGATGGCGGCGATGGTCAGCTTTTGCTTGGCGCTCGCCTTTTGTTTCGTGTTTTCCACGAGACCACCTAACCCATGACTGACATGGTGAGCAGCACCGCGGCGATGCAGTACGCCACACACGAGATCATGACGGCGATGACGCTCATAGCGGTACCCGACGTGTTGAGGTCGTGCTCATCGCGCCAGAACAGCACCATCAGATAAATCACGGCGCTCATGTTGCCCACCAGGCAGATGATGGCAGCAATGTTAAAGCAGCCGGTAAAGAGCTGCTCCTCAAACATAGGGGCATCGGGGAACGCGGCGGTGCGCACCAGCTGCGCACACAGGTAAGTAACAAGCGAAAGGATCAGGCCCATACCCGTGCTCTGGAAGAAGAACCCCAGATACGGCTTGGGCTCATCGTCATGGCCGTCGTACTCCAGGAAGTAGTTCTTGACGAACGACACCATGCGCGAGGCAGCCAGCAGCACGAGCGGCATGGCGCACATGGGGAACACCACCAGATACGCGGAGCCCAGCGCCGTCCCCAGCACCGTCGCCATGATGCACGAGGCAATGCCCCACACGACGACCCAGTACTGGCGATGCACAAACCAGCTGAGCACGTTCGTCGAGTCGTCCGATGCGCTATCGCCCGAACCGACACCGGCGATCTGCAGGTCCTCCTGGTGCTCCTCGGCAATAACGTCCATGGCGTCGTCGAAGGTCACGATACCCAGGATGTGGCGGTTCTCGTCACAGACGGGGATAGCTACCAGGTCATACTTGGTCATCTCATCTGTCACGTCTTCCTGGTCCTCGTCGGGCGACACATAGACCAGATCGCGATAAGCAAGCTGGCCTAGCGTGGCGTCGCGGTCGGCCACGATCAGCGTGCGCAGCGAAAGCACGCCCGTCAGCATGCCACTCGGATCCTCGGTATAGACGTAGTAGACGCTCTCGAAGTCCTCGTCGAGTTTGCGAATTGCCTCGATGGCATCGCCGACCGTCGCCGTGGCGGGCAGCGAGACAAACTCCGAGGTCATGATGCGGCCGGCGGTGTTGTCCTCGTAGCCCAACAGATTACGAATCGCCTTCTCCTCCTTGACGCCCATCAGGCGCAGGAGCTTCTCGGCCTTCTCATAATCGAGCTCGTCAATCAGGTCGGCAGCGTCGTCCGGGTCCATCATGGCCAGCATCGACGATGCGTCGGTATCGGACAGGCCCTCGAGCATCTCGGTCATGAGCTCGTCATCATCGAACTCCGAGATGGCCTCGGCAGCCTGTGCGGTATCGAGCTGCGCAAACACCTGCGCGCGAAGGCGCGGGTCGAGCTGCTCGATGATGTCAGCGATGTCGGCAGGATGCAGCTCGCCAAGCGTCTTGTGCGACACCGAGAGCTGGATGTTCTTAGTCGAGCGGTCGAGCAGGTCCATGTAAGACCAGGCGATAATGTCCTCGCTGAGCGGCTTGCCCAAGTGCTTCATAAAGCCCTCGACGACGTGCTCGAGCGCGGGACTGATTGCACGCAGCAGACCGCGGGCGCCGACCTCGGCACCCAGCAGACGCAGCTGATTTTCGCCCGACATGGAGAACTTGATGTCGTTGACACGCACGACCTTCATGCCTTGCGTATCGACGATCTGCTTGTTGAGCACGTCGCGCGCCAGCAGGAGCTCGGTCGGCTGCAGGTACGAAAAGCGAATGTTGGTGGCAGACGTATTGAGATACACGCCCGTCTCGTCGATACGGTCGACCCATTTGCGCCAGCTGATCATAAACGGCGTCTTGCCGGGACCACGGAACGCAAGCGACGTCACGTGCGGAAAAACTTCGCCGGTTGCAATGCCAAAATCGTTCACAACGCCGAGCTTTTCGCCGTCGACGTCCAAGACCGGCAATTTGAGCATCTCACTCAGATAATTCAATGGTGCTCCCCATCATTATCCCTGCGGACCGCGTGACCATGCCGGCACGCAATCCGTGGACTTTTAGATATGTATACGCATGCGCGGGCGGCACGCCGCTCAGCGCTCACACCCCGTGCACGCGCAGAAAGCACCTGCATGGGGTCATCGACTGTATGGTCGAGGTTTGGATTTCACCTGTAACCTTTCTCTTGACCCTCATTAACCGCAGTAACTATAGCATCAGCATCGCGCTGCGGCACCGAATTTATGCGCTGCACATTGCAGGCATACCAAACGCTGACGCATCCGTGACATAGCCATTGGACGTTCTTAAACGACTAGTCGTCGGGGACACTCTTTGCGAGCGACAGAAAAGGACTGTCCCAAAGTGCCGGCAGAAAAGGAACGTCCCCAAGTGCCGGCCTTTGGGGACAGTCCCCAATGACTACTCTGTGGTGTCGTCGTCCTCGGCAAGTTGGGGGAACACAGCGTTTTTGGGCATGGAAACCTTGGTGAGCGAGGTGAGCTTTTTGCTCAGCGCTGTGTCCGTCTTGACCAGATCGCTGAGCGTCACGATCTTGTAGCCGTCGGCAATAAGCCTGTCGATAATCTGCGGCAGCGCTTCGAGCGTCTGCTCGGCGCATTCGTCTCTATCGGTGAGCAGCACGATATTGCCTGGCGTCACCGAATCGAGCACCGTCGAGACTTGCTCGTCGGCACCGTTGAGCAGCCAGTCACCCGAATCGATATTCCACGAGACCACGGCGGAGACCAGGTCCATCGAGTCGATCCAGTTTTGCTCGTCAAACGCGGCGTAGGGGGCACGCAGCAACATCGTCTCGACGCCGGTCGCCGACTTAATCGCCTCGGTGCCCTTCGTGATCTGCTTGCGCACCGTCTCGCGATCCTCGCCCTTGAGCGAATCATCGCTGTAGCTGTTGGAGCCGATCTCGCACCCGGCATCGACAATCGCCTTGGCCGTGGCAGGCGAGGCCTCGGCCGCATCGCCCGAAAGGAAGAACGTCGCCGTGACGCCCTTTTCCTTGAGCACCTGCAAGATCTGCTTGGTCGCGCCGCTCGGCCCCTCGTCAAACGTCAGCGCCACGTACTTTTCGTTGTCTTTGGGCGCCACGCTGGCGCACTCGACTACGCAATCGGTAGCGGGCACGACCTCGCCGCGGTCCTGCGTCTTGCCCGACTGCTCACCAACCCACACCTCGGAGCGGCCCTGGATGCCCCACGTCTTGACGTACTCGATGGCACCCGTGCCCTCGACCTTGAGCTTGGGCTCGATAACCGTAGCCTGAACCTCGTGCTTCTCGTAGGTGTTACGGCCATCCTTGACCGTCACCTTCTCGCCGCCCCCAAGTTCGCGGCTATCCCATTTGCCCTGCTTCACGCGCTTGCCGTCGACCTTCACCGACAGCTTTTCGCCCCCATGGCGCTTGAGCACGCTGTCATCGACGGCCAACAGGTCGCCTGCGTCGTAGGTGTCAGCCAACTCCTGGTCGTCGATAAGATTCTGCAACGTAGAGCCCACGCGCACCGCGGTCTTTTGCCCGTTGAGTTCCACGTCCACGCTGCGGTTTACGTAGCCCACGACGGCAGCGATAAACAGTACGAGCGCGCAACCCACGGCGATGAGCGCATAGGGCAGGCGGGACGGTCGGCGCGGTGAGCGCCCGTTGCCGATGCGCGCGCTGCGATCGCTAAACCCACGGCTATGGTTGAGGTACATCGCGCCGGGCTTACGGCGACGTCGACGCTGACCGCTGGGCAGCTGCCCCAGGTCGCGGCGTGCCGTCGGACGCGCACCCGAGCGACCGTTTAAGTTAGATCCGTTTTGGCGCATGTGCCCTCCCCCATAAACACAGCGAGCCGGAGCAACAGGTCTCCGGCTCGCCTCCCATCATTTGGTACGTCGCTATTTGCTAGCTTTTGACGAGCCCCCGCTCGCCTTTTGATATTCGTCCTTAAACGCCTTGAACATACCGCGCGTCTTGCCGAGCTGCTTGCCCAGTGCGCGGCTGCCCTTGTCCACGGCGACCGATCCCTTGTCATCGAGCACCTTGGCGCCCTTCTTGACCTTGTCACCCACCACGACGCTGGCCTCAGCGGCCTTGGCAGCCGCACCGCCCGAATACCCGAGCGACTTGACCTCGTCCGAGACGACCATCGCGCCGTTCTCGTAGCCGCGCAGCATCGTCGGCGGCACCTGCGTGTCACCAACCAAAACACTCGAAGCAGCACCGGCGGTCACATAGAATGCCTGCACGATGCCCGAGCGTGGCTTGAACTCAACGTCCGAGCAATAGCCCACGACGTCGCCCGATTCCGTGCGCACGTCCATACCGACCCAGATGATGCAATCGTCCAGGTTGATGTCGAGGCGCTTGGCGGCGGCGGCATCGTACGTGTCCTTGACGTCATCGACCGCAATGGCGCCCTCGTAGACACCAATGGCGTCGAGCGCTACGAATCGGTCGGGACGCTCGATCATGCCCGCGATATCGGACTGGCGGACCATAAAGCCGACCACGCGCGTACCGCCCGGGGTAAAAACCGGAAAGTGAATCTTTCCGAGCTTTTTAGGGCTGCGCGGCGTGCCGTCCTTTTTGATGCGCTTGTCCTCGGTAGGCTTGCGATAGATCTTGGCGCCGACAAAATCCCCGGCGCGCATTATGCCTCGGTCGAGGGCTCCGCAGCCTCGGTATCAGCCTCGACGGCGTTCTCGACCACGACGTCGGCGGCAGGCGTCACGTTGCCGCCCGAAATGGCGTCGTTGAGCTGCTCGCGCAGCTGGTCCATGCGCTCGCGGGCCAGGTCGACCTTGGCGCGCAGGTCGTCGGTCTTGGCGTCGACCATCGGGCCAAAATCGTTGACCGCAGCACGGGCCTCCTCGGCGCCGTGCTCGTAGGTGTCGCGCATATTGTCCCAGGCGTCGTTGGCGATATCGGCAGCCATGGCGCGGGTCTCGGCGCCCGAGCGCGGGGCCAGAGCAACGCCGATAATAGCGCCGGCAGCGGCACCAAAAAGCGCGCCGGAGACAAAGCTGAAAGTCTTACCCATGATCATTCCTCTCCTGCGGGCACGTCGGTGCCCACCGTTTGAATGCTGTCCATTATACCCGCAGCGCATCACTTGCCGCTCCGCTCATCTGCGTACGGCAAAGGCGCAGGTCCGTGATGGTGATAAACGCGTAGGCCTACTCCTGAGGCATAGCCGGCATGGCCACCGTGGCACCCGGGTCCTCGCCGGCGCCGTCCACGAGCGGCAGGCCGCCCTCATGCGCAGGTCCCGCCGGAACCGTCGCCGCACCGCCAAAGACGGCAGCGGAAGCCTCGTGGTTTTCGGCAACCGCGCCCTCGGTATCAATCGCCACCTGGGGCTCGTCGTCAAAGTTGGGGACGCCTTGGGGCTCGGTGGGAACGGGCTCGGCGGTCGCATCGGCAACAGGCTCGGCGTCGACCGGCACATCGCCCTCGTCAGCGCCCTCGTCCTCGGCAGCATCTTCGCCGTTCGCAGCGGCGACGGCCTCGTGAGGATCCTTGCCCTCGGCCTCGGCGCGCATGCCCAGCACCAGGTTGCGCAGGCCCGCGACCGTACCGTCCACATCGGGAGCCGGCTGGTCGGCGTGCAGATAGGCCCAATCCATCATAAAGGTGGCCGAAGACAGCGCGCCAATGGCCAGCGCGTCGTCGGGACACGAAAGCTCAACCTCAAAGACGCACTCGTCGTGCTCGCTTACGCGCGTGCGACCGCACGAGATGCTGCCGGCAAGACCGGTCTCGTTCATGAGCTCGACCGTCACGTGCTCCAGCAGGTGGCAAAGCTCGGTCTGACCCATGCAATCCTGGAACTCGCGGCCGGAATCGCCCAGGCACAGGTGCTTGGCAATCGCCGGCACCAGGTAGTACACGCGCGCCGTGGCCTCGATATCCTCCGAGGTCATCAGCGGCATGCCGGGGTTCACCAGCACATGCGCGCAGATCTTGTCCTCGCTGACGGTGACCTTAAGGATGTTGAACAGGCCTGCCATAACTCTCCCCTACTCTTCCTTGCCCTACTCGTCGCCGTCGTGCGGATTCGCAGAACCCGCACCCGACGCCGCCGGCTTATCTGCCGAGGACTCGGAATCCTTCTTTTCGGTTTCGGCCGGAGCGATCACGCGAATGAGCGAGATGCGCTGGCCACGCATCGACTGCACCTTAAACTTGTACCCCGCGACCTCAAACACCTCTCCGATGTCGGGCACCGAGTCGCAAAGCTCCAAAATCCAGCCGGCGATGGTCTCATAATCATCGCTTTCCTCGAGCGGCCAACCAAGCTCAATTGCGTCATCGCACGAAAAACGCCCATCGACGAGCCACTCGCGGCGCGAAAGGCGCGTGAGGTACTTGTTGTCGGGGTCGAACTCATCTTCGATCTCGCCCACGATCTCCTCGACGATGTCCTCGATGGTGATGATGCCGGCCGTGCCGCCGTACTCGTCCACGACCACTACGATCTGGTCGTGCGAGGTCTGCATCTCGGACAGCAGCGGCAGGATGTCCTTGGTGTCGGGCACAAAGGTGGCGTCGCGCAAAAAGCCGGCGATGGGCTGGTCGCCCTTGCCGTCGAGCGCGGGCTGAATCAGGTCCTTGATATGCGCGATGCCCGCCACGTTGTCGGGGTCCTCGTGATAGACGGGGATGCGGCTAAAGCCGGTCTGGCGCATGGTGGACAGCACGCTGGCGACCGTCTCGTCATCCTCGCACATGGTGGTGTCCACGCGCGGCACCATGACCTCGCGGGCAACGGTGTCGCCCAAGTCAAAGATCTCGTGGATCATACGCTTTTCCTCGTCGAGCAGGTCGTCCTGCTCCGAGACCATGTACTTGATCTCTTCTTCCGAGACGTTCTGACGGTCGTCGGCACTCTTGATGCGCAGGATGCGGGCTAGGCCATCGGAGCAAGCGCCAGTCAGCCACACGAGCGGACGGGCGATCTTTTGGAAAAACGACAACGGCCCCACGACCTGCTTGGACACGCCCTCGGCATTGGCCAGGCCGATGCGCTTGGGCACAAGCTCGCCAATCACGATGGACACGAAGGCGACCGCGACGGTGATGATGACCGGCGCCAGGCCGCGCGCGATGGCGGAGAGCGGCGCGATGCCAAAACTCATGAGCCACGTGGCGAGCGGGTCGGACAGACTCGTCGAGGCGACGGCGGACGAGGCGAATCCCACGAGCGTGATGGCGACCTGGATGGTGGCGAGCAGCTGGTCGGAGTCGGCAGCCAGCTTAATGGCACGCTCGGCGCGCCTGTCGCCTTCCTCGGCCTCGTGCTCCAGCACGGCGCGCTTGGCCGTGGTGAGCGCCATCTCCGACATAGAGAAGTAGCCGTTGATGAGGGTCAAAACGAGGGTGGTGATAAGGGAGATGGTTATGTCCATCGGGAGTTTCTCGAACCTCCAAGATTCGGGACGTCAGGTTAAAACGTTGGTGACGGATAGGGCAGTTGCGCCCGGTGGCCGCCTGGATGGGTCCGCGGGCACAGACGCGATCGCTAGATTACGAAGAGAATCACCGCCATGAACTGGAAGATGCTGCCGGCGAGCACCCACAGGTGAAACACGCTGTGCAGATAGCGCACGTTTTTGGCGATATAGAACGGCACGCCCACGGTGTAGCACACGCCGCCGACGGCGAGCAGGGCAAGCGCCACGGGATTCAGCAGCGCCACAAGCTCGGGCAACTTAAAGACGACGAGCCAGCCCATCAGCAGGTAGACCAGGCCGCATACCCAGTGCGGTTGACGCTCGCGCATAAAGCACTCGAGGGCGATGCCGATGATGGCGATGGCCCACACGGCAAAGAACAGCGCGGGGCCGCCGTCGTTTGCGAGCGTGATGAGGCAAAACGGGGTGTAGCTGCCCGCGATGAGCACGTAGATGCAGCTGTGGTCGATGATGCGAAACACACGCTTGGCGCGTTCGGGCTGAATCGCGTGATAGAGCGTGGAGGCGAGGTATTCGAGAATAATGCTGACGCCATAGACGATTGCCGCAGCCATGTGGGCCGGGCCGCCGCCGCGCAGGGCAGCGAATACGATCAGGAGCACCAGGCCCGCAATGCCCAGCAGGCAGCCGACACCATGGGTGACGGAGTTCATGATCTCCTCGCCCACCGTGTAGTGCGGAACGGCCGCGGTCTTGGGCCGCGGCTTGGAACTGTCGCTCGAATCGGACATGCCGGTTACATCCTCCAACATAAAAGAGTTCTCAACACTATATCAAAGCGTCTGGGTACGTGCGATATTTGCACCATACGTGACCCTTTGTTTACCCATTCTTTGCCTGTTGACACATCAACAGTGAACATCCATAATGCGCTTCGTTTAATTGTTGACGTATTAACATCTTAGAGGAGAAGACCTTATGGCTCAAAGCGCACACCCCCATCGAAAGCTCAAGATAGCCGGCGTTGTTGCGCTGGTGCTCGTTGTCACGTTGCTCGGATTTGCCGGCAACTTTTTGTTTGACTTTGCCCTGAACCCCCAAGCGCCGTACACCATGAAGATGATGCAGGACGGCAAGGACGCTAAGAAAGACGAGCAGATGGATGCCGAGGATGTCGAGGCGCGGGCGTGGTTCAAAGAGCATCGCGAGAGCAGCAGCCTCACCGCAGATGACGGGACCGAGCTTGCCGCTTGGTATTTTGCCGGCCCGGAGAGCACGCACGATTACGCTATCTGCCTGCACGGATACACCGACGAGCCCATCGGTATGGCACGATACGTCAAGCGCTTCCACGACCGCGGCATGAACGTACTCGCACCCGCCGCCCGCGCCCACGAGCGCTCCGGCGGCGACTATATCGGCATGGGCTGGCCCGAGCGGCTCGATGTCGTCGCATGGATCGGGCGAATCGTTCAGGCCGACCCCGAGGCACGCATCCTGGTCTTTGGCGAGTCGATGGGCGCGGCGACGGCCATGAATGTCGCAGGGGAATCGTTGCCCCCTAATGTTAGGTGCATCATCGAGGACTGCGGCTACACGAGCGTCTGGGACGAGTTTTCCCTGCAGCTCAAGGACGTGTTTGCCCTGCCCAGCTTTCCCTTGCTCGATGTGGCGAACCTGGTGTGCAACGTTCGCACAGGCTATGACTTCCATAAGGCAAGCAGCGTGGAGCAGCTTAAACACGCGACGGTCCCCATGCTCTTTATCCATGGCGACCAAGACACCTTTGTGCCGTACAGTATGCTCAAGCAAAACTACGACGCGTGCGCTAGCAAGGTCAAGCAAAAGCTCACCGTCCATGGCGCCACGCACGCCAAGAGCGCGCAGGTCGACCCCGAACTCTACTGGAACACGGTCAACGGCTTCCTCGACAAGAATTTCTAGATGAATTTACGCATATTTGGCTTTATCTGACCCCCTATTTTCGGAAGTGCGGGGAAAATGTCGGAAGCCCCGACCAGACCGCGGTTTTACCAGGAATTTATCAGGGGTGTTGTTGCCAGAAAACGGTTTGTGGTCTGCGATATTCGATTTTTCCCCGCACTTTCGAAAAACCGCCCGCGAGCACTGCGCTCGCGGGCGGTTTTTTCTTACGTTACGCTACAAAGGCGCTTGATATGTCCAATAGACAGGCGCTACTTGACCTCGATAAGCTCGTACTTGCTCGTGCCCAGGCCGATCTTCTCGGCGTGTGCGATGCAGGAGCGCCAGTCGGTGTCGGGATGCGTGATGCAGAAGGGGTCCTTGGCCTGCTCGCCCTCCAGATGCTCGTGGTCGTGCTCCATCTTGGCCGCGCTGTCGGTGAGTACGGTGTTGGGCAGCGGCTCGGAGGCCAGAACGGCGTCGGCGCAGGCCTGGTCGATGGCGACCGGGTCGAAGCTCGCAAACATGCCAATGTCGTTGACGATGGGCGTGTCGTTCTCGGCATGGCAGTCGCAGTTGGGGCTGATGTCCATGGCGAGCGAGATGTGGAAGCTCGGGCGGCCGTCAACGATGGCCTTGGTGTACTCGGCAATCTTGCAGTTGAGCACGTCGGCAGCGGCGTCATAGTCGGGATTGATGGCATCCTGGTTGCACACGCCGATGCAGCGGCCGCAGCCTAGGCAGCGATCGTGGTCGATGGCGGCCACGTGCACCTCGACGGTCTTGCCACTCGCCAGCTCGCGCTCGCGGGTGCCGTCGAACGAGATGGCGTTGTGCGCGCAGATCTTTTCGCAGGCACGGCAGCCAACGCAGTGCTCGGTCGCGACGCTCGGCTTGCCGGCAGCATGCTGCTCCATCTTGCCGGCACGGCTGCCGCCGCCCATGCCCAGGTTCTTCATGGCGCCGCCAAAGCCGGCCTGCTCATGACCCTTAAAGTGGGTGAGGCTGATCACGATGTCGGCATCCATGAGCGCCTGGCCGATCTTGGCCTCATGCACGTACTCGCCGCCCTCGACCGGAACGAGTGCCTCGTCGGTGCCCTTGAGGCCGTCGGCGATGATGACCTGGCAGCCCGTGGCGTACGGGGTAAAGCCGTTCTGGTAGGCGGTGTCGATGTGCTCGAGCGCGTTTTTGCGGCTACCGACGTAAAGCGTGTTGCAATCGGTGAGGAAAGGCTTGCCGCCCAGCTCCTTGACCACGTCCGCGACGGCGCGCGCGTAGTTGGGGCGCAGGAAGGAGAGGTTTCCCAGTTCGCCAAAGTGGATCTTGATGGCGACGAACTTGTTGTCGAAGTCGATCTGCTCGATGCCGGCGCGGCGGATGAGGCGCTTGAGCTTGTCGAGCTGACTCTCGCGGCCGTGCGTGCGCAGGTTGGTGAAGTACACCTTGGCAGGTGCAGCGGGTGCAGTTGCGGTCATAGATATATCCCCTCGGTCTATATGGTGGCGTTACAGACATAGAGGATGGTACCCGTTAAAGCGGGGTTGAAGTCAAGCGCGGCGCCTAGCCGTTGGACGTTCTTAAACGACTAGTCGCTGGGGGCACCCTTTCGCCACCCGGCAGTTGGGGACGCTCCTTTCCTGCCGACAGTTAGGGACAGTCCTTGCCAGCCCGGCCGGCAAGCCGGCCAATCGGCAAAGACTGTCCCCCATGGCTAGTCGTTTAAGAACGTCCCCAATTACTAGGCGGTTAGGCGCGGGATTTGTTGTGCGCGAGGGCTAGGCCTGCGGCGGCGATGGCGGCGGCAAAGAGCGCCGTGACGCCCAGGTCGCAGGCAATGTCGCCCAGCACGGCAGGCGTCAGGTCCGAGGCAAGTGCCTTGCCGATCGCGTCGTTCACCCAATACGTCGGCACAAAATGCGCCGCGGTCTGCACGGCCGAGCCCATGAGCGACAGCGGCATCCAGGCGCCGCCCAAAAACGTCATGAGCATGCCGAGTAAGTTGCCCACGCCGTTGAGCAGCTCCTCGCGCGCGCCCAAGCTCGACAGCGTAAAGCCAACGGCCAGCGGCGTGCACGCAAGGGCAAACGTTGCAGCCAGCGCTAGGCGCACGCGATCCACGCCAACCTCGGCAACCGCTCCGGCAAAGCCCACGACGCCCATCATGCTCGACACAAACCAAATACAAACGGTGAGCACGGCGGCAGCGGCGAACACGGCGAGCGAACGCTGGCGCTCGGAGACCGGGCCGGCATCCATGCGGCGCACGCGTTCGGGCTCGTTCATGCCCGAGAGCACCAATCCCACCGACACGATGACCGACGAGATGATCGCGTACGCGCCAAAGTTGAAGTACGACTCGAGCGTGGCGGCGGCAGTCGAGTCGACCTTGACCTGCTCGATCTGGACCTCCGCGCGCTTTGCGGCCGCGTGCTCGGCCGCCTTGGCAACGTCGCCGTTAGAAGCAGCGGGCTCAAGTGCCGCCGCAGCGCCCGCGAGCGAGATCCAGTGCGAGGCCTCGGCAGACGAAAGCGTCGCCGCCATGGTGCCGGCACCGTAGGTCACATCGAGCTTGGGCAGGGACTCCCCCACGCGGGCGGCTGCAACGAGGTCGTCCTCAAACCCCTCCGGGATAAAGAACACGCAGTCGGCGCTGCCCTTGGCGCTGTTGCTCTTGGAGAGCGCGTCCGCAAGGTCGTACGTGTCGTCGCCAACACCCGTAACCAGGTCAAAGCGCGAGCCCAAGTGCTTGGTGAGCGCGCGCGAAAGATCGCTGTCGTCGCGGTCGACCACAATCACATTGGCGTCGTAGGGCTTGTATTCGGTGAGCTGCGACGAGTTCCAGCTCACCGATGCCGCGATGAACACACCCATCAGCGATATGAACACCGTATAGATGAGCAGGTAGAACGGATGCGCGAGCGCCATGCGCAGCGCAGTCTTAAAGGTGCTCATAGCGGCTCCTTCCAAAAATCAGCGTGGCTGCGACAACAAACACCAGCGTCATGAGGACCAGCGCGCCCGCACGGATGACAAAGGGACCCAGGTCCTCAAAGAAATACAGGCGGTTGAACATGTCGCAGATGAGCTTGACGGGGTTGAGCCAGCACTCGGCCGGGCAGGCGCGGGCAACGTCGTCGGCAAGTGCCATCGCCGGCTCGCCGTAAAGCCCGGCGAACAGGGCGCACGTGGTAGCGAAACCCGTGAGGATGCCCGACTTGGATGCCTTGCCACCCTTAACGGGAAGCGTGCCCACAAAGAGTCCCAAGCCCGTGGCGGCAAGCGCGGAAGCGGCGCCGCCCACCAAACACAGTCCCTCGCGCCCGCCAAAGTCGACGCCCACGACCAGGCTCACGTAGCCGATCGCGATCGTCATCGAGGCGAAGGAGACCAGCCACGAGCCGACAAAAATGCCGGCCAGCGACGCCGTCTTGGAAAGGCCGCCCACGCAGCGGCGCGCGCCAAGGCCCGACAGATTGGGCTGCAGGTCGACGACGCTCAAGGCGGCAAACTCGGCAGACATCATCGCGACCAGGCCAAAAAGCGCGTAATAGTAGATGACTGTGCCATCGGGCGTGGTGCGTGTCAGGCTTACGCGGCGGACGCCGCCCTCGAGCGACAGGGCGCGCGCAACCGCCTCGGGGTCGGCGAGCGCCGCCGGGTTGTCCTGGGCAATCTGGGACATGAGCTCGGCATTTTGCGTATACGAGCTCGCCACCGTCTCAAGGATGCTGCGGTCGGTGAGCACCGACGAGGCGCGCGAGCTGTCATAACTCGAAAGCAGCGTGAGCTTGGGCGTGCCCGCGGCATCGACCGTGTAGATGCCCACGACCTCGCCGGACTTGAGCGCACGGTTCGCGGCGTCCACATCCTCGCACTCGCTCACATCGAGCAGCTGATCGTCGCCCTCCTTGGCAAGCGAAGCCGCCACGCCCTTAAAGGTCGAAGCGTCCCAGGCCTCGTCCGCCACGACGGCAACCGGCACCGGGTCGATTTTGCCGTCGGAGCTGAGGTTCGCAAACATAAACATGAACATCGTTGAAAGCGCAATGGGAAAGATCGCGCCCCAGACCCATGTGCTCGGCCG
The DNA here is from genome assembly GCF_003469895.1 of Collinsella sp. AM28-11LB. NCBI lineage: Bacteria > Bacillati > Actinomycetota > Coriobacteriia > Coriobacteriales > Coriobacteriaceae > Collinsella > Collinsella sp. AM28-11LB. The sequence goes on from NZ_QSKJ01000001.1 coordinate 285,679, forward strand.
ACGCAGCAGCGTCTTGACCGTGGTGATGATGGTGTTGAACATGGCCGCCCCCCTAGTCGCGCAGCTCGCGGCCGGTGATCTCGAGGAACACGTCGTTGAGGGTCGGCGGCTCGCTCCACACGCGGCCGAGCGCCACGTCGGCGACGCGCAGCGTGTCGAGGATGTCGACCAGATTGTGCGGGCTCGCCTCGCAGGTGCAGACGAGTTTGCCGCCGGAAAGCTCAACGCTGAGCACGTGCTCGAGGGCACGCAGGCGCTCGACCGTGGCGGCCTCGACGGTGCCGACCTCGACGGTCACGCGCTCGCCCATCTGAATCATGCGCTTGAGCTCGTCGTTGGTGCCCTGCGCCAGCACGCGCCCGCCGTCCATGATCATGATGCGGCTGCAAATCTGCTCGACTTCCTCCATGTAATGGCTGGTATACACCACCGTGGCTCCCTCGTCGCGCAGACGGCAGATGCCCTGCAGGATGGCGTTGCGGCTCTGCGGATCGACCGCCACCGTGGGCTCGTCAAAAAAGATCAGCTCGGGCTTGTGCGCGATGCCGCAGGCGATGTTGAGGCGACGCGCCAGGCCGCCCGAGAGCTTGCCGGGGCGAAACTTGGTAAAGTCGCCCAAACCGACAAAGTCGATCGCCTCGTCCACAAGCGCGCGGCGACGTTTGCGGTCGTTGACGTAGAGACTACAGAAATAGTCGATGTTCTCACGCACTGTAAGCTCGTCAAACACCGCAACTTGCTGTGGGACCACGCCGATGCGGCGTTTGAGGTCGTAGCGGCCGGGCGTCATGGGCTCGCCGAACAGCTCGATGGTGCCCTTGTCGTAAGCGAGCAGCTGCAGGATGCAGTTGATGGACGTGGTCTTGCCCGAGCCGTTGGGGCCCAGCAGGCCAAAGATCTCGCCAGGGGCAATACTCAGGTTAAAGTGGTCGAGCGCAATAAGATCGTCATAGCGCTTGACGAGGTTTTCGACGTGGACGATGTCTGTCATAAGGCGGCCCTTCTGTTGCTTGCGGCCCGGTACGATTGCATCATCGCAGGAGCGGACGGCGCGCACCAGTGAGCTTTGTCACGAGTGCGAGGGGGCGGAGGCGAAATCCCCGCTCGCGCAAGCAATCGACGCCGCTTTGCCGCGCGGGAGGAATATCACGGTTGCCCCGGGCGGCGCCTTCCCCGTGCGCGGCATCGCGTACAATACCCGTATGAATAGGCTATTCGACAAATCGATCGTGCTGGCGTGCTGTATTGCGGCCGCTCTGGGCCTTGCTGTGGATGCTCGCTTGGTCGCGGCGTTTTGCCTTGGCGTTATAGCCACCTCGGCGTCGGAAGTCGCACGAGAAGAACACGCCCATCGCGCGAGCGAGGCCGCGAGCTACGCCTACATCATCGCTGCCGTCTTCGTGCCGCCATTTATGCCGTTCGCACCCCTTGCCTTCTATGACATCGCGCGACGCGTGCGCCGTGAACGCATCTGGCCCGCGCCGGCGATTAGCGCCGTGTTTGTCTGCGCGCTTGTCGCGGACCTTCGCGGCGGCGCGCTCACCACCCGAACGCTGTTGCTAACCGCCATCCTTTCGGTCGCTGCCACGTTGCTGTCGCTGCGCACCGCGCAGCTGGAGCGCGAACAGGAACGCATGCGTCGCACCCGCGATAAGCTGCAAGAACGCGCCTTGGCACTCGAGGCACGCAACCGCGACCTCGCCGACCGCCAGGACTACGAAGTCGAGCTCGCGACGCTCGCCGAACGCGCCCGCATCGCGCGCGAGATCCACGATAACGTGGGCCACCAGCTCACGCGCGCTTCGCTTCAGACCGAAGCTCTGCGCGTGGTCCACGCCAACGAGCCCAGCGTCGCCGCCGATTTCGCCGACGTCAAATACACCGTTGACGAGGCGCTTCAGCTCGTGCGCGCCAGCGTCCACGCGCTCAACGACAATGCGGCCAACCTCTCCGTGCAGCTCGAGCGCATCGTTGAAGGCGCACGCTCGGACAGCGGTCCGCAGATTGAGCTTGAGGTTTTGGCCGAGCATGCACCCGCCAACGTCGCCAACTGCTTTGCGGCGGTACTGCGCGAGGCGCTTTCCAACGCCATGCGCCACGCCCATGCCAAAACCATTACCGTGAGGTGCATGGAGCATCCGTCGTTTTACCAGCTCGTCGTTACCGACGATGGAACGGGCGGGGTTCGGACAGGCGCCCACAGCGCCACAGGGGGTATGGGGCTCGCCTCCATGCGCGAGCGCGTCGAGGCGCTTGGCGGAACCTTCACCGCCGGCCTGCGCGCCGGCGCCCCCGGCTGGCGCGTGTTTGCCACCATCCCCAAACAGCAAGGAGATGAGGGCCGATGAGGCTCATAGTTGTCGACGACGACCGCCTAGTGGTCGATTCGCTCAAGATTATCCTGGGCGCTCAGCCGCAGATAGAGGTGGTGGGCACCGGTGCCGACGGCGACGACGCGGTGGCGCTCTGCGCCGAGCACGCACCCGACGTCGCGCTGCTCGACATTCAAATGCCAGGGCGCGACGGCATTTCGGCGGCGCGCGAAATCCTTGAGCACGACCCCGCGGCACGCATGGTGTTTCTGACGACATTCTCGGATGACGAGTACATCGTGTCAGCGCTCAAGCTGGGCGCCCGCGGCTACCTGATTAAAACCGATATCGCCGCCATTCCTCCGGCGTTGGCGCAGGTCATGGACGGCAAACGCGTGCTCGAGGGCAAGGCGATCGAGGATATCGATTTTGATGGGGCGGGCATCGCGGCGGGCACGCCCCGCCGGCCCGCGGCCTTTGCCGGCCTGACCGACCGCGAGTTCGAAGTCGCAGAGCTCATCGCGCGCGGTCTCGACAACAAGGAGATTGCCGCCACGGCATACATGGGCGAAGGCACCGTGCGCAACCACATCAGCTCGATCCTTGCCAAAATGGGCCTGCGCAACCGCACGCAGATCGCCATTGCCTACCTGCGAGGGTAATTACCCAACGGCCAACCGCCCCGGCATAGCAAAATGGCTGTCACCGATTTAATGCCATTTCAAAACTATGCCGGTTTACGGGGCTAAACTCAGGACCCCCATCCATACCCGCGTTTTCTGCAAAATGACGGCTCGTCTACCTGCGGTTTCATTTTCACGAATATCGGCATGGTTGGGGACTCGTGACTCAGCCCCGTAAACCGACATAGTTTTGTTAGCGGCGGCCCAACCGCGCGTTCAAGCGCGGGGCCGGCGGGGCATTTTTGCCCCGCCGGCCCCTATTCCGGCGCTATTCCGGCTTGGTTTCTACCGTGAGAATCTTGTCCGCCGCAACCGGAGTACGGGCGGTGTCCATAGTCAGGCAGTGCTTGGGGCAGCTCTCGATGCACTCGCCGCACACCACGCAGGCGTACGGGTCGATCGACCACGTTCCGCCTTTGCGATCGACCGCAAGCGCGCCCGCCGGGCAACGGCGCGCGCACATGCCGCAGCAAATGCACACGTCCATGTCGTTGACGATGTGCCCACGCAGGCGCTCGGGTGCCGCGAGCTTCTCCTGAGGATAGCACACCGTTACCGGCTGCTTGATCATAGAGCCCAAGGCCGTCTTGGCAAATGTCAGCAAACTCATGCCGCGCCTACCTTTCCGTGCAGCTAATGCAGGGATCGATGGTCAGGATAATCATAGGCACGTTAGCAATGAGCACGCCCTGCAGCGCATGCGTCAGACCCGCCAGGTTTTGCGACGTCGGCGTGCGCACGCGGAAACGGTCAAGGTTCTTGGTGCCGTTGCCGCGCACATAGTAATACGCCTCGCCGCGCGGCTGCTCAATCACAACCTCGCCGAGCGCGCCGTCAGCCGGCGTGAGCTTGGTGCGCCCGCCGATACCGTCGTGCGGAATCTTGCCCACAAGCTCCTTAATGATGTCCATGGCCTGCGTGACCTCGGCACAACGCACCTGGCAGCGGGCATAGCAGTCGCCGTCGGTAGCGACAATTGGCTCAAACGCAGCCAGATCCGCATAGGCGCCGTCGCCGAACATGCGCACGTCGTAGTCCACGCCCGAAGCGCGCCCAAACGGACCGACCATCGAAAGGTCCAGCGCGTCCTTCTTGCTGATCACGCCCACGCCATGCAGGCGCTCGCCGCAGCTGTCGTCGTCCAAAAACGTATGCACCAGGGCCTCGTAGTCGGGGCGCATGGCGTCGAGCGTTTGGACAATACCCGCCAGCTCAGAATCCTCAATATCATGCTTAAGGCCGCCGACCTCATTAATCGAAAGGATCACGCGGCCGCCGCACGTGCTCTCAAAGATCTTGAGAATCTGCTCGCGCAGGGTCCACGAACGATAGAACAGCGCCTCGAAGCCAAAGGCATCGGCGAGCAGGCCCAGCCACAGCAGGTGCGAGTGAATGCGCGAAAGCTCATGCAAAATGGTGCGGATATACTGCACGCGCCCGGGCACCTCGATATCGAGCATGCGCTCGCAGGCGCTGGCATAACCGTAGCTGTGACCCACGGCGCAAATGCCGCAGATGCGCTCGGCGATGTAGCCAAACTGGTGCATATCGCGCTTTTCGGTGAGCTTCTCAAGGCCGCGGTGCACAAAGCCAATCTGCGGAATTGCCTCGATAACGCGGTCGTCCTCGATCACCAGGTCCAGGTGAAGCGGCTCGGGCAGCACAGGGTGCTGCGGACCAAACGGAATAACGGAGCGATGTGCCATGGACCTTACGCCTCCTTTTTCTGCTTGTCGCGGGCGGCCTTGGCGGCAAGCGCCGCGCGGACCTTGGCCGCTTTCTCGGGATCCATGGCGGCGAGCTTTGCCTCCATCTCGGCAGCCTTGAGCGCGGCCTTGGCGGCAGCCTCATCGTGCTGAGCATCGGAGCCGGCAGCCGCAGCGGGCTGAGCGACGACAGCGCCCGCGGCACCGCCAGCGCCCGCGGCGCCCTCCCCCGCAGCAGCCGCAGCCGCGGCGGCCTTCTCGGCCGCAGCCTTGCGCGCCTTGGCCTCGGCGGCGGCACGGACCTTCATGGCCTTCTCGCGCGCGGCCTTCACCTCGGGCGTGATAACGCTCATGGGCTCGGCAGTCGAAACCTGGTAGAAAAAGCCCTTAAAGTCAATCTGCATATCGGTGATGGCAAGACCAAATAAGTCGTGCGCTTCGTTTTCAAACGGGAACACCGCCGGATAGTACGAGCTGATGGACGGAATCTCCTGGTACTGGTCGATGCCCTCGACTACCAGGTTCTCAATCGCATAGCTGCCGTCCTGCGCAATATGCTCCTGAGCAGCACGAACGTTGATAAACGTATAGACTAGGCGATACGTGCCGTCGTCGACGTTGCGCTCGGCGTGCATTTGCACAAAGCGCGCGCCGACGCCCTTGAGCGCCTGGACATGCAACAGGAGCTCGTCGATCCCAACGGTGGTATAGATAGCCTTTTGCATTACTCGGCCTCCTTTGCAGCGACGGGCGCGGCGGGCGTCCCAGCGGGCGTGTCGCCGGCCCCCGCAACTGCCACAAACCCGTCCTCGCCCAACTCAACGCCACCGTCCCAGGTAGCGGCACCTCCCACGGTGAGCGGGTCACCACCGGCACGCATCACGGCCTCCTTCTGGTCCAGAATGCCGCACGCCTCCACGATGGCATCGATCACGGTCTCGGGGCGGATGGCGCATCCGGGCGCGTACACGTCCACGGGAATCGCGCGGTCCACGCCGCCGATCACGTTATAGGCATCGCGGAATACGCCGCCCGAGCACGCGCAAATGCCGCAGGCCACCACGCACTTGGGCTCGAGCATCTGGTTGTAAATCTGGCGCACGACGGGCAGGTTCTGGGCATTGACCGACCCCGTCACCAAAAAGATGTCCGCATGCTTGGGGTTGCCGGTATTGACCACGCCAAAGCGCTCCGCATCGAACAGCGGCGTGAGCGAGGCCAACACCTCGATATCGCATCCGTTGCAGCTCGAGCCGTCGTAATGAATAACCCACGGCGAGCGCGACATTTTATGATCCATGGATGCCGCCTCCTAAATAAACACGTCGACGAGGATGGGCATAAGGTTGAGCAGGCCAAACACCAGCGCCACACCCCAGCCGAGCTTAAAGCAGCTGCGCCAGGTGCTGCGCGCGAAGGTGTTGTCGATCAGCACCTCGACAAAGTACGTCGCAACCATCACGACCAGGGCTACGACCCAGCTCACCGGGTTGTCCCAGACAAAGAACATGCCCACCCACATCAAAAACAGCACGGTCTCACACCAGTGCATAAGGGTCATCTTGGCCAGCGTACCGCCGCTCATCTCGGTGGCGACACCCTGGACAATCTCTTGATGCGCGTGATGCGAGTACGAAAGGTCAAACGGCGACTTGCGCAGTTTGATGGTGAGCACCGCAAGCAGCGCCAAGAAAATGGGCGCACTGTACGCGATGATGGGCGCCGACTGCCCGGTTACGGCGATGGAGTCGAAGCTATCGGTGGCGAGATACAGACCCACGCTCATCAGCAGAACGGCGGGCTCGTAGCTCATAACCTGCAACAACTCACGATCGGCGCCAACCTGGGCAAACGGGCTTTGCGTCGAGGCGGACGCCAACACCACAAAGATCGCGGCGAGCGTCACCATAAAAGCGCACAACAGCGTGTTGGAACCCGACACAAAGATGCCGCCGCCCACCACGGTAAAGATGAGCGCGCACGCCATGTAGGTATCATCCATGGTGTTTACGCTGGCAGGGGCCTTGCGCAGCAGCTTGGCAACGTCGTAGAAAGGCTGGAGCAGGCGCGGGCCCACGCGGCCCTGCATGCGGGCCGAAAGCTTGCGGTCAACGCCGTCGATCAAACCGCCCACAAGCGGCGCCAGCAAGGCGAACGCCACGGTACCAATAAATATGCCCACGACACCCGAACCTTCAAAATACTTACCGCGCAGCACCGAGGGCGCGCTCATGGCAAGTCTCTCGGGCCCGATCCACGCGCAGCACAGCAGCGCAAACAAGATAATGCTGCAGCACACGACGCTGCCCGCGGGGCCGATACGCTTCTCGCCAAGGGCTTCCTCCGAGTACCAATTGCGCTTTTCGGCCTTCACCTCGTGACCCATCGAGCCACGGAAATGGCGGTAATTGTCGGTCCCCACGCCCGAAAGATATACGTTTACGTGCGGCTTGTTGCTCACACGGAATGAAGTCAGCAGCACCACGGCAATAAACGCCACGATAACCACCATCAGATACATGGCATCCTTGCCAATAACGTACGGCACGCGGCCAAACACCATGGCCAAGTAAGGCGACACCAGACCGCTCGAGATAACCGGGAACGCCACGCAACACAGAATCAGCAGCGCGGCGATGGTGTTGAGCGCCATCCATTCGGTCTTATGGACATTGACCTCAACGTTTTGAGCCGTGGGGTCGACGCCCGAAAGCTTGGCAAGCCACTTGCCCCAGAAGAAGAACGTCGCGGCCGAGCCAAAAGCAAGCACCATGATCATGAGCACGTTGCCGGTCTGCGCAAACGCCACCAGGGCGCCCCACTTGGAAACGAGCATGCCAAACGGCGCCACAAACATACCCATGATGCCCAGCATCATCAGACGCGTCAGGTGCGGCATGCGGCTGAACATACCGTCCATGTCCTCAATGTTACGGCTGCCGATATGATGCTCGGCGGTGCCCACGCACAGGAACAGCAGCGACTTGGCCACCGTATGGAACAGGATCAGGAAGATGGCCGCCCATACGGCCTCGGGCGCGCCGACACCCAAGCAGGCACTGATGAGGCCCAAGTTGGAAATAGTGGAGTACGCGAGCACGCGTTTGGCGTTGCTCTGCGAGATGGCCATGAGGGCAGCAAGCAAAAACGTGATGGCGCCCACACTCGTAACCATAAAGCCGGTCACGGGATAGATGGCATAGAGCGGGCTCAGCTTGACCATCAGGAACACGCCGGCTTTGACCATGGTTGACGAGTGCAGCAGGGCGCTCGTGGGCGTGGGGGCAACCATGGCGCCGAGCAGCCAGGTGTGGAACGGCATCTGTGCAGCCTTGGTGAGTGCGGCGAGCGACAGCAGAACGACCGGCATCACCAGCAGCGCAGATTGCGCGGTACCAGCGCCGGCAAGATCGATCATGCCCGAGATGGTCAGCGGCATGCCGCTAACGTGCAGGTACATGAGTCCGGCCAAAAACGCGATGCCGCCCAGCATGTTGAGGATGATCTGGGTAAAGGCGTTTTTAATGGCCTCGGGCGTGCGCGTGTAGCCAATCATAAGGAACGAGCACACGGTGGTGATTTCCCAACCGCAGAACAGCCACTCAAGGTTGTCGCTCGTCACGATGACGAACATGGCCGAGAGGAACAGGAACATGAGCGCCAGGAACTGCGGGCGACGGTCGGACGCAGTCTGCCCGCGCAGTGCGGCCTCGTGCTCGTCGTGGGCCTGGAAGTCCTTCATGTAGCCCAAGGCGTACACGCAGATCAGGCTGCCGACGATGCCAACGGCGAGGACCATGATCACGCTCATGTAATCCAGGTAGAGCGGCGTGGCCGTAACGGCTTCGACCGCGGGCAGCGTCATGGCCGCAAAGGCGACCGAACCCACCAGCTGGACGATGCCGAGCACACCGGTAAGCACACTCTTATATTTATGCGCGTTGTACAGGATGACGGCGCACAGGATCACGTCGATGACGGAGCTGATGATCGAGAGCACGTGCGAGGTGCCGGGGGCAACCTCAAAGCTCTGCGGACCCGTGCCAAAAAATAAGACGGCAACTACAACCGTTGTCGCCATAATGACGCCGGAGCCTACAAGCCCTACCGCATCGCGAGCACGGTCACCGCGCGCAAGCAGCATGCCCAGCGCCGGTACCAGCGGAAACAGGGTAAGGAAATACAGTAGCGTCATACCATCACTCCCCCATGCAAAAACGCTATACATGCATTACGTTATAACGCTAATTTGAGCACCTGAAGGCGGGCTTTCGGCCAACTGTGGAACTTTAGACGTGCGAGGTAAGAAGCCTGTCCGTATTGAAGCAATATGGCGGGCCCCGTCGCGGCAGTGCAGGGCGCGCCCCATTACATGACAACCTCCTCTGCTCCGAAAGAGCCTTTAGAGGGGCATCGCGATAGAAAAAATGCACCCCGTAGGCGCACGTTTTCGCTACTCCGCTTTCTTGGCGCGTGGTTTACGACCGCGCGGCTTATCAACCAGCGCTGCCTCGCCGCCGTCGCGATACTGGCGGCACCAGGCCTTAACCGAAGACTCGCTGGGAATCTGGTGTTTGATCATGGCCTCGCGAACCGTCAGGCCGTTTTCCAGGCGATCCTTAACTACGGCGAGCTTAACCTCGTACGAATACGTGTGATGGTGAGTGCCCGCGTTGAGCACGGCATCGGCACCGCCCACGGCATATGCGCGGGCCCACTGACGAGCCGTTGCCTGGGGAATGCCAAGCTCCGCGGCGAGGGCGCGATGACCGACCCCCTCTTGGAGGACCTCGACGGCGCGCTGCCTAACCTCGGGCGCATGCGTACGAGTCCTAGTTGCTTCTGACATACCTGCCACTTCTTAGCCTTAACCGTTAATCTGCTTTCTTACGTGCATGTTAGATAGTAGCATTTTGCTGTTCGCGCGTAGCAGTTAATTGAAAATAGCAACGGCGGCATCTGGGCATTTGCCATTTATTTGCGACATTTCTTTACGTTCTATTTACGCAGCTAGTTAGCTCGCAGCTCATTGAGCGTGTTTTACCAACCAGATTGGTATCTTTTTGTTTCGCTTGGTATGGTTTGCGTAATTATTAACCCCTCCTAGCCCCTAAGTTAACGCGGCAGGCCTTCCGTTTACTCTCCAGCTTTCCACTTAACTTTCCAGCTTTCCACCCTAGGTGTTAAGTTAAGTGGAAAGCTGGAAAGATGCTGGGAAGTCGGCAAAGCTAAAACGCCTTTCTCCAGCGGCAGCTGGACAGTTAGTTCAGATTCGTATTTTTTGACAGCGCCGAAACTCTATTCTGGCCCCCTGAGAAGCCCCGTTGGCAGCTCACTAAATGCAAATAGAGCTCATATCGGCCAGCTAACCATAGTTCTGGACTGTTTTTTGCCCCAAAACGAGCGCCGGATGCGCCTGCTGCGGTCTGGAATTATACGTATCTGAACTAACTGTCCAGCGGAGTCCAAGACTGGGATCGCGCAGACTAGGGGGGCGGCAACTGGGTGGTTGCCGCCCCCCTTGCGAAGCTAGTCGGCTTCGGAATCAGTGATCGATGCCGTTGAGGTTCACCCTCGTGAGCGTATAGGTCACATAGTCGGGCGATTGAGGCGTTGCGCTCGCCATGTCACCCTTAACCAGGCTCGCTGTCATCACCAAGCGATAGTTCGCATAGAACCGACTCGGCTCAACCTGAGTGTTGGGCTCAACCTGCGTGTTGACCTGAACGGTAAAGGGCAGGTTAAACGTGGTGTCGCCGTTCTGTGTTCGGAACTTGCCATTCTCCTTCGTTGAGTCAGTAAAGGTGATCGCATTGCCAGCGGCGTTGACCACGGCAAGCTTACTCTCTGGAACTTTTACGTAGTTGGAAATGCCATCCGTTACGTTCTCATACAAACCATCGGTCCCGCTGCGGACGCACCCGATCACGCCGCCAAAAAACGCGCCCGGCACGCCAGAGGCGTCTTTATTCTTATGTGCAATAGAGGCCGCCTTGCCCGAGTATTCAATGTTCAGATTACTCACAACGCTACCGTAGCTATACGGGATCAATCCAGAAAGCGCACCTGTGTCCTTGGAGTTGCGGATCTTGATAGCCGCCTGCGTAGCTACCTGCGACGAGCCCCTCAGATTACCAACGATAACGCCACGGACCGGGTAACCTTTATTACCCAAGCCCTGAAAAACGGCAGCGTCCAGCTCAAGCGTGTCAATGCTTTCCCCCTTGTCGTTCTCCGGCTCGATGCTGTAGAGGCACTCTGGAGATAGCTATGCATCGTCGCGTCGTCAAGCGTATCTTTGGGGTCGGTTTTGTTAGGCTCGACCCGTCTCTCCCATGTTTTGCTCGCCTGCTTGTAGACGTACGTCACTTCATTCCTAGCATCCGCTGGGCACGGTCGAGCTCGTCGCTGCTGGGCGTACTCATGTAGCCCGTGAGCAGGTCGCTCGCAAACAGGCTCTGAGCGGTACCCGTCGCGGCGACGGACTTAAGAGATCCGTTGGCGATGTAGGCGGAATAGGTAAAGTAACCACCCATCACGAGCGCCACGGCGCAAACAAGTGCGATTGCCGCCACAACCAGCTTGTTCTTGACTAGGCTTTTACTTTTTGCCAGCTGCTCGCGCTCGGCATCCTGCTGCTTCTCCTGCTTCTCCATGTGCGCTCCCTCTCCTACTTACCGCTCGTGTTGCGCGCGATCAGGTAGATCACATCGGTCTCTTTGGCGCTCTCGTCCCACGAAAGCTTGATGATAAAGTTGAGCGTGTCCTTGCCATTCGAGCCGTCGAGTGTCTTGGCGTTGAGTTCGCTTTTGCTGAACACCTTGAAACGGTAGAGCGGGCGCGCGTTGCGCTGGACGTTTTGATAGTCCTTGAATGTAGGGTCGCTTGCGCCCTCGCCCGGCACGGCTCCAGGCCGTCGCCCGGGTCGTTGATGGGCGTGAAGTTCTTCAGCAGATCCGTTTCAGACATTTTCCAGCTATAGGGCTTGCCACCCGCAGTGCCGCTCACGTCGGGAGTATCACCTAGGCCCGGATTCTCGGCTTTATACAGCTCGATAGTGAGACCTTTAATGTTGGTCGTATTCGCAAGCTGCAGCTCAAACCCATCGCCGCCCGTCTGCACGCAAAACGGGCGCTTGAGCGTCACCGTGTTGCCGGTCTTGGTATCGCCGTATTCGGGGTTGTAACTCAGGTCGATCTGCTCGGCGGCCGTAGCGTTGGGGCCCAGCACCTTGAGCTCTGCCGGCCCCTTGATCTTGCCGACGGTGGAGCCGCGATTGGCATCGACAAACCATCCGAGCGTCAACCCCAGCAACACGAAAGCACGGCCAGCAGGCCCATGATGGCCAGGGATTCGCGACGATGATTGCTGGTCCACGCCTTGATGCGCTCGATGCGGCCAACCGGACGCGCTTCGCCGTGCGAGCCGAACCCGTTGCCGCCGGGGTTTGCCGCTCCTTCGTTGTGTTTGATATCGCCCTGCTCGCGGGCATTAAGCTGCTCGTCCATTTATTTATCCGCCTCCTTGGCGGTAAAGCGCACGCGAATGTACTTGATGTTCTTGCCGATAACCTCGTCGGCGTTGTTGTAGTAGCTGGCGCAGGTTTCCACATCCGCAGAGGACATGCCGGCTCCGACAGGCGGAACCGCACTAGGCACCTGACCTGGCACGCTCGTGCTATCGGCGCGGAAATGGCGCGCGTGGTTACTGTTGATGTCGCCGACGAGGGCTGCGTATCCCGCGGCGGGGTCCGTGCTCGCAAAAAGGTTGCCGCCGTAGCCGGCGTTGCCCGTGCGAACGTAGCTCTTAAACTGCTCCGGCCAAATCCAGTAGAGGGTTTTGGGTACGGTTTTGGTCGTATTGTTTGAGCCCTCAGCGCGAAAGCTCCTCGCCGGAATGGTAAAGCTCTGCGTGATGACGATAACGCTGGCTCCGTCCTGGGTCACCGTGGTTGTCGTGGGAACCAGCGGATTGGAGTAAAAGCCAGAGGTGTCTTTGCCCTAGAAAACCAGGATATGACCGCGCACCAAATCTTTAAGCGAGTTGATGATCTCTTCGTTTTTCGATGCGTCCGCGGCGGTGCCCGTACCCGCAGCGCTCGTCTGGACAGAAATCTCCCAGGTCATCTCCACCGTGATAACGTGCAGGTCGTTGCAGAGCGGCTTGACGTTGAGCTGGAGCTGGCCCGCCGATCCCGGAGAGAGACTGCCATCGGCACTCATGTTATTGAGGTTGAAAATAATTGTTCACGGCAAGGCTTGGACTGTCCGACGCGTAGTTGTCCTGGGCGTCGTACTTGCCCGCCGTGCCGTCCTGCGTTCCCGAGAGCACAAACCGCGGGCCCTTCGCCGCGATCGTGCTTCCCGTGGCGCTCACTCGGTTATTCGCGGCAAACCAGGCCAGGCATGCAAAGATGGCAACGATGGCGGCCAGCACAAACAGACCGCTCACCAGGAAATCCTTCCAGAAATCCTTGAGGGTCCGCACATGCTCGTCGGCAGCTTGGCGGTACTCGGCCGCCGTCTTGTGCTGCTGGAGCTCGCTATGTCGGTCCATGCCACTCATCGTTTACGTTTGCCCTGCTAGTGGGCGTGCCATCCTTTCCGCTTGGTCGTGCTCAATCCATTGCTCGTAGGCATAGAATTCAGGCAGAATACAACACCATACGATAAGGCAAGAGAATAGCATTGACCTGCGGTTTGCTCCAGAACACAAGCCTTAATGATGTCTTAAAAGTCGAGCCCTTGGTGCAAAGTAACCTGACCCCCTTGCACCAATCCGTAGCACCGGGCAGCGGACGCACGACGTACCGCCCCCTTAACACCCCAACGCGCGCACGGGTATCACGTAGATACCGTCCTCGACCTCGCGGGCGTACTCACCCACCCCCACAATCACGGCCATAAACTCCGGTTCGCGTGTGCGTGAACGAGGATTTCCACAGACCTTCTTGCGAACACGCTTGAGGCTCTCGACGCCGGCGCTCGCCTTATCTTCGCTCACCTTAATCTCAAAGGCGGCCCACCGTCCATCGGCTAGCTGCACGATGGCATCGCATTCAAGGCCCGAATCGTCGCGATAATAGCGCACGGGCGTACTATCCAGCAGGTCGAGCGACCGCGCGTAGACCGAAAGGTCGCGTATGACCATATTCTCAAACACCAGACCAAATGTCTGCCAGTCGGCAAGCAGCGCCTGCAAGGACATGCCCAGCAAGGCGCAAGCAAGGCTTGGATCTGCCAGATAGCGCTTGGGTTTGACGGTAAAGCGTCGTTTGTCGCGCGCGGCGGGAACCCAACCGGGGACCTCCTCGAGAATGAACATGCCTTTGAGGGCATCCAGATACCTACGCACCTTGGTCTCGTCGGCAAACGCTGCGGGTTCCTCCTCGGCACCGAACATATCCATAAGAATCGTTTTATACGTGGTCGCCTGTCCCAGATTGTGCGCGATCGATGCGGAGACTCGACGAGCAATATCGGGGTCGAGACCAACCGCCGGGAAGCTGCTCGAAAACATGGTGTTGAGATATTCGCGGGCGATGAGCTGGGCGTCGGCCGAAACCATATCGATCGCCTCGGGCCAGCCGCCGCGGCAAGCGGCTTCGACAAGCCCCGGCGTATCGCCATCGCACCGGCAGGGCTCAAAACGATGCTCAAACAAGCCCGCCAGGCTCACCTTGCCGTTAGACTCACCTGTCTCGACAAGCGTCATGGGGTGCATGCGGACGCGGCCGATGCGGCCGGCTCCACTATGCGCGGGCGCCTCCGCCTTTGAGCCAAACGCAGGCGTGGCGGAACCCGTGAGGATATAGGCGCCGCGCGTGCCTCGGGTGCGGTCAACCTCGTGTCTAACGTAGTCCCAAATCTGGGGAACGCGCTGCCACTCATCGATAATATGCGGACGGTCTCCCAGCAACATCATCGCCGGGTCGGCACGCGCGAGGTCGAGATTCTCGTCGACATACGAGACGGACGCCCCGTGCTCAAGCGCGGCCCACGTCTTGCCGCACCGCTTGGTGCCTGCAATCTCGACCGCGCCAAAAACACGAAGGTAGCGTTCGATTTGCGCATCCACGATACGTGGGATGTATCCGTCCCGATGTAGCCTCTCTCCTGCCATGAGCCACCCCCGCAGATTTCCAGTTCCTGCTTTCTGATTCTTCTATTCCACTGTAGTAAATTCGGATTTTCGGGTGGTTACGATTCGGATTTTCATGTTCCAAAGAGTCGGATTTTCTGGTGCATGAAATTCGGATTTTCTGGTGCATGAAATTCGGATTTTCTGAACCCGCTGGTCAGGGGCGCCCTCATTGACAAAAAAGCGGGGAGCGCCGATACGGCACTCCCCGCCCACTCAATACGCGATAGCTTTCTTGCTTACAGCTCGTTGGCCGCGTGATACGCCGTGCGGATAGCGCTCGCAATGTCGGCGGTGCGCTCGCCCGAGCAGTCGCCCACGCAGGTCACGGGCACCGTCACGCCGTCCAGGTCAAACGCGTTGGCCTTGGAGCCCACGGCCATCACCACGTAATCGCAGGCAATCTTCACCGGCTCCTCGGCACCGTCCTCGGTGGTGCGAACGGCCTCCACGCCCTCGTCGGTAATGGCGGTCAGGCGGGTCTTAACATGCTGCTCAACGCCATGCTCGGCAAAGTCGCTCATAATCAGCGGCAGAATGGTCTCGGACTCGCCCGCGGCAATCTTGTCGAGCATCTCGACGATCGCCACCTCGCAGCCGTGCTGCAGCAGGTACTCGGCAGTCTCGGTGCCCACCAGGCCACCGCCAATGACGGCGACGCGCCCGCTGAGCTCCACCTTGCCGGCCAGCACGTCCCAGCTCGAGACAACCTTCTCCGAATCGGCACCGGGTACGGGAATGACCACATCGTGCGCGCCCACGGCCACAATCGCGGCGTCGGCGGCGTTGAGGTCCGCGGGGCTAGCGGTGTGGTTGAGCTCAACCTTCACGCCCAGGCCGGGCAGAATCTTCTCGTAGTACTCGACCGAGCGCATGATCTCGTCCTTGCGCGGAGGCGCGGCCGCCAGCACAATCTGGCCGCCCAGATGGTCGCTCGCCTCGTAGAGGGTCACGTCGTAGCCGCGCTTTGCCGCCACGCGCGCTGCCTCCAGGCCGGCAATACCGCCGCCCACCACGGCGATCTTCTTGTCGCCCTCGCCCGGCTTAATGGCGATGGTCGCCTCGTCGCCGTTCTCGGCATTGAGCACGCACGAGATGTATTTGCGGTTTTGGATCGCGTCGACGCAGCCCTTGTTGCAGTTGAGGCACTCGCGGATGGGCTCACCTGTAGCGGCCTTAAGCGCAATGTCGGGGTCGCACATGAGCGAGCGGCCGTACGCGACGATGTCGGCCGAGCCGTCTTCCAGGATCTTCTCGCCGGCCTCGACCGAAACAACGCGGCCGACGGTTGCCACCGGCACGGAGACCAGGGCCTTGACGCGCTCTGCCACGGGCAGCGTCCAGTTGTAGGGCATGGCGCCCATGGGCGGAATGGTGTCGCCCATGTTGCCGGTGTGGTTTGCCTGCGCCACCTGGATCATGTCGATGCCGGCGCCCTCGAGCAGCTTGGCGAACTCGCAGGCCTCGTCGGGCAGCAGGCCGCCCTTGCCGCGCGGCGTGCCGTCGGGGTTCTCCATGATCACGGGGAGCTTGTACTCCACCATCAGCTCCGGCGCGGCCTCCTTAATGGCGGCGACGACCTCGAGCGCGTAGCGGACGCGGTTCTCGAACGATCCGCCGTACTCGTCGGTGCGCTGGTTGAGGATAGCCGAGCACAGCGAACCCACCAGACGGTCGCCGTGGACCTCGATGGCGTCGATCCCGGCCTGCTGCGCGCGGGCGGCCGAAGCGGCGATGGCTTCCTTGATCTGGGTGAGCTGCTCCACACTCGCCTCGTTCACAAAGTGCTGCATGTCGTGGTGCAGCTTGGCGTAGGCCTGTTTGCGGATCTCGTTGGACTCGGCCATCTTGGCGGCAAAGGTCTCCTCGTCGCCGGCGGCCTTGGCCTCCTGCGCGGCCTTGGCGGCGGCCATTGAGCCCATGACCATGCGGCCGACGCCGGGGACGTCGTACTCGGGGTGGAACAGCTGCAGTGCGACCTTGGCACCGTGCTTGTGGACGGCGTCGGCCAGTGCCTTAAACGTGGGGATCTGAGCGTCGGTCGCCAGCTTGGGCGTGGGGCTTGCGGTCATAACGGGAGCGACGTCGCCGATGACGATGTAACTCACGCCGCCACGGGCCAGGCGCTCGTAAAAAGCCAGGCTGCGCTCGCCGATGGAACCGTCGCGCTCCTCGTAGCCGGTGGTAAGCGGCGGGAACATAATGCGGTTTTTGAGCTCAAGGGGGCCAACCGTAATGGGTTGAAGCAGCTTAGACGCAGGTGTGGTCATGGACATTCCTCTCTTGTAGGCGCGGCGGCGATGATGCCGCGTAGTTGTCTAGAGGATATGGCATGGGGGCACAGCGGCACAACGAAAATCGGCGGATAGCAGGTAGCGACAGGTGGATGGGGCGAGACGACCCTTCGGTTTGTCTCGATCTGTAACAGTTACTCGGCAAAACCGGGTCTTACTGTTACAGATCAAGATATTCCTCTCGACCCATCCTCAACAATCTAGATCTGTAACATCTAGACCCACTTTTGGCCCCTACCCGTTACAGATCGAGACAAACCAATCTGGCCTGACGAAAGATCTAAATCTGTAACAGTTACTCGGCAAAATGGGCACCAGATGTTGCAGATCGAGACAAACGGGACCCGCCTGCAAGAAAATCTCAATCTGTAACAACAACTCGGCAAAATCCGTCCCTCGTGTTACAGATTTAGATAAACGGGGCCGGCGCACCGGAAATCTCAATCTGTAACATCTACAGGCCAAAATCGGACCCATCTGTTACAAATCGAGACAGCCCCCGGCGGCACCGTCCCCGTTCGAGGAAACGACCGCCACACTCACCTTTTTAAACAACCTAATACTGCACAGCCTGCGATAATAATTTGGTCACGCGTCGACTACGGCGAAGACGCGGCAGAAGGGACACCCATGCAACCGAGTACCACCGATACGTCTACCGCAAAGCAAGCGCTGCTCGAGGCGCTCTTGAGCGACGCGGGGCTCAAGAGCCTCACGCAAACAGCCTCTGCCGCTATGGACAACCCGGTGCTCGTCGTCGATCCCGTGTACCGCTATGCCGCCCGCGGCGGCTTTGAGCTCGACGATGACGACGACTCCCCCTTTGCAGCCATCACCCGCGCCGAGCTCTCCGAAGGTGACATGCTGCAAGACGAAGCCGTGCGCTACATCATCGAATGCGGCTTAGACGAGAAGATCGCCCGCTCGACAGGCCCGCTTACGCGTTATAACGACATGTTTTGCCTCAACACCATGACCGACGCGATCAAGGTGCACGGCACGTGCCTGGGCCGGGTGATGATGATCGAGCGCAATCACGCCTTTGGCGATAGCGATCGCGAGGTCTTTGAGTTCTTCGTCCGTCTGCTCGCACAAGAGCTGCAGAAAGGCGGCTTTCTTTCGATGGGCGGCCCGCAACAGGGGCCATATTTTCTCTCGCGCCTCCTGGACGACGAAATCCCCAACCCCATTACCTGCACACGCAAAATGCAGCTCGTCGGTTTTACGCCGCTTCCCGCCCTCTACGTTGTATGCCTGCTCAAAAAAGATTCCCAGCTCGAGGCGCGCGAGGCGGAGAGCGTCCGAGGACAATTGCAGCCGTTGCTGCACCATAGCCTTATCACCATGTACGAGGGCGAACTCGTGGCGCTGGTAAGCCGTCCGCCCTCCACGCAGCTACCCGCCAACGACGAGGCGATCCTTGCCCGCGTTGCTGCCACGAACAATTTGTTCATTGGTATCAGCAACGAGTTTTCCCAGGCAACCGATGTGCGTTCGCACCTCAATCAGGCACGCGCCGCCATTCGCTACGGCTCGACCTTTACCAAAATCCTCGAAGACACCCATGTGTATCGCTATTGCGAATACACCTACATGGAAATGCTCGATATCTGCAACGACCACATCAACCTTATGAACTACTGCCATCCGGCAATCTGGGCACTTTGGAAACACGACCAGTCGCACGATTCCGAGCTGGTCGAGACGCTCTTTGCCTTTATGCAACACGGCTGCAACACGGCGCGCACCGCCGCGATCTTGTCGCTTCACAAAAACACGCTGCTCTATCGCATTAACCGCATCAAGGAAATCACCGGTAACGACTTGGCATCGGGAGAAGACCTCTTTTTGTTCCATCTCTCGATTCGCGCCCTGATCTACCTTGGCTTTCTTGAGCCGAGGATTAAGCCCCGCACCAGCGCCGACCTGCACTGCCGCAAGTAGGCCGGGCGGGGCTCAAACAAAACTAATCGCGCTTAATCTCCAGCGTGGGGAACGTCATCTTGGCGTACTTCTCCATAAGCGGCTTTACTTCGTCCATGTGGGCGAAGAACTCGTCGCGGGTCTTGTTGATCTCGTTGAGGTGCTCGGCGCGCGCGTGGTCGTCGTTGCGGTCGCGGATCAGGCCGTTCTCGGCAATCTTGAGTTTGGGGCGACCGGTGCGCTCGTCGGTCACGATGTCGCCACCAGCACCGCAGACCGCGCACTCCCACGGAAACTCAACTCCATCCCAATGCTTGTCGCCGGGGTACACCAGGGAGCTGTGGCAGTTGGGGCACACGCCGTCATCCGGATCGCCCAGCCAGCAGCGCTCGTCAACCGGTGTGCGAATGGCCTTGACGATGTTCTCGCCCATTTTGTGGGCGCGGGCAATCTGTCCGCCCCACTCCACGTCGTCTCCCCACACAAAGGTATTGCCCGGGCGACCATCACGTTGCGCCATATAGCGATCGACGACAGTCATCGACATGGTAAACATAGTCGCCTGCAGGCTCTCGAGCGCCAGGGACTGCCAATCGTGCATGGAGCCGCCAACGGAAATAAGGCCGGCAACGGTATGCGGATTCTCCTTTACGGCACCGATGGCAAGCAAGAACGAAAGCTCGTATGCCAAGAAGCGCTGGGCAAAGCGGGTGTACACCGAGCTGGGCGTAAGGTCGTAGGTCGGAACCGAGAAGATCACGCCCTGGCAGGTTTGCAACTCGCGAATAATCGCATCTACATCGTCTTTGTTTTTAAGGACGCAGCCGTGGTATTCCTTTTGCAGGCCGGCGCCCATCTTTCCCATCTGCATGGTGCAGCCCTCGCAACCGGTGCAGGGCAAGATGTTGTAGTCGAACAAATTGATCAGCTCGACCTCGCCGCCCGCCTCGCGCACCGCGCAAAGGGCCTCTTTGGCCAAAGCCTCGCCGTTGCCACCGTGCCTGCCGGCACAAATCGCCATCACTTTAAACGACATGGTCGCTCCTCTCCAGAGCATTTTGGACACGGATTCTGCCCGTGTGTACTTCGCAAAAAGCGTACGGCAGACGCAAAACGCGTTCACCGTCCAGGCAACCAAGGCCCGCTCGGTATTTGCGGAATACCTCGTGCAGATAAACAAAGGCCCCTCCCGCATGCCTACAAGGGGCAAAACGACAGGGGGATCGCGCTATTTGCGCTTAAAGGGAATGGGTTTGGGCGGGCACTTGGGCTTCACGGCACCGGCAGTAACGATCGCGCCATTGTCGCAGATATCCAGACAAGCGCCGCACTGGGTGCAGGCCTTTTGGTCAATCACATGGATGAACCGCGGCCTTCCCAGAATCGCGTCCTCCTCGCAAACGTCCGAATCGACGCACTTGTTGCAGGCCTGGCATTTGGAAGCCAAGATATGGAAGGTCAAGAATGCCTGGCATTCCCCTGCGGCACAGACCTTCTTGGTGGTGTGCTGCATAATCTCGCCCTCGAACAGGTCGAGGAACGATTGCACCGTGCGCGCCAGCACGCGACCTTGCTCGCACAGACACTGCGCCTGCATCACGGGGCAAAGGTCGCGAAGAAGCGCCAAGTCGGTCGGCTTACCCTTCTTGCGGCAGATATCGGCAAGAATCGTCGCAATCTGATGAGAGCCCTCGTAGCCAAAGACACAGCGTCCGCAGCTCTCGTGACGGTACAGCGTGCAAATGTCCAAAAGCGCCTTTGCCATGCAGTTTTTGGAGGTATAGACGCGCACGTAGTCGCTGCATAGCTCAATCTTTGAGGTGTCGTCGGGCCTCAGCAGCAGACCGCTGGGATAGCCAATCCCCACCGCTTTGGCGTCATCGGCGCCCGCCGCGGCAACCAGGGATTCCGCACTCACGACGCGGTCGACCTCAACGGGCTCATCGGCCCCGTCAAACCACACCCAGCGCTTTCCTTCGGCAGCAAGTAACTCCGATCCGTTCAGGCATCGGTCGGCGCCATCGCCCTCGCAGCAAGATGGGAGAGGCTTTTCGCCGTCGAGCATCTTGGCCGCGGCCGAACCGTTGGCATAGACAAAGCCCCGGCTCGGGTCGCACTCAATCACGCGGCAGGACTCGCCCAACGCATCCGCGAGCGTGGCAGAGACCTCGTCGCCCGCCGGCATCAAAACCGCCTGGGCGCCAGCCTCTGCAATTTTTTCCGCAGCGGCCGCCACGTCCTTCTTAAGGAGCCAGAGCGCCACGGGCGCCTGTCGATGCACAGGCATAAAGTTGATGATCGTCATGGGTTATCGCTCCTTTCCTAGTACTCGTTCCACAGGCGCGGCGTGCTGATCGTTAGGCGCAAATCGCATTGCAAGCAGCGGCTCGCCTCGCACGTAGCCTCATGGTCGGTATAGGGGCACTCAAACGTATCGAAGTTGTCCTTACGCGTCTGGGCATCGACAAACTCGGGCTGCACGGCATCGTCGTAGAAGCCCTCGGGGGCATGCCCGATCCACTGCTCGGGAGCATCATGCTCGGTCAGCTCCTCGTCGATGTCGCCATCGCCACCCAAAGCGCGGTCGATGGCCGAGGCACACGTGCGTCCCGCAGCGATTGCCGCGATCACCGATTTGGTACCCGTCACGCAGTCGCCCGCTGACCAAACGCCTTCAACGCTCGTCTTGCCCTCGGCATCGGCCACGATGTACGGACCGTGCGTAAGCTCAAGGCCCATCTGAGCCGTGCCCTCGGGCTTTTGGCCCACGGCAAAGATCACGCAGTCGGCATCGATGGTCTTCTCGCCGCCGTCGAGCAGTTCGGTGACGGCGCGGTGGTTCTCGTCAAAGTAGAACCGCTCGATCTTGTGGATTGTCATGGAACCGACCTTGGCCGAACCGTCCTCGGTCTCGTTAATGCTGGTAAAGGCATAGGCATCGTGCAGGGCCACGCCTTCCTCGGCAGCCTCGGCACGCTCCTCGGGCGTCGAGGTCATCGCGTCTTGGGCCTCAAGGCAGGCGACATCGACCGAGGCGGCACCCAGACGCACGGCGGTGCGGGCGCAGTCGTACGCCACGTTGCCGCCGCCGAGCACCACAACGCGCTTGCCCGTCAGGTCCGGGGCATCGCCCGTGCGGGCAGCCTTCAAAAAATCGGTGTTGCGCAGCACGCCTTCGAAGTCGTGACCGGGCATGGGGAGTACCGTTCCGTCGTGGGTACCCACCGCAACCAGCACGGCATCGAAGCCCTGGTCAAGAAGGGCTTTGGGCTCGGCGATGCGCTCGCCACAGCGCAGCTCAATGCGCGGCTCGGCGTCATCACCCTGGGCAATCTCCAAAATCGTCGCGACCTCGGCGTCAACCGTGGCATCGGGCAGGCGATACGCCGGAATGCCATAGCGCATCTGGCCGCCGACCTTCTCGTTGGCCTCGAACACCACGACCTTGTGGCCCTTCTCGGCGCAATAGAGCGCGGCGGTCAAGCCGGCGGGACCGGCACCCACAACGGCGACGCGCTTACCGCTCAACGGCTCATGGCGCACGTTGGCCTTCCAGTCGCCCGTATCGCGCACGGCCGCAGCGCGCTTAAGTCGGCAGACCGAAACCGGCGTGCCGTTGAGCTCGTTGCGCTTGCAGGCGTCCTGGCAGCTATGAACGCAAATGTCGCCCAGGCTCTCGGGGAACGGGACCTTCTCGCGCACCACCGCGGCAGCGCGGGTGTACTCACCGTTGCGAATATGCCGCAGGTAGCGCGGGATATCCACATGGGCGGGACAGCCCGAGCGACAGGGGACCACGTTGTCGGCATACGACTTGTTCTCATCGAACATATTGAGCGTGTCGACGATCGAGCCCGTGGGACACACTTCGATACAGGCGCCGCAAAAACGGCATCCGGCCTCTTGCAGGCTCACGCTGCCGTCCGTACCAATGCGAATGCCGTCCTCGGTACGCTGATAGTCCAAAACGCCGGCGCCGCGCAGCTCACGGCAGGCACGTACGCAGCGACCGCACCGGATGCAGCGGGTGAACATATGGGTGATCAGCGGGTTCGATTCGTCCGTGGCGACCGGACGGCTCTTGGTGCGCCAGCGCGCCGGCGAAACTCCCAGGTACTGATACATAGACTGCAGCTCGCACTTGCCGTACTTGGGGCAGCCGGTGCAATCGGCGGGATGCGTGGCCAGGATCAGTTCCATCGCCAGCTTGCGCACGCGCTCGGCCTGCTCACCCGTCGTGTTTACGACCATTCCCTCGGCAACCGACGTCTTGCAGGCACACACCGGCTCGTCTTGGCCTTCGATTTCGACCATGCACAGACGACACCCGCCAACGGCCTCAAGATCGGGATGTTTGCACAGATGCGGAATGTAGATGCCAGCATCGAGCGCGGCCTCCAGGACATTCTGCCCCTCGCGCGCCTCGACCTCGGCTCCATTAATCGTTAGCTTCATTCGTTCCCCTCAAAACGTCGCTTTTGTCCAGAAAGGCGCCCGGGACCAAAGTGATCCCGAGCGCCTCGCGTGTAGGGCAAATCCCCGCCTGCACCCAACGCGTGGGTGTCTGCAGACGCGAATAGCTACGGTGTTACGACCACTCCTCGTCGCCAGCGTCCTCAAAGAGGGCTGCGGCGGCGTTTTCACCGGCGATGCGACCCGAGTTAAGGCAGAAGCCCATGGTGTTACCAGGAATGCAGTAGTTATAGGAGTCGCCATAGATGGTGCAGGCATCGGTGCCAACGCAGTACAGACCAGGGATGACCTCGTAGTCGTCGGTCATGACCTCCATCTTGTGGTTGATGAGCACGCCGCCCAGGGTGCCGTAGGCGCCACAGTACTGCTTGCAGCAATAGAAGGGGCCCTTCTCGAGCGGCTTCATAAACTCGCGCTCTTTCTCAAAGATGTCGTCCCAGCCGTTGTCGCACATCTCGTTGTACTCGTCGACGTTGGCGAGCAGGCCCTCCACGTCGATACCCGCCTTCTCGGCAAGCTCCTCCAGCGTATCGGCCTGGCAGATCGCCGGATAGCCAGCCTCCAGGTCGCGGTTCCACTGCTCCTCAAAGCCGTCGTACAGGTCGTGCGGATGAACGTGGCTGACGATATCCGGACCATCCTTCTTCCAGTGCTTGAGCATACGGGAATCAAAGATGGCATAGGCGACCTTGCCGGGAAGATGGTTGATGGCGTTGCCGACAAAGGTGGTGTTGAAAATCTCGTCCTCCGGCATAAAGCGCTCGCCCAGGCGGTTGCACCAGTAGCACGGCTGACGGAATGCGCCCTCGACATAGAAGTGGTTCATGTTGTCGGGGATCTGATACATGAGCTCCATGGTCACCGGGGTGTGGCCGCCGCCGACCTCGTGGCACATGTTGATGCCGTCGCCGTCCATGCCCGGAATGGCAAACGAGAACAGGTCGGTACCCCACTCAAAGTCGAGCTTTTCCTTGATGAGCTTGGCGTTGTGGCCAAAACCGCCCGTGGCGACAATCGCGGACTTGCACGAGATCTGGTACTCCTCGCCGTCCTTGTCCTTGGCGGTCACGCCGCAAATGGCGCCATCCTCATCCTTGATAAGGCCGGTGCCCGGGCACTCAAACATAAACTCGACACCCAGGTCCTGAGCGCGCTCGGTCATGCGTTTGGTCATCGTGGTGGCCGCGCGAGGACCGGGCTCGGAGCCGTCCTCGGGCTGCACGACATGCCAGGTGTACTCGCCGTCGGAATAGGCGCGCGTGCGCTCGCGAGCGCGGAATGCCGGACGCACAGAGTTAAACTCCACGCCCATGTCCTGCAGCCATGCAATGGTGTCGCCCGACTTAAAGTAGTAGTCGCGCACCAGGCGAGCATCGACCTGGTAATGGGTGTAGAACATATGGCGACGGAAGAGCTCGCCAGGCGTGACCTCGATCATCGAGGCCTTCTGAAGCGGAGAGCCAGCTGCGGCAGGCCCCATGCCCATGTTGGCGGCGCCACCGGTAATGGGGGCCTTCTCCAGGGCAATGACGCGAGCGCCCGCCTCGGCTGCAGCGACCGCTGCGGCAAGACCACTCAGACCCGCGGCGACGACAACGACGTCGGTCTCTAACTGTTTCATGCGAATCCTCCTTTATAGGGCTCTTGGACGAGCCCGGGCTTCATGCGAATTGCATGCGTATCGACAGCCATACTTTCGCTCGAAAACAGCCTCAAAACCATGTGCAGGCGCACCGATGTTTGCCCATAGCATCCACGGGCTTTGTGCAGATGAACCATGCGCTTGGGCAACGTTTTCGAGCGCATGGTCTTGGCGCCATACGCACAAAGGGGGCGGTGTGCCTTATGGCACCCGCCCCCTGATAATCGAGTTTTCTTATTTATGGTTCTGCTGTGCCTCGAGCACATCGAGCGGCGTTAGCGCCTGAATAGCGCGCTCTTTTCCAAAGATTGTCGAGCACACGAGCGTTCCCGACATGACCAGGCAAACCGCAAGTGCGATTCCAAAGGCCCAAAACGCAAAGAGGTGGCCAAAGTTGATCGGCTGCTGCAGCATAAACGTGAAGAACGACGTGGCAAGACCCATAAAGACGCAGGGAACATTGGAACAGATCGAGACAAACCAAACCGAGCTGCCGAAAGATCTAAATCTGTAACAGTTACTCGGCAAAATCCGTCCCTCGTGTTACAGATTGAGATAAACCGAAACCGACGCGCTGACCTGTCTCGATCTGTAACATCTAGCCACCCAAATCGGGCCCACCTGTTACAGATCGAGATTGTGTTTGAGAGGCTGAGAGCAGAAGCCCGAGCGGAAAAGCGGGCAGGCCGACGGCAGTTCCCCAGCAAGGCCCCCAGTTCCACAGTAGAGTCCCCTAGTTCACGCCATGTCGGTGCACACCGACATTAGTTACCCGCGGGGAAGTGACAAAGGGGCAGCCCCTTGGGTCATCGATGCCACCGCGGCCAAGGTGCGACATTACTGCGACAAAAGTGCGAAATAGACCGACCACTCTATTTGACCGACGAGCACTTCGACCGGGTGTTCCGCCTGCTCGAAGGCGAGGTCGAGAAGCCCCAGCGGATCTTCTTCGCCGGACAGATGTTCGACGCCTTCAGCCTGCTGACAGATCTCGTGGGCCGCGCCGAGCGCGAAATCTCCCTCGTAGATGGCTACGTAGATGTCCACACCCTGAACATCCTCGCAAAGAAGCGCAAGGGCGTCGCGGCGACCGTCTACACGTCCGGCAACCGGCTCACGCAAGGCGACGTCGACGTGTTCAACGCACAGTACCCGCAGCTCACCGTCCGCCGCACCAAAACGTTCCACGACCGCTTCCTTATCCTCGACAGTGCGACCGCGTATCACATCGGCGCATCCCTCAAGGACGCGGGAAAGAAGTGCTTCGGCATAGACCTCATCCAAGACGAGGAGCTGACGAAGATGCTCATCGAGAAACTAAAGCTCCACGATGAGCATCAAACGGCTTGAGCGTTATCCGACCTCTTGCCACAAGCCCTGAAGTTTGAGCATGATCGCTGAAAGCCTCGTTAGTCAACATGTCAAAGCAGGCCCTGGTCCGCAAGCCTTCGATAATGCTTGCCGAGGAGCGTCAACCGGCAGGACTTGCTCTCCATCGCCGCGTTCCACATATGGTCGGCGCCAACTGGAACCAGAAGACCATGCCGGTTGTATTTCTGGAGCAGAGAGAACACCCGGTTGTTCCTGGGCTCTGCTGGAGGCATGGCGTCTGTTCTTCCCTCGTCCCTTGGCTCATACGACGGATCCAGCCTGTATTCATAGTCCTCTGTTGGAAAGAGCTTTTTCAGCTTCCGCAAATCATCGAGTGAGATTGCGGGATCGACTTCGCGCAGCGACACGAAGCTGTCCGTGTTCGTTTTGAAAACGGGTCTTTGGTCCCACATGCCAAGCGATTGATCGATGTGCGCATAGACGCTGCCCGGCGTGATGCTGCCCGTCAGGTTCGCCGCAGCACCCTCTAGGGCGTTTATGAGGAGACTTGTAAAAACGCCATGCCCCTTACGCTCAAGCGAGGGCTGATCGCTTCGCGAGGCGGTGAGTATGGTGACGCCCTCCGAGATTGCGGCATGGTTCTCCATGCCCGGGACCGACCCTGCCGCCCCCGAATAGCAGCTGTCAAGGATAACGATTCTGTGGCGCGCGCTCGAGCCGTTCGCCAGATCAACGAGTTCCCTCAGAGAGAGTCCCTCGTCTCCCCGAGTGGAATCAGACCCATTAATAAACCCGCCGGTTGACTCGATATACCCGTGTCCAGAAAAGTAGAAGAGCGCTATTTCGGCTTTTGACTGAAACAGCCTGCGCGCCTCATCTTTGATTGCAGCGCGATTCACGGCATGGTCTGGGCCGGTTGCATACAGCTCCTTGCAGTCAAAGTTTCTGCTCCGAGAGGAATTCCCGTTGCGCTTGAGGAGGCGCGCGACCTCCTTGGCATCGTTCACGCAACCCGAAAGATTTGGTATGCGCTTGTCAGAATAGTAGTTAACTCCAACTACTAGGGCCATCCTGTCCATCGCCCAGCTCCTACAGGCTGTCGATGAAATCTTCGATATGGCTCCAGGTCCATGAAACCGTGCGTACACCGGGAAGATCAGTTCGGTCATCGCTATACGCCCAGATTCCCAGCACCTTCTTCCCCTCCTCGCGCGCGC
This sequence comes from Collinsella sp. AM28-11LB, assembly GCF_003469895.1. Lineage (NCBI taxonomy): Bacteria > Bacillati > Actinomycetota > Coriobacteriia > Coriobacteriales > Coriobacteriaceae > Collinsella > Collinsella sp. AM28-11LB. Next base: position 313,401 of record NZ_QSKJ01000001.1, read on the forward strand.
AGCCGATTTCCCACTTTTCCCCACTTGAGCTCAACGAGTTCTTGCTTACGAGCGCAATCACGCCGTCGGAGCGCTTAATGCGAGTGCGGACCTTCTCCTTCCAGGCGGTTGCGTACGGCTCCTTGACCGACATATCGATGTACTCGAAGGGCGACTTCGTGTTGAGCGACTGACCCTTCAGAAAATCGCGTTGACGTTCGTCCTCGATTGCAAACGCAACGAATACCGTCTTCTTTTCCATAAAACTCACCTTTCGCATATAAAAACAGCTCCTTATCAGTATAAACCTGACCGGTTGCGATTCTCCACCGGAGCGACCCACCGCATTACTGCGCCCACCTGCACGTCGCAAGGATCCCACCTCCAGCGGGCTCCGATAAAAGTGGAGAGTGGAAAATACTACGACACCCCATGTCGCAGTAAATGTCGTAGCAACGTCGTAGTAAACCAGCCACGCCGTCCTAAGTCCCAACTTCGTGGCAGCCCATGCCCGAGATACGGCGGCGGCCTTCGGGTGACGTCTTGATTCGAGACACCGTTGCCGCAGGCTTAGTCAAGCCCGTCGACCCCAACACGGCGCCGCGCCACATGCGCTACGTCCCATACTGGGCCTAAGAGGCAGCCCAACTTTCCGTAACTTTCCAAAAGAGGGGAATTGCCCCTCTTTTTTTGATGGGCAGGGCTTCGAGCTGCGGATACGCATCTCTTCAAGTCGCCTCTAACTTTCCTTAACTTCCCATCCGTCCCATTCCCACGTGTTGCGCCTCAGCCGCGCGGCGTCAAGGGTGCTCACGGAACCCCGCACAGATCTGCGCTCCGCTCCGATTGATGGGGGTTGCCGCGAACAACCCCTGACCCCCTTCGCCTTGGCGCGGCGCTTCAGGGAGCAAAGCGCAAGGCGCCGCAGGGCAAGCGCCTTCCGCTTTGCCCGCAGGCGAGATTCTACGGGCCGGGAGGCCGGAAGGGAGCGGGACATGAAGGCGAGCGAGGTCATCGTGGAGCTGGAGGGGCGCAGGGACCGCAGCGCATGGGACAGGGGCTTCACCTCCTACGCCGTCGGGATGCTCGAGGGACTGGAGCCGGGCGCCGAGCTCGCGCCTGGGGGCGTCCGGGAGCCCTGCTGGACGGGGCGGCGGACTGGCCCGCCTACAGCCGGGGCGTCTGCACGCTCGTCTACGACGCGGACATAGCCCGCGCCCTCTACGCGCCGTAGGAGCTCAGACGCACGCGCGGCGGGTGTGTTCCGTCAAGTAAAAATCGACAAATACGTCTGTCGAATTTCGACACCCTCATGCCGACCGCCTCCGGGCGGGCCGGCGCCGTCGCGGCCGGCCCGCCCGCTGCCTAGAACGGTATCTCCCAGTCCTCCGGGGGCACCTCCTCCATCCCGCCCCGCTCGCCCGTCATCAGCGGGTGGTCCGGCGTCAGCCCGCAGCCCGGGCACTGGAAGAGCCCGCAGAGCGCCTGCGCGTCCCAGGCGCCGGCGTCGCGGTCCTTCATCCTGTTCACCGGGCAGTCCTCCGCGGCGTACCTCATTCGGCCTCACCCTTCCCGAGCATCAGCGCGTTCTCCATCCTGTAGCTGGCGCCGTTGAACTCCACCAGCCTGCCCGTGTAGACGAGCCTGTCCACGACGGCCGCGGCCATCTTGTCGTCGCCGAACACCGTGCCCCACCTGCTGAACTCTATGTTGGTGGTGACTATGAGGCTCTGGGTGCCCTCGGGGGCCGACATGACCTGGAACAGCAGCCTCGCCCCCTCGACGTCGAGCGGCACGTAGCCGAGCTCGTCGAGTACCAGCAGGTCCGCCGACAGCAGGTCGTCGAGCTCCCTGCGCAGCCTGCCGCGGTCGCGCGCGTCGGCCAGGTGCATCACGAGCCGCGCGACGGTGAAGAACCTCACGGACTTGCCGGCCCTGACGGCGGCGGCGCCGACCGCGATGGCGAGGTGGGTCTTGCCCCTGCCCGTCTTCCCGTGGAAGACGAAGTCCTGGCACGCGTCGATGAAGGCGAGCGACCTGAGGTCGGCCTCCCCGTAGCCGTCGGGGAACGAGACCTGGGAGAAGTCGTAGCCGTCGAGCGACTTGGCCGCGGGGAACCTCGCCCTGCGCATCCTCCTCTCCAGCTGGTTGGCGGCCCTGACCTCCATCTGCCTGGCCAGCAGGCCCTCGACCGCCCTCATCTCGGGGAGCGTCGCCTCCTCGCAGAACTCGTCGACGACGCTGTTCGAGAACAGCGTCGAGCGCGCCTTGCCCCTCAGCGAGGACTCGAGCAGGCGCCTGTCGGGGCATGCGGCCCTGGCCATCTACGCCACCCCCATGAAGCCGTCGTAGACGCCGAGGTCCACGGGCTCGTCGTAGGTGACGGTCCCCGTGGCGGCGCGCGCCGCGCTGACGGCGACCGACGCCTCGTCGATGCGGCCGGTCGCCTCGTAGGCGAGGCGCACCGCCTGCAGCGTGGCCTCCCATCCGGAGGTGGCCGCCTGGTCGCGCATCACCCTCAGCTCGGCCTTCAGGCCCGCCCTGTCCAGTGAGTCCATATGCTCCCTGAGCTCGTCGGGGAGCGCCTCCCTCACCCTGCTGTTCTCCCAGCCGCCGGCGTTCCACGCCAGCAGGGCGAGCTGCGAGGCGGGGTCGGACGTGTCGGTCGGGGCGCTGCCGTAGGCCCTGGGGTGCTCGCAGACGAGCTCGCCGCTGTCGGGGTCGTAGACGCTCACGGTCGTCGCCCGCAGGCCGACCGTGAGCCTGCGGCGCGAGAGCGACGGATGCGTGGAGTAGAGGTGGCGGCCCCTCTCGCCGACCGAGACCTTGCCCTTCTTGTCGGCGGTGCGAGAGACGTAGGTGACGCGGTCGAGGGGCTTGGCCGGCAGCCCGAGCATCGCCAGCCTGTCGGCCTCGAAGAGATCGAGCTCGCGCTCGCCCTTTATCCAGTGGGGCTTGTCGGACATGGCGAGGCTGCGCTCGAGCAGCCTGCGGTTGAAGGCGCCGGCGTCCCACAGCTGGGGGACGGGGACGAAGAGGTTGCGGCGCACGCAGCCCACCTTGTTCTCGACGCTGCCCTTCTCGTTGCCCGAGCGGGGGTTGCAGAACCTGAAGCGGAAGCCGTAGTGGGCGCTGCAGGCGGCGAACAGCTCGGTCGTCCGGACCCCGCCGCCGACGCGGCGGCCGACGCCGGTCGCGTTGTCGAAGACGATCTTGGTCGGCACGCCGCCGACGTGCTCGAAGACGTTGCGCAGGGCCTGGCAGACGCACTCCGACGTCTCGCCCGGGAAGACCTGGGCCAGCCCGACGTTGGAGTACGGGAACGTCATCACGAAGAAGCTCAGCGTGGTCCGCATCCCCCTCACGTAGAAGTCGGCCTCGCCGAAGTCGGCCTGCGCCTCGCCGGGGCCCCAGACGAGGTCGAGGTACTGGGCGTCGGCCGCCTCCGCCGAGCGGCGGGCCCTAATCTCCCTGACGCACCGCTCCACGGTGCTGACGGAGACGTCGGCGCCGCACTCGGAGACGAGCCTGTCGTGGACGCGCTTTGCGGTATGGCGCTGCTTGCGCCCGCTGCGCATGTCGTCGTCGAGCCAGGACTCGATCAGGGGCCTGTACGGGTCGAGCTTTGAGCCCTGCGCCCGCCTCGCGGGCGGCTCGGGGCTGAAGTCGTCCATGTCGCGGTACTTGTAGACGGTGTCCCGGCTCACGCCGGTCTTGCGCGCGATCTCGGCGACGCTGTCCCCCTGCCGCCACAGCAGGCGTATAGAATTCTTATCGGTCATGCTGATCATTTCCTCTCCGGGCCTCCTTTGGTAGATACGAAGCACCACCAAGATAGCCCTGCGATCTGGTCAGCATGCCCCTTGCGGGAAGTGTCGACTTTATGCTGCCGTTTTTGTCGATTTAGATGTTACGGAATACAGGCGGGGAGCTCCGGCCGAACCGGCGCGAGGAGTGGCTCGACGTCCAGCGTGGCGGTGAACACGCTGGACTCGAAGACCTCACCCTCCGAGTCGACGAGCCTCATGCCCTCCTTCCAGTCAAACTGCAGCTGCCTGCCCGGGGGCGTCTCGAACCGCGGGTGCGGCTCGCGGCCGCCCCCGCCCCCGCCCCCGAAGGGCACGTCGCGCGCTCGGCACCACGCCGTGAAGGCACCGTACCCGGGCAGCTGGGCCTTCGCGCGGATCTCCTCCTCGAGCGGATCGAAGGCGCTGCCCCTCGCGGACCTCCCGTCGACGGCGGCCTCACCCTCCCTCCAGTACTTGGCGACCGTGTGCCGGTCCATGCCGTGCCTCCTCGCGATCTCGCTGAAGTTCGGCTTGGCGCCGGACTCCCTGTAGACGTTGAGCTCTCCCATTACGTTTCGCTCCATATCCCGCTCCTCCCGGGTCGGATACCCGATCGGAGCATAGTTCCGTTTGCGCAGTTGGTGAAAGTACGTTAGCGGGGTTGGCGAAAGCGCGTTGGCGCATTCGGCGAGATACGTTTGCGAAAGTGGTTGGTTTTAGATTAGCGCTAACAGCGTCCCGTCCGCGCGCAGCGGGGCGTTGGCCGGGCGCTCCGCGAGCTCGCCCCGGTAGCTGCGGTACCTCGCCCTCCTGCGCATCTGCGCCGCCTTGCGGGCGACCAGGCCTGTCCTCGCGCATGATCCGGCGCACGACCTTCTCGGACGCGACGACGGGGGTTTCGGCGTCCCCAGGCGCGAGCTCGCGCCATGAGACGGGCTCGCCGGGTCCCCTCCTGAGGTCGGCCGTCACGGACTCGGGCCCGTAGGCCCCGCCGCTCGCCTCGAACGATGCGCGCACGCGCTCCCTGAGCGCGGCCTTGGGGTCGGGCCTCGAGATTCTGGGCGCCTGTTCAAGATAGGTGCTCTTCGGGATCGACAGGGTCCTGATCACGTCCGCGAGCCTCACCGCCGGCGAGAGCCGCCTCGCCGCCTCTCCCGCCCTGCGCTTCTCCTCGTTCGTCAAAGAGCCAGGGCCTGGTGCTTTTAGGACGTCCAACGCCGCCAGCGCCTCGGCGAGCCTGACCTCGGCCTCGCGTGCGCGCTCGGCGGGGTCGTCGGGAAGCCCCTCCAGGCCCCAGTCCCGCCAGTCGGTCTGCATGGGCGGCTCGCCGCCGGCCCCTCCGCGCCCCGTCCCCTTCATCCTGCCCGCGCCCCCTCCAGCTCGATGCTTCCGCGGGGAGGCGAGCTCGGCGCCCGAGCGCCTCGCGGCGAATGCGGGGCTGCCCTCGCCGTGCGAGCAGTGCATGCGCTCTGCCCGGTCGGGCATCTCGCGGGCGGTCAGCTCGCCCGCCTCCTCCATCTTGAGCCAAGCATACAGGTTGTCCTTGTTCGGGAAAAGCGGCAGCTGCCTGCAGGCGGCCGGGGCGGACAGACCGCTCCGGTGGAACTCCCAGAGAATCCCCTCGCGCTCCTCTTTCGTGTACATCGGACTCCCTCCTGGACCCACGTTGGGTCCGAGATTTTGTCCGAGGTCCCTTATGACACGCTTATCGGCATCTATTGGCCGAACCTGCTATCCGGCCTTTGTGACCTTTCCTATAAATACAACGACGATAGAGTTTATTTCGGCTTAGCTCCGAATTGCGCTTACGCAATCGCTACGAACATATTAAGAAGGCATCCCGAGCATGCCGAAACGTATGATTTCGTTATGCCCCACTTCGCCGAAATAGCGAGAAGGAAGCGCAAGGAGTACAACTGCCCTCCGATGTTTACTTGATAACTAGCCAATTACCGTTCTTCATATTATGTCGTTTGACGTTGACGAAGATGCGAGGGTTCTCAAGGCAATAACTTCATTCGACAATCTCTTTGAATCCTATGCGTTATCCTATTGGCTCAAGCTCGTTGATGGCATTACTGACTCAATCACTCGTGTTAGGAGTATAAAATGTCCAACGCTGGCATCGTAGCTGAATTATTCGAACGCGGAGAGTCGTTCATGGGCTGGCAGGTGTGGGATCGGGATGATGCCTTCTTGGACCAGATCCGTGATGCCGGGCTAGCATCCGAAGACGGCGAGCTATGGCGCGCTGTTTGGGATAATGACTTCAAGCGGATGCAAGTCTTATTAGACGAAGGCGCGAATCCAAATGCAATTGCAACAATAAACTGTCATGGCGCGAAGAAATACTTCGAAGACAACAACATCGCTGATTTGCCAAATAGAAAGGAAATTGACTTTCGGACTGTGTCATATGACGCAAGCGTAAGCGTTCTCATGTATGCAGCCGCCCGTTGTACGCCGGAAGTAGCGTCTATCCTGGTTTCTTCTGGCGCCGACGTGAACTTCGTCGGAGTCGGTCGCCAGACTCCACTTCATTTCATGCTCGACATAAGAAGAGCTTTTGGAGATGAAGAAAAGGCGTCTTGCACCCGAATAGCTGAGACGCTAATTAACGCTGGCGCAAGCATCAATAGGGTCGACGACCATGGTGACACTGCACTTATTGCTGCCGCAGAGAGTGTGCAGGAAGACATCGTGAAACTTCTGGTTGAAAAGGGCGCCGACGTCAACTGGCGTGGAATGGGCAACGTCACGGCACTTATGAACGCTGCTAATTGGCAGTGTCCGAACATGATTAGGTTTCTGGTTGATCATGGCGCCGACACCGAGATAAAGAGGAAGCGGGACGGATACACGGCTTTCCTGGTTGCGGCGTTTAGGCCCCTTAAGAGTTGCGTTAATGCTCTAATTGAAAAAGGAGCTAATATATTTGCAACAGACAATCAGGGATGGTCCGCTCTCGACATATTAGAGTATCGTGACGAATGCGTAACTGCTAGCAATAATGGAAGCAGCATTGACTGGCTTTTCTGGGTTAATGATAAAAACGATGTTGTTGACCTGCTTGCAGAGAAAGGTGTTAGATACAAGTTTTATACGTACAAGAACGCTAACCTTGAAGAAAAGTTCGCTCCAAAACTGGAATATGAGCCTGTTTCGCGCAAGCCCCAACAACAGAAACCTCCTGCGTCGACTAATTCATCAACTCAGAATTCAGGTAGCGGAGGTTGTTATGTCGCCACCGCCGTTTACGGCTCCTATGATTGCCCGCAAGTTTGGACGCTAAGAAGGTTTCGAGACTATCAATTATCAAGCACACTTCGCGGCCGCACCTTTATTCGCGCTTATTATGCGATCAGTCCATTTCTCGTAAAGCACTTCGGTGGCACGGCCTGGTTTAAACGCATCTGTCAGAAAAAACTCGACGCTCTCGTTGCAAGATGCCACACTATGGGCTTTTCTGACTTGCCTTATGAAGATCGTTTCTGGTAGAAAACCGCATTGGCGCATACTACTAGACAGGAGGCCTTCATCATGGTGTCTACAGATTTTGCCACGTATGCAAACAGGTTGATGTGCAGCGTTGCAATTGCGAAACGCCTTCTGAGCGATGGTGCAGATTTCTTCAGAAACAATGTTGGCGATCGAAATATGACTGCTCAATATGAGGAATTCGAGCGGGATTATGACTTTGCCGCCTTGGCAATGTGGAAATACGGATCTGTTCGTGAAATACCTCTTGAACTACCCCAAGAGCTTACCGAGACGACAACGGTCGAATTGGACTCGCTTGACTATGATGAATTCTGCAAATTGATGCGCATGGTTCCGATCCCCGCCTGTTTTACCTCACTTGACACTGTCAGAACCAGCCATAAGTATTGCAGCAACGTATATCAAAACGCCATGAGGTTTGCGTCGTATTGCTCTGGAGGAGCAATACGACATCATTAATGCTCTCTTCAGGAACGATGGAATACTCCCCACCGTGGCATACAGCATGCTGGAGGCCGAAGTTAGCACCTATTATTTCGAAGATTCCAGAAACGTGGTATTGCGAAACGCTTATCAAGGCGGATATCAGCCTCCTTCAACTCCGCTCTCTCAAATCGACCACAAGAACCCTTGGAATAAGTACGGGCCACGCCTTTTTGATTTTGCAAGATTGTGTGATGGGTCTCTACGTCCCGGAGAGCTAATAACAGTTGGCGATTTTACTGGCTATGTAGTTGTTCCGACTACGCAAGAATGCGATGAGTTGATTGGCGACATGGTTTTCGACTGGATTGTCAAGCTCAGGCGCGACAACAACGTGTCGCTTTAATTCTAGCAATTCGTCTTTTGAGGGAAAGCAACGCACTACTCACATCATCCCTTTCCATCTCACGCCAGCACTTGCACCTCATGTGAATGGGGTTTCCGGGCCGTACGCAAGTGGCGATATTAAGGAGACCATGCTCAAAATGGCAGAAGGAAAAGTCGTGTACATAACCGAGGTGCCAAAAGCCGATGAGATCAGGCTGTTAGAGAATGAGCCCGACATCATGAACGTTCAGCAAGTTGCCCAATTGCCTGGAGTTGCGCCGGCCACCATCAGGCGCGAGATTCAACGGGGAAGCCTTGAGTGCATTCATGTGGGCAAAAGCGTCAGGATAACGAAAATCGCCCTATTGAGGTACGTCGAAGAGCAGAACTAGTAAAGCATAATTCAGTAAACTCGTCGAATGTTTTACTGGCTTGCACGATTGTCGACATCTATTCTCTGCCATACCTCCCGAGTGAAGCGGTACTGGGCGACGTGCCCGAAAGTCGACCTGTCACGATGCCGATAGCCTTTCTTGGTCGTGAGAGTGATCGGCTCGATGACGCCCTTGCTGCGAAGCTCTGTCATGACCCTTGCTATCTGGTTCTTCGTCAGGCCGAAGCGCTCGGAAATCTCTGCAGAGCCCACGCGGCAGAGCCGGCCGTCGTAGTAGACGGTCCCGCAAAGGGCGATCATCACCGCCCATCCGTTGCGGCCAACTTCTCTTTCCACCAGCACGCGTGCGAGGCCGTCCTGAATGGTCGCGTAGGTGAAGTTCGGATAGCGGGCGAATGTATCACTTCCGCGCCTTAGCGGTTTGCTTTCCTGCGACATGATGCGAGCTGCCTGCTCATTTGTTGGGCCAGGTATTGCCTGCAGATTGCCGTGCTCGTGCGCCAACCGCCGTTGACCCTGAATCCGAAGAGCTTGCCGGTGGTGACCATGCGGTACACGGTCGGGCAGGAGACACAGAGGATCTCGGCTGCCTCGTTCAGTGTGATCACCTTGTCACGCCCGTCGACCATAGCGGCAGATTCGACCTCTTCGTTGTGGTTGTCATCAATCATCGTATTCAAATCCTTTCCTCGCATTCATGATGCTCAGAAGCTATCGGTGTTTCGATGGCGTTGGAAGGGTTTCACCGTAATGCGTTGTCCCGAGCTCGGAAATCGGTTTTATAGCTTCGAAATGCGGTTTTCATTAGATGTTGAAACGTCACGTCCCGGTTTGTGGAAAACAGTACATTTTCGTACTGCTTCACAGGGCGCGCTGAGTTGTCTTTTTATTAAAAGCAGATCTATTTACTAGTTGGTTTCGCTGTGACGAAAGCTATATGCCCGAGTAGGTGACGCTGTGCCGTAATCTCTCTTCAAAAGGTTGCTGCAGGGCGTCACCAACGCTCATTTTCGGACGGGTAATCCTGAGTCCGCAATAATCCAGAGTCCGCAAAAAAGTACGGTGGTAAAATGGTGGTCGAACGGTGGTTTAAATCAGAACCACCCTTAAAAAGGGTGGTTTGCTCTTAGGGTATAACCCGCGGGCCCCGGGCTCGCGTCTAAAGGCGCGGGCCCGGACTTCGTCCAGGCCTAGTGCATCTTGACCCGTGGCGCGCCGGTCAAACAGGCAGGATCACCTCCTCTTGAAGGGGTCCTCGTACTCCTTCACGCTCAGCTTGTCCAGCGCGATGTCGTGGGACTCCTGCTCCCTGATGTACTTGGCGATCGTCGCCTCGTTCAGGCCGACGGTGGACACGTAGTAGCCCTCCGCCCAGAACTTCCTATTGCCGACCTGTACTTGAGGTTGGCGTGCCTGTCGAATATCATCGGCGAGCTCTTCCCCTTCAGGTAGCCCATCACGCTGGACACGCTGTACTTCGGCGGTATCGCCAGCAGCATGTGGACGTGGTCGGGCATCAGGTGCCCCTCGATGATCTCTATCCCCTTGTACTGGCAGAGCTTCCTGAAGATCTCCCCAAGGTCGGACCTAATTTGGTTGTAGATGACTTTGCGCCTATACTTCGGCGTGAACACGACGTGGTACTTGCACATCCACTTCGTGTGCGACAGGCTGTAGGCCTTCTGGGCCATACGCCACCACCGCCCTCTCGACTCGGATTCCCTGCGGCCTGAACAATCGCAAGTGTCCGGCGAGGGGGCGGCTTTGTAAAGCCGGTGTCCCCACCCGCATAGCGGGTGGTTTCTGATGCGGCGCGCCGCGCGCCCCGCACAGGCTAAAGCCTGTAACAAAAAAGCTCGCCGGCTAAGCCGACGAGCTGCAAATTCTTGGTCGCGGGGGCAGGATTTGAACCTACGACCTCCGGGTTATGAGCCCGGCGAGCTACCAGACTGCTCCACCCCGCAATGTCTGGGCGCCTCATGTGCGCAAGAAAGAATATTACGCGGGAGTTCGGTAAACGGCAAGAAAAATCTCGTAGAGCATAGTTCCTTCATATTTAAACCCCTCAGCCCCTATCACCGTAAACGAATCGCAGCCGAGCGCCGTCGACGGCACGTATACAATGGTGCGCGTCCTTTTATGCCGACACCGGGAGTAGACATGCTGCTCGCTATCGATATGGGAAACACGCAAACGGCCATGGGCCTGTTTGACGGAGACGAGCTGGTGCAGTCGTGGCGCATGCCCACCGACCGCTCCTATACCGCCGACGAGATCCACGTGCGCCTGATGGGTTTCTTTAAGATGTACGACCTTTCGCTCGATGCGGTCGACGCAATCGCCTTTGCCGGCGTGGTGCCGCAGCTCTCGCGCGAGTGGCACGCCGTGGCCGACCGCATTGCCGCGGACGCCATCGTCATCGGGCCGCAGACGGCTGCGGTGACCAAACTGCGGGCGGCGCGCCCCCAAGCCGTTGGTGCCGACCGCATCGCCAACGCCGTCGCTGCCGAGACCTTCTACGGCGCCCCGGCGATCGTGGTGGACTTTGGCACCGCAACCAATATCGACGTCATCGACGAGGACGGCTATTACATTGGCGGAGCGATCGCGCCGGGCATCCGCATTTCGATGGACGCGCTCGCCGCCCGAGCTGCCAAGCTCGCCAGCGTTCCGCTCGAGGCGCCCGAGCACGCCATCGGCCGCGATACCGAGGAGTGCATCAAGGTCGGCGCCGTGGTGGGCGCCGCCGCCATGGCCGAGGGCCTGGTCGCGCGCATGAAGCGCGAGCTGGGTCGTGAGGACGTCACCGTTATCGCCACGGGTGGCCTCGCCGGCATCGTCGCCGGTTCGACCGATGCCTTCGACGTGGTCGACGGACAACTTACCATTAAGGGTATCTGCGAAATCTATCGTCGCATGCAGGAGCTGGGGTAAGGCAGGGGCTTAAGTCGAGCACGGGCGCGAGCGGCGGACTAAGCAATGCATCGGTCCTATTCCTCAAAATCGAAAATTTTTCAGTTTTGAGGAATAGGATTTTTTGCTAAGCCTCGCCGCACAACCACCTCGCCAGGTCCACGATCTGCACCCCATCGCGATCCGTGGCCTCGTGATGCGTGCGGGCAAGAATCATCTTGGGATACGCATCGCCAATGCTCAGCAGTGGCGAAATCTCGCGTTCAAACGTCTTATCCGAGCTGATGTCGTCGCTCACCTGAATGTAGAGCTTCTCGCTTCGCTTGATTGCTACAAAGTCTATTTCCTTTTTATAGAGCACACCGACGTATACCTCGTATCCGCGGCGCAGCAGCTCGATGGCCACCATGTTCTCGTATACGCGTCCCCAATCCATATCACGTGTACCAAGCAGTGCGTATTTGAACGCGTGGTCTGCCAGGTAATACTTCTCGCCGCTCTTAAGGTATTTTTTGCCGCGAATGTCGTACCGACGAACTTTATAGAAGGCAAACGCATCGCACAGGTACCCCATGTACGTGCCGACCGTCTTGTTCGTAATCTTTAGCCCATCCGCATTTAATGCATCAGTAATGTTGCGTGCCGACGTAATGTTGGAAACGTTGTCCATCATGTAATCGGCAATGCGCAGCAGCGCCGATTCGTTTCTCACGTTATGCCGCTGCACGATATCTCTCACAATGAGCGTCTTGAAGACGTTGGAGAGATATTGATAGCGCTGCTCCTGCAGTGGATAAGGGTAAGAGCCGGACATACCGCCGGTTCTCGCGTACTCATCGAAGTCGCGGTCGACCTCGCCCTCGTCGTCATAGAGACGATACTCCTCAAACGAGAATGGGAAAACCTCGATCTCGAACGTGCGCCCCGTAAAGAGCGTCGACAGATCACTCGACAGCAAAAAGGCGTTCGATCCGGTGATGAAGATGTCGTACTGCTCGGATGCATGGAGGCTGTTGATCGCGCGTTCAAAGCCGTCGCACATCTGAACCTCGTCGATAAGCAGGAAGTTTTGCTTGTCGGACACTCGATGCTCTTTTACATAGGCGAGCAGCGCGTGATACTCGAGCAGGTTCTCGAACTCATCGAGGTTGTAGTTGATATGGATGACATTCGAATTGGACAGATGTGCCTCCACGTAATCGCGGAGGGCCTCGAGCAATTTTGATTTACCGCTACGACGGATGCCCGTGATGACCTTGATGTCCGGCACGCCAATAAGACTCGTCAACGTGTCCATATATGACGTTCTATTGATGAGTTTCATCGGGGCCTCCTCGCGGTCTTTTATCGCTATTCCTCAAAACTGAAAAATTTTCAGTTTTGAGGAATAGGCTCTATAGCGAATATACCTCGCGAAAGACCGAACTGCCTTAATTCTATTCCTCAAAAACGAAAATTTTTCAGTTTTGAGGAATAGGGCGCTGGCAACCCATTCCCCAGATAGGCGGAACCCTCCCCGGCACAGGCCGAAGAGGGCTTCGTTGTCATCGTTATCTTTGAGCGCGGGTGCCTCGCGTTACAGTCCGCGAATCCGTACGACCTCGGGTGGAAACTCCTGCTCGCCGGCATCGGTCTTGATGGTCGCACGGCCCCAGATATCCAGGCCCGCAAACACACCGACCGCAAGCGGCAAACCGTTGGGCGACACCGCCGCAACCTGACGACCCAGCAGCGGCACCATATCGAAGTACTCACCCAGCACCGGAGCCAACGGGCCGGCAGCGCCCTGCGGCGTGTTGGCAACAACTACCCAAGCGCCCACGCGGGTCAGCACGGCGGCGGACAGCGCCTCAACCAGCGCCTCGTCGGCCATATCCACGCCAAGCCCGCTCAGCGCCGTGCGCTCAATATCCACCGTCACGGCACCGAACATGCCCGCGGCACCGGCGCCACCGTTCACGGCAACGCGTGCGAACGGCGTCTCGAACGCGGGCGCACCGCACACGATATCGCTCGGCCACTGGATACCCACTTTACCGGCAAGGCCCAACCCCGGCGTCGAAGCCGTGCCCACAAGCGCGTCCATCATGCCCATCGCCGCCACAAACGGCAGGCCGTGGAAGGCATGCATATTCACGTCTGGGCGCACGACCAGCGAAAACGTCAACGACGCCTCACCCGCACTCCAAGCGCACCAACCCGCAGACGCACCCTCGCGGCCCGCGTCGCGCGCGGCATCAAGCTCGGTGCCGGCGGCTACAGCATTCATCTCAATCATCTACATACGCCCCAATTCGCCCACGATATGACCCACGCGGTCCTCGGGCTCCTTGACCTCGACGCCGTTGAAGCGGAAGAACCGCGCCGGGTCGTGCATCAGGTCCTCGAGCGGCACCAGCACAAAGTCGCGCTCGCCGATCAGCGGATGCGGCAGGCGCAGCTTCTTGCCGCCGTGCGTCTCACCATCCATCCACAGCAGGTCCAAGTCGATGGTGCGCGGGCCGTTGACCTTGGCCTTCTTGGAGCGGTCGCGGCCCAGCTCGAGCTCGATCTTCTGCAGCTCGTCAAGCAGTACCAGCGGCGCCAGCTCGGTCTTAATCTCGATAACGGCGTTGGCAAACGCGTCCTGGCGCGTCTCGTAGGCCGGCTCGCTCTCGTAGATGCGCGAGCAGTTGGACACGCAGGTGAGCGGGATCTCGGCGATCATGTCGCGCGCGGCGCGGATGTTGTCGCAGCGATGTCCCAGGTTGGAACCCACGGCCACAAACGCGCGGCGCGGCTGCGGCTTGGCGACGGCCCAGTAACCGTTCAGGAACTGCGCGAAGCCGGTGACGTCGTGCACGCGCACGATGTTGGCACCGGCCTGGATGGCGCCCAGGCACACACCAAACGTGGCGGCATCGCGCGCGGCCGCCTCGGTCACGCCCGAGACGGCGCCCACAAAACGCTTGCGCGACACGGCGCACATGAGCGGATAGCCCAGCGATGCCATCTTGGCGGTCTCGCGCTGGATGACGATATCCTCGTTGGCCGTCTTGCCAAAACCCGGGCCGGGGTCGATGCAGATGCGATCGCGCGACACGCCGGCATGGATGAGCGTGCGGGCCTGGTCGGACAGGAAACCCATGACGCGGCGCATGATGGGCGCCGAATCGGGCAGGGTGAAGCGGCGGAGCTGAGAGGTGGGCACGTAGGCCTCCTCGCGGCGGGCGCTGCGGCGCATCATGGCTGCCAGGTGGTCATTGGGCTCCGGCGCGGGCTCGGGGGTCGCGGCAGGCTCGGCGGCAGGGGCGACCCGCTCGGCCGCCGGTGCCGTCTGCTTCTGCTCGTCCGCAGGCTCGGGCGCGGGCTCCGGGTCGCCAAACGGCAGCGAAGGCTGCACCACGCCGCCCGGAAGCTTGGCCTCCGTCTTGGGCTCGCCCAGCAGCTTGCCGCGACGGCGGCGAGCCGGCTTCTCGGCCTCTCGCGCGGCCTCGGCAGCCGCCTCGCGCGCCTTCTCGGCAACAAACGCCGCGGCCGAGGTGTCGAGCTGCACCGTTGCATGTGTGCGGGTAGGTGCCGCGACCTCGCCGGCGTGCATCACGATGACGCCGCAGGTGCTTGTCGCGACAAACTCGACCATCTTGGGGTCGGTGAAGCCCGTCACATCGTTGACGATCGAGGCGCCGCAGCGCACGGCAGCCTTGGCAACCGCCACGTGGCGTGTGTCGATCGAGACGATGGCGCCCTCTTTGGCCAGCGCGCGCACCACGGGCAGCACGCGACGAGCCTCCTCGTCGGGATTGACCGGGGTAAAGCCGGGGCGCGTGGACTCGCCGCCTACGTCGATGATGTCGGCGCCGGCGTCGAGCATCGCCAGGCCGTACTCGATAGCGGCATCCGCATCGAAGTGCTCGCCGCCGTCGCTAAACGAATCGGGCGTCACGTTGAGGACGCCCATGATGCGCGGACGGTCAAAGCTGAGCTCGTACTTTCCGCACCGCCATGTCTTGCTATCGTTCGCCATGAACATCCTCCTAAAATGCCCACGCCGCCGCGCTTGGGCGCTGGCGGCGGGGTCGTTTTGCAATCAGTCTTTCTATTGTATCCGCGTGCGCGGGCTAGAACGCAAACGCGGCCGCGATGTCGCAAGAAATCAGCAGGTCGGCATTTGCATCCTGATCGGTGGGAGCAAGATTGCAAATGGCCAGCGTATCGCCGGTAAAGTAGCGCGTAAGGCCCGCCGCCGGATACACCACGAGCGAAGTCCCGCCCACAATAAGGGCATCGGCCGCGGCGATGGCGGCAACGGCGCCGGTCAGCACGCACTCGTCGAGCGGCTCCTCGTAGAGCACCACATCGGGCTTGATGCGGCCGCCGCACACAGGACACGCGGGCACGCCCGCGGCATCCTCGTGATCGCGCGCACAGATCCACTCGGCGCTATAGACTGCGCCGCACGCCTGGCAAATGTTGCGGTGGACCGAGCCGTGCAGCTCGAACACGCGCTGCGAGCCGGCCATCTGATGCAAGCCGTCGATATTTTGCGTCACCACGGCGCTAAGCTTGCCGGTCCGCTCCAGCTCGGCCAGTTTGGTGTGGCAGCGATTGGGCTTGGCGCCAAGCGCGATCATCTTGGTGCGGTAGAAGTCAAAGAACTCGGCCGGATGCGTCTCGTAAAAGCTATGCGAGAGCATAGTCTCGGGCGGGTAGGCAAACTGCTGATGATACAGGCCGTCCACGCTGCGGAAATCGGGAATGCCGCTCGCCGTGGAAACGCCCGCGCCGCCAAAGAACACCACGCGCTCGTGGGTATCGAACAGCTCCGCCAGCGCCGCGGAGGCCTGCTTGGGGTCCGATATTGCCTGCGTCATACGAGTCCTCCGTCCTGGTTGGTCGGGCAGCGTCGGGCAATATCCCAGCACGCGGCCCTTGGGTTGTCACGCGTGGTGCCCGCTCCGCCCTTGTTGCGCTAATCTTAAGCCTGCCAACCCCGTCGAAAGGACACCATGCCTCAGACTTACACTTTCGCCTCGTGGAACGTCAACGGCCTGCGCGCCGTGCTCAAAAAGGACCCGAGCTTTATCCAGATCGCGCAGGAGCTCGATGTCGACATCTTGGCGCTGCAAGAGACCAAGCTGCAAGAGGGCCAGGTCGATATCGACCTGCCCGGCTATCACCAAACCTGGAGCTACGCCGAGCGCAAAGGCTATTCGGGCACCGCGGTCTTTAGCCGCCAGGAACCGCTGCGCGTGCTGCGCGCCGATGCCCTGCTGCCCTACGCCGGCGAGGGCGAGGCGGCAGAGCTCGTGGCGCAGGCCGCAACCGAGGGCCGCGTCTGCGCGCTCGAGTTCGATAAGTTCTGGTTTGTCGACGTCTATACGCCCAACGCCCAAAACGAGCTCGCCCGCATCGATGTGCGCATGGCGTGGGACGATGCCTACCGCGGCTTTTTGAGCGCACTTGAGCGCGAGACCGGCAAGCCCGTGGTAACCTGCGGCGACTTTAACGTGGCGCACGAGGAGATCGACCTTAAGAACCCCAAGTCCAACCGCGGCAACGCGGGTTTTTCGGACGAAGAGCGCGGCAAGTTCACCGAGCTGCTCGATGCCGGCTTTACCGATACCTGGCGCGCGGCAAACCCCGACGTCGAGGGCGTCTACAGCTGGTGGAGCTACCGCTTTAATGCTCGCAAAAACAACGCTGGCTGGCGCATTGATTACTTCCTGGTGAGCGACGCAATCGCCGGCAACGTGCGCGACACGGGCATCCGCGGTGACATCTTTGGCAGCGACCACTGCCCCGTTACCCTCGCCCTTGAGCTCTAACCCAACTGATCTCCCAAAGACGAAGAAAAGCGGGGCGTTTTCGTCTTGCGAGCGTGTTCGCGCAACCCGCCCGCCACGCAACCTGCCCATC